>NZ_JBEYTZ010000032.1:0-97814 GCF_040643215.1 Streptomyces sp. NPDC047315 | reverse complement strand
GCCTCCATCGAACTCAAGGGCCGAGAACTCGGCATCGACCTCGGCAACGACCGCGAACTCGTCGGCCGAGTCGTGGCACGAGTGAAGGAACACGAACTCAAGGGCTACACCTACGAAGCCGCCGACGCCTCCTTCGAACTACTACTGCGCGAGGAGACCGGCGCAGCGCCGCGCCACTTCTTCCGCACCGAGTCCTGGCGGACCATCGCCGAGGACCTCAAGGACGGGACCCACGCCAACGGCGCCACGGTCAAACTGTGGGTGAGCGGCGAACGCATCATCTCCACCGCCGAAGGCAAGGGTCCGGTGAACGCGCTCGACAACGCCCTGCGCGAGGCGCTGCAGCGGTTCCATCCGACGGTGGCCGAGCTGGAGCTCGTCGACTACAAGGTCCGCATCCTGGAGGGCCGGCACGGCACGGGTTCCGCGACCCGGGTGCTGATCACCACGTCGGACGGCACGGTCGAGTGGTCCACGGTCGGCGTCGGCGACAACGTCGTCGCAGCGTCCTGGCAGGCCCTGGAGGACGCGTACACCTACGGCCTGCTGCGCGCAGAGATGGCAGCGGCCGAGGTGACGGGCGGTGTGACGAGCGGTGTGACGGGCCAGCTCGTCGAGTTGACGGCCGCGGTCACAGCAGGGTGACCGCGGACTCCGCGTGGACCCCGGCTTCCTCCAGCAGGGCCCGGGAACGTCGGGCCAGCCCTGCGCGGAGCAGGTTGCGGACCCGGACGAGATCGGGGCCCGGGCCCTGCCGCACGGCGGGTTCCGGGTGCTGACGTACGGCGGTCCCGCGCAGCAACACGCGGTGACGGGCGCGCAACGTCGCCCCGCGTTCGTCCGGCAGCAGCGCCCACTCCCCCGTGTGCCCGGCGACCTCGACGGTCCCGGCGACCAGGGGCGCCGCCGTCTGCTTGTGCACGAAGCGGCCCGCGTGCGGGAAGCACAGCCGTACGGACCGGGTCGAGGGCGCCGCCCCGGGCGCGTCGGGCCGCACCGTCTCCACCCGTACGCCGGGCACGGGTTCGGTGACGTCGGTCGCGACGGGCGGCGGTGCCGTTGCCGGCAGCTCGGCCGTGCCGTACAGGAAGGCGAGCGCCAGTTCGGCCGGCCCCCTCACCCGTAACTCCTGGGCGAAGCCGAACGTCAGGTCGTTGCCCGCGTGCCGGTCCTCGGCCAGGCGCCCGAACTCGGCGAGCCACCGCACGAAGTGAGGGGGTCCCGGGCGGCACGGCCCTTCGTGACGCAACGTCAGTACGCAGCCGCCGTCGCCGGCCCGCTCGACCACGGTCCACGAGCCGCCGAACGCGCCTTGGGAGCTCGGTCCCGTACAGCGGAAGACGACTCGTCGGCGTCGGGGCTCGTAGGTGCGCCGCGACATCCAGGAGGCGACGTCGCACCCGTCGGCCGCCCACAGCAGCAGTCGCTCGCCGCAGGCGCCCGGCAGCGGCTCGACGTGGACCACGTGCGGCAGGAGCAGCGGCCACCGTGCGGCGTTCGCGACGAGCCCGTACACGGTGTCGGCGGGTGCCGCCACCGCCACGGAGTGCTCCCGGTAGCCCGGTTGCTCGACGACGCTCATCACGCGCTCCTCCGTCCTTCGACCGTGCACCCCTTTTTCTCCACGCTCGCGCGGCCCGCTTGAGGAAGGTTCGAACGCGACTCGACCCGGACCTTCCACACTGCTGCCGGCGAACCCTTGGCAGAGACCGTCGACACAGGAGGACCGCCGTATGAGCACCGTGGCCCACGCCCGTCCCGGGGTTGTCGAGCAGCGCATCCGGTGCGGCGAGCTGTATGTGCAGGCGGAGGAGTTCTACGTGCGCCAGCTGGAGCTGCGCGTGGCCGGTGACGTCGAGGGCTGGACGCGGACGTTCACTCCGGACGCCGTGCTGGAGTCCGCGGCCCCCGGCGAACCGGCGCGGGGGCACGCCGCGCTGGCCGCACTGGCGTGCGGCGCGTCCCCCCGGGCCGGCGCGGACGCACCGGCGCCGCGGTATTCGATCGGCAAGCTGGAGGTGCACCCGCGGGACGACGGTGCGCTACGGACCTGGTGTAGCACGATCGTGCGCCTCGCCCCGGCCGGCGGCGGGCCCGCGGGGCTGCACGTGTGCGTGGTGGAGGACGTACTCGTACGGTCCTTGGCCGGCACCTGGCGGACGGGGCACCGGCGCGTGGTCCGCGACGTCGTGCTGTGACGGTGCCGGGGGTCGGCTGCCGGGTACGGGCCGTGTGCGGCACTCAGGCCGCGTACAGGTCGAACGTCGAGGTGCGCCGCGCCCCAAAAGCGCGGTCGAGTGCCGGATCGACGGTGAGGATCGCCTGGTGGAGGCGGCGCAGCTGGGGCGACGGCTCCACGCCCAGCTCCTCCACCAGCCGGCCGCGCAGCCGGTGGAAGACGTCCAGCGCGGCGGCCTGTCGACCCGCCCGGTACAGGGCCACCATCGCCTGCGAGTGCAGTCCTTCGTGCCGTGGGTGGCGAGCCGTCAGGTCGGTGAGTTCGGCGAGCAGTTCACTGTGACGGCCCAGCCTCAGCTCGGCGTCGATGCGCCGCTCCACGGTCACCAGCCGGCTCTCCTGGAGCCGCATGACCTCGATGGAGAGCACGGGCCCGGTGCGCACGTCGACCAGCGGCGGGCCCTGCCACATGCCGAGTGCCTGGCGCAGCAGCGCCGCGGTGCCCTCGTCGTCGCCGCGCTCGAAAGCCTCCTGCCCGGCCGCCACCAGCCGCTCGTACCGGCTGACGTCGACCCGGTCCGCGGGGATCTGGAGCACGTAACCGCCGTGCCGGGTGGCGATGACCTCCTTGACGGCCACGGGGGCGCCCGGCCCCATCGCGGTCCCCAGGTTCCGACGCAGGGTGAGCACGTACGTCTGGAGCGTCGTCATCGCGCTCCGGGGGATCTCGGTCCCCCACAGCTCCTCGATGAGCGTGGGCACGGGCACGATGCGACCCGGCTGGAGCGCGAACAGGGCGAGGATCTGCCGGGGCTTGCTCGCGGTGGGAACGATCGACACCGCGTCGACCTCGGCGCTCAGCGGTCCCAGAAGCTGGATCTCCACGGTTTCCTCCCTTTCCTGGTCGGGTTGTTCGCCCGGCCCGTCGACGACCCCGATGGTGTGGGGTCCCGCGGGGGCTCTGCGGTCGGGCACGTCGTCCGGTGTCAGCACGCTAGCCCGCCATGAGGTCCCGGCGCCGTTCTCTGGACCGGTGTTCAAGCGGACCTCCACGCACCGTGGCGCGGTCGGCGGGTGTGCTGGAGAGGGGGTGGAGGAGCGCTGGACCGGGACTCGCGGCGGGCCCCGGCGCGCCCGCGCGGCGGTTACCGTCGAAGGCTCGGGGACCTGCGCCGACCGGCGCTCCGATCGCCCGTGCACTCCGGTCGCCCGGGGCTGGGAGCCCGTGGGCGCCGTCCGCCGGTCCCCGATGCCAGGTCCCTGCCCCTGATCCCGGTTGCCGAACCGGAGCGCGCCGACGGAGACACCATGGAACTGCGCATGTTCGCGTTCCACCACGTGGGTGGTTCGCATCTGACGTACCGCGAGTGGCCCGACCCGTCCCCGGCCGATCGGCGCGCACGCGTCGCCGACGCGCCCGGTCGAAGTGCGCAGGTGCCGCGATGAGGGTCCTCGACCGCGCACCCGCGGCCCCGCCCGCCACCACGGTGGAGTTCCGTCTGCTGGGCCCGGTCGGCCTCCACGACCTGCGCACCGGGCGGTTCGTCACGCCCGCGGGCGCCAAACAGCGCGCCCTGCTGTGCGCGTTGGTCTGCCGGGCGGGCGAACCGCTCGGCGTGGACGTCCTCGTGGAGGAGCTGTGGGGCGAGGAGCCCCCGGCCAACGCCGTCAACGCGCTCCAGGCCCATGCGACCAGGCTGCGCCGGCTGCTGCCGCCGTCCCCCACCCGGCTCGGTTGGATCCGTGCGCTGCCCACCGGGTACCTGTTCGCCCTGGACGGGGTGGGCACGGACGCCGCCCGCTTCGAACGGCTGTCCGCCCAGGGGCGCTCCGTGCTGCCCGTCGACCCGGGCCGGGCCGTGGAGTTGCTGCGGCTCGGGCTCTCCCTGTGGCAGGGGCCGGCGCTCCGGGACAGCGGACAGGGCTCGATCGGCCGGGCCGAGGCGGACCGGCTGGAGGAGCAGCGGCTCACCGCCCTGGAAGCACTGCACGAGGCGGGGCTCGCCTGCGGTCGCCACGGCGAGATCACGGGCGAGTTGGAGCGGCTGACCGAGGACCACCCCGTGCGCGAACGCTTCTACGACCTCCTGATGGTCGCCCTGTACCGCTCGGGCCGACAGGCCGAGGCCCTCGGTACGTACGAGAGGGCCCGCCGCCATCTGGTCGGCACGCTGGGAATCGAGCCGGGCCCGGCTCTGCGCAGCCGGATGGAGGCGGTCTTGAGGCATTCCCCGGAGCTGGCCTGGCCCCCGTCCTCGCCGCTGTCCGTACCGGCGGACGTGAGCGCCGAACTCCTCCTCCTGCGGCAGCGCGTCGACGAGCTGAGCCGGTCGCACCGCGCGCTCGCGGCGCGGCTGGCGAACACGGCGGGAGCCGTGGACGACGAGCGGTGACGACACGAACGAGCGCAGGTGGGTGAGGGAGGACCACAGGGGCGAGGAGGGCCAGGAGAGGCAGGGGCGCTGGGAGTCGGGCAACGCAGAAGGGCGCGCAGCACACGGCTCCCGGATCGGTTCCGGTCCTCCGTGTCCTGCGCGCTCTCTCCACCGCCGCTCGACCCCGCCCGCACCGCACCTTCGCGGGTGCGCCGCGGGCAGGGGCTCAGCCGGTCCTGACCATCCGGTCGGCGGTGGTCGGGGCCGGCGCCTGGGCGGGGGCGTCGAGCGCCACTTCCGGGCCGGTCATGAGGATCGAGCGCTGGAGCCGACGCAGTCCGGCCGAGGGCTCCAGACCTAAGTCCCGCACCAAGGACTGCCGCAGCCGCTGATAGACGTCCAGGGCCTCGCCGCGCCGCCCTGAGCGGTGCAGCGCGAGCATGAGCTGGCCGTGCAGGTTCTCGTGGGTGCGGTAACGGCTGGCCAGTACGGTCAGCTCGCCCAGCACCTCACGGTGCCGGCCCAGTCGCAGGTCCGCCTCGATGCGCTGGTGGACCGCGCACAGCCGGCTCTCCTCCAGCCGGCGGACCTCCATCGCCAGCTGTGGTCCTGCCTGGATGCCGGCGAGCGCGCTGCCGTTCCACAGGGCCAGCGCCTCGCCGAGCGCGCGGCTCGCGCCGCGGAAGTCCTCGGCGTCCAGCGCGCGGTAGCCCATGCCGGCCAACCGGTCGAACTCGCGCACGTCGCTGGTGCCCGGGGACGCCTTGAGCAGGTAGCCGCCGGGGGCGGTGACGACGACGTCCTTGGCGGTACGCGTTTCGGTGCCGTCCGCCACGGACTTCAGGGCCGCGGTGATCAGCTCGCGCAACTGGAGGATGTAGGTCTGCAAGGTGGTGCGGGCGCTGCGCGGGGGGCTGTCCTCCCACAACTCCTCTATCAACAGGTCCACGGGGACGACCTGGTCGGCGTGGAGCGCCAGCAACGCCAACACCTGACGCGGCTTGCGGGCGGACGGTGTGACGGGGATGCCGTGTTCCCTGACGGCCAATGCACCCAGTACTTCGATGTCCACGCCGTATCCCCCTGTTCCAAGTTCATGCTTGTCACGGATCACCGGGTCGTCCGAGGTCTGCGGCCTGAGCCTTTCTCGGTACTGATTCGATTAAAAAACAGGCGCACCGGTCTGTCAATACAAAACCGCGGCACCCGTTTTTTTCTTGGCAAGAGTTCACTTTGAGACATCACACACGACGACCCAGGGCACAGCCATGAGCTGCACCTTCCCACCTCAACCACCCTGACCGAAGCGTGAGTTCGACAGGCCGTCGCTCCACGCCAGAACGCCAACAGCGCAGGCCAAACCAGCACTACCCGTGCCATGGAGGCCCAGCCCCATCCCTCCAACGAGGGCAAAACAAACCGGCCATACGTTAGATGGGGGCGCGCAGACCGGCTGGTACGGTCACGCCCTCAACGGGTTTTAACGCGTTCTTGACGGGCAGGGGGAGATCGACGAGACCCACAGCCGCACCCCGGGGGATCAGGTACGACTGCGGGAGTCGGGAGCACAACTACGCTGAGCTGTGGTGACGTTGCCGCTCGAACCCCTCGGGCCACCCTGGCCCCGAGCGCCACCGCCCCCGTTCCACCAGCGGACAGGGCACTGCGGCAGGGAGGCTTCGGCATGAATCGACGGCTTACCAGGAGCCAAACATACCGGGAAGCGGGCTTCAAGCCTGTCGAGACCGAGGTCGACGGAGACTCAAGGCCGGTTCAAGGCAGTCGCGTGACGCGAACGGTCACCAAAAAGGCAGCAAATCCTGCTGGACCGAGCCTGCGCAAGCACCCACCGAGCAATCAAGAATACCGTCATCCTGGTATCCTCTCGGGTCAGAAGCTGCCCGAGGAGCCGCCACCCATGAAGCAAGAGCGCGCCGTGCGCACCCGTCAGTCGCTGATCCGCGCCGCGGCCGAGGCGTTCGAGCGGCACGGGTACGTCCAGGCGAAGCTCTCGGAGATCAGCGCGAGCGCAGGAGTCACCCCCGGGGCCCTCCACTTCCACTTCCCGACCAAGGCCGCCGTGGCGTCCACGGTCGAGGCCACTGCGGCCACGGCCCTGCGCAGGGCGGCGACCGAAGCACAAGAGCCCGGGATGAACGCGCTCCAGCGGCTCACCAGCATCACGTACGCCCTGGGCAGGCGGATGCGTGAGGACGTCGTGGCGCGCGCCGGCTACCAGCTCAACTGCCGGTCGCCGCACGGCGCCGGCCTCGACCTGTGCCAGGAATGGCAGTCCTGCGTCGAGCGACTGGTCGCCGAGGCCGCCGAGGAGGGCCTGCTGGCCGATGGGGTGACCGAGGAGGACATGGTCGCCACAGTCGTCGGGGCGACCACCGGATTCGAGTCCCTGGCCCGCACCGAGCCCGACTGGCTCTCACCGGCCACGCTCACCCGGTTCTGGCGCCTCATCATGCCCCGACTGGCCGCCTCGGAAGCAGCCCACTGCGCCAATGCGGGCCCCGCACCCTCACGGCTCACCTAAGCCCTTCTTGGTACGTCTCGCCGGGCTCACCCGCCCCGGCACCTCCCCCCGCAACTCCACAGGGGCACCCCCGTCCTGTAGCCGCACACGGGGGTGCCCCCACTTTCCGTGGCGCATCTTGCCCCCTTCCAAGGCTGGAAACAAAACCGGTGCGCAGGTATGTTCATTGGGGGGCGCAGCACAGCGCTTCGCTTCACAACATGGGGGAGATCGCTATGCAGACCACTGCTTCGACGAGCACCCTGCACCGCCAGTGGGTTCGTCAACCGGCCCGCCACCTGCGGCCGACCGACCCTGGGCAGCAACAGCCGCTCCGCCTCACCACCACGGTGCCGAAGGAGTTCGTCCACCGGGCCGCGCTCGCCGAGGTGCTGCTGAGCGACTGGGACAGGCGAGGTCCGCTGCACTTCGCGGTCACGGCGCAGTGGCCCCGCCACCACAGCTTTTTCTCGCTGACGCCCGCCACTCACTACGATCCACTGCTTGCCGCAGAAACAATCCGGCAGTCGGTTACGCTTCTGTCACACGCTGAGCTAGGCGTCCCGCTCGGGTACCAGTTCCTACTGAGCGAGCTGTCGGTTTCGGTGCAGCCGCAACACCTGCGCATCGGTGCGACACCCGCCGGCATTGACGTCGACGTGACCTTCCCCGAGCTGCGCGAGCGCCGCGGTACGCCCACCGGAGGGCGTTTCGAAGCCGTGCTCCGCAGCGGCCGACGGGTCGTCGCCACCGGCAGCGGCACGTACACCTGCATGAATCCCACGGTCTACCGTCGCGTCCGCGGCGAACTCAGCGGCACGGTGGTCCCGCTGACCGCCCCCGTACCGCCGCAGAGCGTGGGGCGGATGTCGCCGATGGACGTCGTCCTGTCTCCGATCGGCGAGCCGGACCGCTGGACGCTGCGCGTCGACACCCAGCATCCGATCCTCTTCGACCACCCCGTCGACCACGTGCCGGGCATGCTCCTGATCGAGGCGGCGCGCCAGGCCGCGATCTCCCTCCTGGGCCCCTCCTTCCAACTGCCGCTCGCGATCGAGTCGGCGTTCGTGCGCTACGTCGAACTCGACGCGCCCTGCGTCATCGAAGCCCGGCGCGTCGACTCCGCCCACGGCGGGACCGCGATGCAGATCCGTGGCCTCCAAGGCGGCGCGGAGGCGTTCCTTGCGACGGTCACCGCCGACCCGGCGCCCCTCGTCTGAGGCCCGTACACCGCGAAGTCCCGGCGGCGTCACCGCCCGGCGCCCCGGGGTCACGCGGCGCGAAAGCGCGCCGCGTGGTCCACGGCCCAGGTGCGAAACGGCGTCGCCGGCCGGCCGGTCAGCCGTTCCACCATGGGCTCGACCCCGACCTTCGCCCCGGCCAGCTGGCGCCCCGCGCTCTGCAGCAGCGCCTCGGCCACCTCGGGCGGGTGCCGTCGCAGCAGGGCAGAGCGGGCCTGTTCGGCGGTGAGCTCGACGAACTCCAGGCGCCGCCCGACGGCGCGTCCGATCAGCTCCGTCTGCTGGACGGCGCTGATCGCCTCAGGTCCGGTCAGAGTGTAGGACCGTCCCTCGTGCCCGTTCTCGGTGAGTGCCAGGACCGCGACGGCGGCAACGTCCCGGGGGTCCACACCGGCATTGGCGGAAATTCCGTGCAGAGCTCGCACCACCCCCTCGGCGCGGACGCCGTCAGCCCAGGCCAGGGTGTTGGTCATAAAGGAACGCGGCCTGAGGAGAGTCCAGCGCAGCGAGGACGCCCGTACCTCCTGCTCGCTCCTGCGCTGCCAGCGGGTGACGGCGTCCGTCGCGCCGGCGTCGAGCACCGCGGCCGAGGAGACCTTCACCACCTGCCCGACCCCGGCCCGCCGTGCGGCCCGCAGGAACGCGGCGTCGTCCGTACCGCCCACCCGGTTCGTCACCAACAGGGCCCTGCGCACTCCGCGCAGGGCCGCCGCCAGTGACGGCTCGTCGCCGTAGTCGCCCTGCACCACCTCGACTCCCCGCCGCCGGGGTGCGACCTTGGACGGGTCACGGGTCAGCACCCTCGCCTCCACCGTCACCGGAAGCCCGTCGAGGACCAGGCGCCCCACCACCCCCGTCGCTCCGGTGACCAGGATCATCGCCCCTCCTTCACCTTCACAACTCGGGTCACTCGGGTGTCCGTTCCTTCGGAAGTGATGAAACTTCCTGATCGACGCCTGCGTTGTTCGCTCCGACGTCCAGGTAAGATACGAACCTGACGGTTTTCTTATCTGAGCCTCCAGCGGGTTCATCGAGTGGAGAGAGGCAGTCCCGTGGCGAAACAAGACCGGGCGATCCGAACCCGTCAGACGATCCTCGCCGCGGCGGCCAAGGTCTTCGAGGAGCACGGCTACCAGGCCGCCACGATCACGGACGTCCTCAACGAGGCCGGCGTGACCAAGGGAGCCCTCTACTTCCACTTCCAGTCCAAGGACGACCTCGCCCAGGCGGTCCTCGCCGAGCAGGACCAGATGCTGGTCGCCCCGACCCGGCCCTGCAAGGTCCAAGAGGTCGTGGACACCACGATGCTGCAGGCGTACCGACTGCAAACCGACCCGATGGTACGGGCAGGGGTACGGCTCACCCTCGACCAGCAGGCGATCGACCTCGACCGCAGCGGCCCGTTCCTGCGCTGGACCGAGGTCATCACCGGTCTGCTGGAGGAGGCGCAGCGTCAGGGAGAGCTGCTGCCGCACGTCGTCCTGCGGGAGACGGCCGAAATGATCGTCGGCGCCTTCGCCGGCGTCCAGAGCATGTCGCAGGCGATCAGCGACTACCAGGACATCGGGCGTCGCGTGGCGATCCTGCTGCGCCACGTCCTGCCCAACATCGTCCTGCCCTCCGTGCTCGTCTCGGTGGACCTGTCCGCCACCCGGGGGGACACGGTGTACGCCGAGGCCGTGGAACTCCGCGACGCCGGGGTCCCGGCCGGCTCCGTCGCCTGACCCCCGAGCGCCGCGACCGACCGCTGCGCGAGCGGGCGTCCCGCGCCACGGCCGGTCGCTCACCCCGCCTTCCGGTACGTGCGGGCGGGCGAGATCCAGGCGGACAGCGCGCGGCGGGTGCCGGCGCCCGTCTCCGAGGCCCACGCGACGTAACCGTCGGGCCGCACCAGCACCGCGCCCCTCGGTAGCCCGGCCACCGGCTCGGCCCGTACGACCCGCACGTAGCGGTGCCACGTCTCGGGCAGTTCGACGTCGTCCGCCCGCCCCGCCCCGGCGAAGAGCAGCAAGAGCATCCGGCCGTCCCGCAGCAGTCGGATCACGTCGGAGCGTCCCGCGCCCGTCACCAGCCCGGTGTTGTACAGGAACCGCCCTTCCCATCGGGAAGGGCGGGGCGACCGCGCGGGAACCACCGTGTCCTGGGCGCTGATCATGCGGCCGATACGGACGAGGTCCCCGCCGTACACCCCCGCGGGGAGCTCGTCCAGGGAGTCCGGTGCCCGGTCGGGCCGCATCAGGGCCACTTGGGCGCGCACGTTGTCGATGACCCGCGCGGCGGCGGGCCGGCGCTCTTCGTCGTAGGTGTCGAGCAGGTCGACGGCCGCTGCGCCGCACACGGCGTTGGCCAGTTTCCACCCCAGGTTGAGCGCGTCGAGCAGGCCCGTGCTCAGCCCCTGCCCTCCGATGGGGAAGTGCACGTGCGCGGCGTCCCCGGCGAGCAGCACGCGTCCGGACCGATAGGAGCGGACGAGGCGCGAGAAGTCGCTGAAGCGGGTCAGCCAGCGCGGTTCGGCCATGTCGACGCGGCGCCCCAGGATGCGTTCCACCTCCCGGCGCAGCTCCGCGAGCTCCGGTGCGCGGGTGCGGTCGGGGTGCGCCCCCGAGCAGTCCACGGTCCGCACGTGCGTCCAACCGTCGGGCATGTCCTTGATGCACACCCAGCCGCGCGGCGTGCGGTGCCAGCCAGGCCGCGGCGCCCCGGGTCCGCCCAGCCGGACGATGCCCATCATCGCGGAGACCGTCGCGGGGTGCGTGGTGGACGGTACGCCTGCCAAGTCCCGCACGGCGCTGCGGGCGCCGTCGGCTGCCACCACGTACCGCGCCCGCACGTCGATCCGCCCCCGTGGGCCGTCGGCGGTCAGCAGCACGCCCTCCCGCTCGATGCGCAGGTCCACCATCCGGTGTTCACGCACGACGGTGGCGCCCGCCTCGCGCGCCCGCCGTTCGAAGTCCCGCTCGAACTGCTCCTGGGGGCGCTTGAGGACCGGCTGCGGCTCACCGGCCGGCGCCGTGATGAGGAGCCCGTGGACCCCGGCGAAGTGGAAGGGGCTCGACACCTCGCCGCCGGATCGGGGGCACGGTGGAGCGGGCAGGTATCCCGCGCGTGCGAGCGACTGCACCGTACGGGCGTGCAGCGTCGTGGCCTTGGGGCGCGGGCAGACGCCGGGCCGCTCTTCCAGCAGCAGCGTCCGTACGCCGCGCCGTGCCACTTCGGCCGCGAGGAGCAGCCCCACCGGCCCTCCTCCGACGATCGCCACTGCCGTGTGAACCGGGCCTGTCATCGACTCGACTCCTTCACTCCCACCCCGGCGAGCATGGGCCAGCGCATTACGGACAGTCACACTGATTGGGCGAAGAATATACCGGACGACTGGTTCTTTAGGAGGGGTCGCCTCTGAGGCTGTCGGGGAATGTCAAGCGCTTCACTCCATAGTGGAGGCCCGAAAAACCGGACCAGAGCGCTCCATCTGCGCTGGATGGCGTACGGCGAGACGAACCAATCGAGCACGGTGTCTACCCGAGGTCCAAACACTTCCATCACATCGGGGTTGTTAACAAAACCGGTTCGTCCGTATCTTATGCCCAAGGTGCCCATGTGGTCGGACGTCGATGGAGATGTCGATGAACTTTGCGGCAAGCACAGTGGAAGGCCCGAAACGCAACCTGATCGAGGGGAGCCCGCCCGACACCAGTCGTTCCGCCTCCCTGACCACCACCGTTCCCAGGGAGTACGTGCACCGGGCGTCCATGTCCGAAGTCCTTCTGACCGACTGCCGGCGGGTCTCCGACGGCCGATACGCCCTCACCGGCCAGTGGCCGCGGGCGCACGCCTTCTTCACCAGCGCCGACGGCGGTTCCCATGACCCGCTCCAGGCTGCTGAGACGATCCGTCAGGCTGCGCTCTTCATCGCCCACACGGAGCTCGGCGTACCTCTCGACCACCGCTTCGTCCCGTGGGACTTCGCCTTCGGCGTCCACCACGAATCCCTCGTCATCGGGGCCTCGCCGAGCAACCTGGACCTGGACGTCGAGTGCGTCGACGTGCTCCGCGCCCAGGACGGAACGGTGGAGATCGTGCTGGACGTCGTCATCCGCCGGGCCGAAGCGCCCCTGGCGACGGGACACTTGAGGTTCACCTGCGCCCCGCCCCTGAACACCCCGGACCGGTCGTGCGCCGCGGTGGCCGACGGTCACCACTCCTGCCTACGGAGCCGGGCAGCACCGCCCGGCGACGGGGCCCCGTACCGCAGCGTCGTCCTGGGCCCGGCCGGACGCCCGGGAACTTGGCAACTTGAGCCCGACCCCGCGCACCCGGTGCTCTTCGACGGCGACGGCGACGACATCCCCCACCTCGTCGCCCTGGAAGCGGCTCGTCAGGCGTCCGCAGCCCTGCTCACCGCCGACCACGCCCTCCACGTGACCGACGTCAGCGGTGCGTTCGTCCGCCAGCCCGACGCCGAGCGCGCCTGTTGGATCGACGCGGCCCCGCAGCCCGTCCAGAGCGCCGACGCCCTGAGCGTGCTGGTCACGGCCCGGCAGGGCGGCCACCCCGTATGGGTGTCCCAGGTCCGCGGCCGGGTCCTGCCGCGCTGAAGGCGGACCTCACGCCGTCGCTGCGAGCACCAGCGGAAGGACCCGTTCACCGCCCGCCCGGCGGAGGAGGCGGGCGGCGACCGCGAGGGTCCACCCCGATTCCGTGTAGTCGTCCACGAGCAGCACCGGGCCCGGTGCGCCGGCCAGGGCCGTCGCCAGGTCGTCGGGGACGGCGAACGCCGCGGACAGGCCCTTGAGGCGCTTCGCCGAGTTGCTGCGGCGGGCCGCGTGCGCGCCGTCGGCGCCGGTGTACGCCAGAGTGCCCAGGAAGGGGAGACGACCGACGTCCGCGACGCCCCGGGCGAGCGAGTCGACGAGGAGGGGGCGGGTCAAGGACGGCACGGCGACGACCCCCACAGGCCGCGCGGTGGCGTCGGACGCCCAGCCTCCCGGCGAGCGCGCCCAGTCGGCGAGCACGGCCACCGCGGCGCGCAGGACGTCGTCGGGCACGGGTCCGTCGGGCGCGTCCGCCGCCAGCAGCGGGCGCAGTCGATTGCCCCAGCCGATGTCCGAGAGCCGGCCGAGCGCGCGGCCGGTGGCGCACTGCTCGCCGGCCGGGATGCGCCCCTTGAGTTCGACGCCGATGGAGGGCATGCCGGTCGGCCACATCCGGCGCGGCTCCACCTCCACGCCGGGGCGGTCCAGTTCCTTCGCGGCTCCCGTGAGGGCCTCGGTGGAGACCGTGGAGCCGATCCAGACGCCGGCGCAGGAGTCGCACCGGCCGCACGGGCGCGCCCCCTCGTCGTCCAACTGCCGGCGCAGGAACTCCATCCGGCACCCCGACGTGCTCACGTACTCGCGCATCGCCCGCTGCTCGGCCGCCCGCTGGCGGGCCACCCAGGCGTACCGCTCGGTGTCGTACGACCAGGGCTGCCCCGTGCTCTCCCAGCCGCCCTTCACCCGTCGTACGGCACCCTCCACGTCGAGCACCTTGAGCATGGTCTCCAGCCTGGTGCGCCGCAGGTCGACCGCTGCTTCCAGGGCCGGCACCGACAACGGCCGGCCGGCCTCCGCGAGGGCGGTCAGGGTCTGGCGGACCTGCGCCTCGGGCGGGAAGGCGGTGTCGGCGAAGTAGCGCCAGATCGCCTCGTCCTCCTTGCCCGGCAGCAGCAGCACGTCGGCGTGCGCCACCCCGCGGCCCGCCCGCCCCACCTGCTGGTAGTAGGCGATCGGGGAGGACGGCGAGCCGAGGTGCACCACGAACCCGAGGTCGGGCTTGTCGAAGCCCATCCCCAGCGCCGAGGTCGCCACCAGCGCCTTGACCCGGTTCCCCAGGAGGTCGGACTCGGCCTGCAGGCGGTCCGCGTTCTCCGTACGGCCCGTGTACGAGGAGACCTCGAAGCCGCACTGCCGCAGGAAGGCGGTGGTCTCCTCGGCCGCGGCCACCGTCAGCGTGTAGATGATCCCGGAGCCCGCCAGCTCGCCCAGGTGCTCGGCGAGCCAGGCCAGGCGGTGCGCCGCGTCCGGGAGCTCGACCACGCCGAGCCGCAGGCTCTCCCGCTCCAGCGGGCCGCGCAGCACCAGGGCCTCTCCGGCGCCGGTGCCCAACTGCTCGGCCACGTCGGCGGTCACCCGGGCGTTGGCGGTCGCCGTGGTGGCGAGCACGGGCACGCCGGCGGCGAGCTCGGCGAGCAGCGCCCGCAGCCGTCGGTAGTCGGGGCGGAAGTCGTGCCCCCAGTCGGAGATGCAGTGCGCCTCGTCGACCACCAGCAGACCCGTCGTGGCCGCGAGCCGCGGCAGCACGTTCTCGCGGAAGTCCACCGAGTTCAGCCGCTCGGGGCTGACGAGCAGGACGTCCGTCTCGCCGCGCTCGACCTCGTCGTAGATCGTCTCCCACTCCTCCGGGTTGGCCGAGTTGATGGTGCGCGCCGCGATCCCGGCCCGCGCCGCCGACTCGACCTGGTTGCGCATCAGCGCCAGCAGCGGCGAGACGATCACGGTCGGGCCCGCGCCGCGGCGCCGCAGCAGGGCGGTGGCGACGAAGTACACCGCCGACTTGCCCCATCCGGTGCGCTGCACCACCAGGGCGCGCCGCCGCTCCTGCACCAGGGCCGCCACCGCCTGCCACTGGTCTTCGCGCAGCCGCGCCGCACCTCCCGGGTCGCCGACGAGCTCGGCGAGGATGGCGTCGGCTTCGGTGCGGAGCTCCAGATCGTCCATGCCCCCATGCAACCGGAGGGCGACCCCCATCGGCCAGCTCACTCAGCGTGACGGCCCCCGGCGGCGTACAGCCCTTCGCGCCGGCTGAGTGCGTGTCGCCAGAGTCCCGCAGACCAATGACGGGGGAAGCGAAACAGGGGCGCTGGGGGTCCCCCCATGCCCTCAGGGCATAGGGGGCGGAACTGCGCGAACAACCGCAGACGGGCCGCAGACGCAACGACACAGCGCGCCGCACGGCGAAACCGCGCTGCTGGACGGGCCCGCGGGACCCCTACCGCAGCAGGGTGTTTCCGCTGGTCCCCAGGTTCACGAGCGGACTGCGTGGGCACGGTAGTGAGCAGAGGGAAGCCTGGGCGTGGGGATATCACCGGCATACCAGCCTATTCCTGCCAGTGCGTTCGAATTGCTCGTTGCCGCATGCGGACGAGCCAGGAAGAATTGGAAGCGCTCCCCGCACGGTCCACGGCCCCCTCGTGGTCCGATAGGGCCGTGCCGCGGTGCGTCCTCACTCCGTCCCCATCCCACCCTGCCCGCTCTGTGGGCGCGTATGCGAAGGGAGGAACGTGACCTTCGGATTCGCTTCGTCCGCAGCCACTTCGATGACCAACTCCGCCAACCGCCTCGCCAGGATGCTCGAACCCTCCGAGTGGGCGGCGGCCGGGATTCCGCTGCTGCGCAATCCGCGCGAGGTGGTGAGCGGGCTGCACGCCCGGCACAGACCCACGCCGACGACGGCCGTGGTGGCCGTGCTCGATCCGGAGGAACGTCTCGCCGCCAGCGCGTCCTTCGCCCGTCGCTCCGCCCCCGTGGACGGCTGGGAGTTCCGTAACGCGCTGTTGGCCCACCTCCGCCGGGTGATCCCGCACGATCTGCGCCGCCGTACGCCGGTGCGCACGGCCGTGCTGCTGTACTGCCGCGAGGGTGACGAGCGGTGGACCGAGGAGGACGGCGCCTGGATGTGGGGGCTACGGGACGCCTGCACGCTGCACGGGCTGCGCTGCGGTGCGTACATCACCCTCACCCGCGGCGGCTGGCAGGTCTTCGGCGAGGGGCGGGGCGGGCGTCGGCCCAGCTCCACCTCGGCGCCGGGCGACCTCGCCAGCTCGCTGGCGGGGGAGCCGCTGGAGCTGCGCACCGCCAGCGGGGCGCCGGAGGCGCTCAGGCGCACGGCGGCTCGCCGCTGAGGATCCGCCGCGGGCGGACGTGAGGGCGGCGTACGACGCCGCCCTCCCGACGCCGCCAGCACCGCCCCGGACGCCGTGGCGACGGCCGGGGCGCGCCGCGGCGGGGACCGTGACCACACGGTCCCCGTACCGGCTCGCACGACTCCGGCCGCCTCGCGACGACTCGGGCCGTCGTACGACGTCGAAGGCCCTCAGGCCCTCAGACGCCCGCGCCGAGCGCGGCATTGATCCGCTGGGGGTCACCGCACACGATCAGCAGGGCGCCGGCCTTCGCCAGGGCGGCGGGCAGCACGCCGGCCGCGTGGTCGTCGTCGCCGCCGTTGACGGCCACGACGATCACGGGCCGGGTCGCGGCCCGCCCGATCCCGTCGGCGGACACGTAGAAGACGTCGTCCCCCGCGTCGTGCTGGGACCAGTAGCCGGCTTCGCCGAACGACAGCTCGTGCGCCGCCCACGGGTGCTGCTCCCCCGTGGTCAGCACCAGGACGTCGCCGGGCGCCCGACCGGAGTCGAGCAACAGGTCGACGGCCTCGTCGGCCGCGTCGAGCGCACCGCCCTCGGGGGCCGGAATCAGCTGGACCTGCGGCTGGGAACGATTCTTCTCCGGGGCAGCAGGTGACGGCTGCTGCCCGGCGGGGGCGTGCGCGCGCTTGGGCGGCGCGGGACGGACCGGAGCGGGGTTCCCCGGGCGCGGGGACGCCGTGGAACGCGGACCGGGTACGGGACGAGGGGTCGGCGCGGTGCGGCCGGCGGCCGGAGTGGCGCGGGGACCCTGGGCACTCTCGTGAATCTGAGGCTCCTCGGGAAGGAGAGGCATGGGTGGATGTCTATCAAATGCCGGTTCGAACGGCATCAGCGGGTGGGCACGTGTGTGCGACTTCCTTGTCGGCGGTGCCAGTTCAGAAATCGAAGCCGAGCTGGCCCCCGCTCTCCCGTTCGGACGTTTCCGGCGCGACCCGGACCTTCTTCAGGTGCCGCCACTGCGGCAGCGCGTCCAGATAGGCCCAGGAGAGCCGGTGGTACGGCGTGGGCCCCCGCTCGGCGAGGGCGGCCTTGTGCACCGGTGAGGGGTACCCGGCGTTGGCGGCGAACGCGAACTCGGCGAACTGCTCGGGGAGCTCGGCCATCATCGCGTCCCGGTGCACCTTGGCGATCACCGAGGCCGCGGCGACGGCCACGCACGACTGGTCGCCCTTGATGACCGTACGGACCTGCCAGGGCGCGCCCAGGTAGTCGTGCTTGCCGTCGAGGATGACGGCGTCCGGGCGCTGCGGCAGGGCCTCCAGCGCGCGGCACGCGGCGAGCCGCAGCGCGGCCGTCATGCCCAGTTCGTCGATCTCCTGCGGGGAGGCGTGGCCGAGCGCGTGCGCCGTGACCCACCGCTCCAACTCGACGGCGAGCTCCTCCCGGCGCTTGGGGGTCAGGAGCTTGGAATCGGTGAGTCCGGCCGGTGGCCTGCGCAGTCCCGTGACGGCGGCGCACACGGTGACGGGGCCGGCCCACGCGCCGCGCCCGACCTCGTCGACCCCGGCGACGAGCCTTGCGCCTGTGGTGGCCCGGATGGAGCGCTCGACTCTGTGGGTGGGTGGTTCGTACGGCATGGCGCCAGCAAGGGTACGCCGCGCGCCCCCACCGGGGACAACCGGATTCCGATCACGGTTGCGCACCGGCCGATTTCGAGCCGGCGCCGGACCGTCCCCGGCCGGTCGCACGAGCCCCGACGTCCGCCGCTGCACCATTCGCTCCCGCACAGGATCAGCGTACGCGGAGGCGTTCGGAACTGCCGATGGCCTTTTGTGACAGCCGAGTTCGTTCCGTCACACACCTCCTTGCGCACTCGATGCTTGATCGCGATCGTGAATGGATGAAGCCCTACGGTAGGAGCTGGTCCAGGACCGGCCGGGGGCCGCCGCCGTCGAAGTGGGCGGCCCCGCTGAGCGGGTACACCAGCCCAGCGCAGTTCGCCGGCGGTTGGACGGGGCGCTGCGCCAGGATCTCCCGCGCGCGGGACTCGCCCCAACTCGTGGCGTACCACGGCTTCCCGGCGTCCTCCTTGAGGTCCTCGGCGATGCCCTCCAGCGCGCAGGAGCGCAGGGGCTCGGCCAGCCGGTCGAGGGCGGGCACCGCGTCCGCCGACAGCCCCTGGAGGTACTCCACGTCCAGCTTCCCGGTCCGCTGGTAGCGGTCCGCGTTCCGCTCGGCGACGAGGGCGTCGGGGGACGCCAGCCCGAAGGCGAGGACGCCGGCCACTGCGCTCGCCGCGACCGTACGGGGCAGCCACGCCGCCCCGTAGACGCCCGCCGCCGTGATCAGCACGATCACCAGCCCGAGCCACAGTTCCATCGCCGCCACCGTCAGCCTCAGCTGCGTCAGCCCGTACGCGTCGACGTACAGGTCCATCCTGCGCAGCGCGGACGCCACCACGACCAGGGTGAGCAAGCACAGCGCGCCGAGCACGGAGCGCACCAGGAGGCGGTCGCGGTCGTCGGCCCGCGGTGCCCAGCGCAGGGCGAGCGCGATGACGCCCAGGGTGAGCAGGGTGGCCAGCACCAGTTGCCAAAAGCCCTGGCGGGCGTATTGGGCGTGGGTGAGTCCGGTCTCCGCCAGCACCTTGTCGTAGCCGCCGAAGAGGACGGCCAACTGGACGGCGTTGAAGGCGGCGAAGAGCAGGTCGAGGACGATCAGCGGGAGTGCCCACTCCCAGCGGGCCCGGGGGCGCCCGCGCCGTACGGCCAGCCGGTCCCAGTGCGTGGGCGCGGCGGCGACGTGCGCCGCGGCGAGCGCGCCGGCGACGCCGACGAGGAAGAGCAGGAAGCGCCAGGGCCCCTCCTCGACCGGGACTTCGGGGACCAGGCCGCCGAGCAGGTCGGCGAAGGCGGCGTCGGCGGCGGAGAAGAGCGCGCCGAAGACGACGAGGAGGAGGACGGCGACGCCCAGGGAGCGTGCCGCCGGCCCCCAGCGGCCCTGCGAGGCCGTCATCCGTCGCCGCAGCCCTTCTATGCCCCAGACCGGGCCGGTGACGATGGAGCCCAGCAGTCCCACGGCCCCCAGGAACACCCCGTGCCACGAGCGCCCGCCGTGGAGGGCCAGCGATCCGGCCGTCAGGGCGGCGACGACGGCCAGGAAGGCCGGCCAGCCTGCGTCCCGGACCGCGGGTACGAGCAGCAGCGCGAGCCCGCCCGCCGCCCACACGCACGTCCAGGGGCGGAGGCGGCGGCCGGCCCGGCGGGCGGCGGCGTACGCGCCGAGGGTGGCGACGGCGGCGACGAGCAGGATGTTCGTGCCCAGCCCCGGGCCCAGCAGCAGGGCGCTGAGCACGCCGGTGCCGAGCGCGGCCCCCAGGGTGGCGGTGGTGGCGGGCTGCGGTCGCGCCGCGCCCTTCGACGCCGGCAGCGGGCCCTCGGTGGCGGCGCGGGTACGCAACGCGGGGACGGCCGGTCCTTGGGGCGTGCCGCCGTCCGGCTCGGGCGCGGACGGTTGCGGCGACGTGACAGGTGTATCGGGCACTGATCCCCTCCCCGGCGGATCACGCGGGCAGGGCGCGCTGCACGACGGCGATCCGGAGCGTTGTGTGGGCCCGCCCTGCGATCACTGCGGTGATCGACCGGCGCGGGGCCCCGACACGGTAGCCGCGGGTCGAGTGATCACGGCCGACGGCGACCTGGCTGGTTCACGACCGTGACAGTTTCCGAACATTTGCACGCCTGACCGACGGCCGGAAGACGGCGGACGGCGGACGGCGGATGCGCGGGGGTCTAGCGTGGGGGCCTAGCGCGGGGTCGCCGGCAGCCAGGCGGGCAGTTCTTCCGTGCGCTCCAGCCAGTGCGCGCCGGGGCGGCCGGCCCGGCCCGCGGCCACCACCCCGCACACGATGGAGCAGGTCGTGTCCACGTCCCCGCCCACCTGCGCCGTCGTCCAGAACGCCCGCTCGAAGTCGTCGAGGGAGCGCGCGGCCGACCAGAGCGCGAAGGGCACGGTGTCATGGGCACTGGTGCGGCGCCCACGGCCGAGGACCGCGGCGACGGTGCCGGCGTCGCCGTAGTCGAGCATGTCGCGCGCCCGGCGCAGACCGGCCCCGACCGCGCTGCGGGGCACCAGGGCGATCACTCCGTCCAGCAGCTCCTCGGGGCTCGGCGGCCCCGAGGGCGCGGCGGCGAGAGCCGCAGCCGCCGCCACCGCCATCGCCCCCACGACGGCCTCGCGGTGCTGGTGGGTGGTGTACGAGGAGATCTCGGCCTGGTGGGTGGCCTGCTCGGGGTCGTCCGCGTACCAGGCGCCGAGCGGGGCGATGCGCATGGCGGAACCGTTGCCCCAGGAGCCCTGGCCGTTGAAGAGGGCGGCGGCGAGTTCACGCCAGTCCCCGCCCTCCCTGATGAGCCGGAGCATGCGGTTGACGGCGGGGCCGTAGCCGCGGTCGAAGTCGTGGTGGTCGGCGAAGGAGCGCGCCAGCGCGTCCTGGTCCACCCGGCCGTGGTCCGCCAGCACGGCCAGGACGGAGCAGGCCATCTCGGTGTCGTCCGTCCACTGCCACGTGCCGGCCGGCAGGGCGCGCTGCTTGAGGAGCGGATAGTGGGAGGGCACGAAGAACTGTGAGCCCAGGGCGTCCCCCACGGACAGTCCGCGCAGGCTGGCCAGCGCTCGTTGGAACCGTTGGTCGGGGGTGGGGTCAGCGCTCATCGTCCTGCCACTCTATCCGGGTGTGCGGTGACGCCGGCTACCCGGTGACGCCGTACGGCTCGGGCGTCCGCCAACGCGCGAAGGGCCGGTCCAGGGTGTAGCGGCCGTCGTCACCCAGCTCCAGTATCCGCGTCTCGCCGTTGCCCGGGTTGGACAGCGACTCGAACTCGGCCACGGTCCAGTGGAACCACCGCATGCAGAAGAGCCGCATGGTCAGTCCGTGGGTGACCAGGAGCACGTTCGGCGGGTGGTCGGGCGACTCGAAGCTGCGGTGCAGGCTCTCCAGGAAGGCGCCGACGCGGTCGTACACGTCCGCCCCCGACTCCCCCTGGGCGAAGCGGTAGAAGAAGTGCCCGTAGGCGTCGCGGTACGCCTTCTGGAGGCGTACGTCGTCGCGGTCCTGCCAGTTCCCCCAGTCCTGCTCCCGCAGCCTGGGCTCCTCGCGCACCCGTGCCTGCCCCGGGGCGAAGTCGAAGGCGCGGAAGGTCTCGTGGGTGCGTCGATAAGGCGACACGTAGACGCTCACGCGCTCCTGTCCGAACAGCTCCCGCAGCCGTCCGCCGGTCTCCTCGGCCTGGGCGAGCCCGGTGCGGGTGAGCCTGAGCGCGTGGTCGGGCTCCCGCTCGTACACGGTGTCGTCGACGTTCCCCTCCGACTCGCCGTGCCGGACGAGGACGATGCGTCGTGGTCGTGCCATGACTCGACATTAGGCCCTGGGCGCGTTTCGGCCACCAAGAGGTCACGCCGTCGCACGGTCACGCCGACGCACGGTGACGCGGTCGCGCGGTCACACCGTCCAGGACGGTTCGAGTTGTACGACGTCGCCGGCGAGGGCTGCCACGTCGGCCTCCGTCTGGGCGCGCAGCAACAGCCGCTCCACGCGCTCACTGCGGTACTTCCCGCGCTCAGCCTCGGACTGCCACATCGACATGACGAGGAACTCGTTCCCCGGCGCCTCGCCGAACAGGCCGCGCACCATGCCGGGGGATCCGGCCATCGCCGGGTTCCACACCTTCTCCTGCATCTGGGCGTAGTGCTCGACCCGCTCCTCGCGGACCTTGCAGTGGGCGACCCGGACCACGTCCGCGTCGGTGAACCGCGGCTCGAAGCCGGTCTTCACGTCGAACCGGTGGTCGAAGAGCTTGACCTGCACGTCCCGGAACGTTCCTGCCTGCCCGGACGCCAGTCGGTCGTGCGAACGGGCCATGAAGGAGTCGTAGAAGGACCGGCTCTCCCAGAAGGCGAAGACGTGCGCTACGTGCGGGAGCCCTCTGCTCCACCCGCCGCCCTGCCCCCGGAATCCCGGCTCTCCCAGTAGCCCCGCCCATTTCCGCTGCCCCCGCTCGAACCCATGTCGGTCGACCACGGTGCAACGAATCCACTTGACCAGCACCGCGCCATCGTACGGCGCGGTGCTGCGGCCCGGGTCTCCCTCGTCCGGGTCGACCGCCGGCCGTACCGATGCGGAGCACTGGCGTGCACTCGCCGACTCCTCGCCTCGCACCGTCGGAGAAGATACGGTCAACGTACGGAGAAACACGGATAGTTACGGGGAAGGGATCAGTGGTGAGCAGCCTGAACAAGGGCGTCCGCACGGTCGAGGTGGCCCTGCGCTGGGATCCGAGTCCCATGGGGGAGGCGCCCCATGACCTGGACATCGTCGCCGCGGCGTACCGGGCGGACGCCCCCTCGGGCGATCCGGCCTACGTCGTCCACTTCGACTCCCGCTCGCCCGACGGCACCATCACGCTGACCAGGGACAGCCGCACCGGCCAGGGCTTCGGATCGGACGAGGTCATGAAGCTGGAGCTCGAACGCCTGGCGCCGGCGTACGGACGCGTGGTGGTGGGCGTCGTCATCCAACAGCGCGACCGGCCCCGCTCGTTCGCAGATGTGTCCAACACCAAAGCGACCGTCTCCGAGGGCCACACCGAACTCGGCAGCGAGGACTTCACCGGTGTCGCGGACTCTCGGTCGGCGGTGATAGCCGAGTTCGTGCGGGCAGAGTCGGGCGGCTGGACGTACGGCGGGGTGTTGCGCGGCTTCGACGCCGATCCGCAGGAGTTCGTCGGCCGGATGGGCGGCGCCTGACCCGCGTCCGCCACCGGGAGCTCGGGCAGCGCGAAGGGGACCGACCGTCCTCGGTCGATCCCCTTGCGTCAGTGTCCGGTCGGCTCCCCTGAGCGGCGTGCGTCGGGCCCGGGGCCCGCAGCGTCCCGGCTCAGGGGCGGCCGGTCAGATCAGCTGCACCCGCTGGTGGAGCCGCAGCCCTCGCAGATGTAGCAGGAGCCGGCGCGCTGCATCTTCGTTCCGCAGGAGAAGCAGAGCGGGGCGTCCGCGCTGATGCCGAGCTGCATCTCGACCAGCTCGGCCGAGGTGTGGGCCTGCTTCGGCGCGGGGACGGCGGCCACCTGCGGCGCGCTGGCCGCGGGGACCTCCTGGCGGCGCGGGGCGGACTGGGCCAGTCCCTCCACGTCCAGCTCGGTCTCGTCCAGCGTCGGCTCGTAGGAGCCGGTCTCCAGGTGGCGCTGGCGCTCCTCGGCGGAGTGGATGCCGAGGGCCGAGCGGGTCTCGAAGGGCAGGAAGTCCAGCGCCAGGCGGCGGAAGATGTAGTCGACGATCGACTGCGCCATCCGCACGTCCGGGTCGTCCGTCATGCCGGCCGGCTCGAAGCGCATGTTGGTGAACTTGGAGACGTACGTCTCCAGCGGCACGCCGTACTGGAGGCCGACCGAGACGGCGATGGAGAAGGCGTCCATCATGCCGGCGAGGGTGGAGCCCTGCTTGGACATCTTCAGGAAGACCTCGCCGAGACCGTCGTCCGGGTAGGAGTTCGCGGTCATGTAGCCCTCGGCGCCACCGACCGTGAAGGAGGTGGTGATCCCCGGACGGCCCTTGGGCAGGCGCTTGCGGACCGGTCGGTACTCGACGACCTTCTCCACCGCGGCCCGGATGGTCTCCTCGGACTTCTCGGTGATCTCCGCCTTCTCCTTCTCCTTGGTCTTGGCGGAGAGGGGCTGGCCGACCTTGCAGTTGTCGCGGTAGATCGCGAGCGCCTTGACGCCCATCTTCCACGCCTCGAAGTAGATCTCCTCGACCTCTTCGACGGTCGCCGACTCCGGCATGTTGACCGTCTTGGAGAGCGCGCCGGAGATCCAGGGCTGGATCGCGGCCATCATCCGGACGTGCCCCATCGCGGAGATGGAGCGCTCGCCCATGGCGCAGTCGAAGACCTCGTAGTGCTCGGTCTTCAGACCGGGCGCGTCGATCACGTTGCCGTGGTCGGCGATGTGGGCGACGATCGCCTCGATCTGCTCCTCCTGGTAGCCGAGGCGGCGCAGCGCCTGCGGCACGGTGCCGTTGACGATCTGCATCGAGCCGCCGCCAACCAGCTTCTTGAACTTGACCAGGGCGAGGTCGGGCTCCAGGCCGGTGGTGTCGCAGGACATCGCCAGACCGATGGTGCCGGTGGGGGCGATGACGGACGCCTGGGCGTTGCGGAAACCGTTCTTCGCACCGAGGCGCAGCACGTCCTGCCACGCCTCCGTGGCGGCGGCCCAGATCGGGGTGTCCAGGTCGTCCATGCGGGGGGCGGCGGCGTTGGCGTCCGAGTGCTGCCGCATGACGCGGTTGTGCGGCTCGGCGTTGCGGGCGTAGCCGTCGTACGGGCCGACGACCGCGGCCAGCTCGGCGGAGCGGCGGTAGGAGGTGCCGGTCATCAGCGAGGTGATCGCCCCGGCGAGCGCGCGACCGCCGTCGCTGTCGTAGGCGTGGCCGGTGGCCATCAGCAGGGCGCCGAGGTTGGCGTAGCCGATGCCCAGCTGGCGGAAGGCGCGGGTGTTCTCGCCGATCTTCTGGGTCGGGAAGTCCGCGAAGCAGATGGAGATGTCCATCGCGGTGATGACCAGCTCGACGACCTTGGAGAAGCGCTCGGCGTCGAAGGACTGGTTGCCCTCGCCGTCGTCCTTGAGGAACTTCATCAAGTTGAGCGAGGCGAGGTTGCAGGACGTGTTGTCCAGGTGCATGTACTCGCTGCACGGGTTCGAGCCGTTGATCCGGCCGGACTCGGGACAGGTGTGCCAGTGGTTGATGGTGTCGTCGTACTGGATGCCCGGGTCGGCGCACGCCCACGCGGCCTCGGCCATCTTGCGGAAGAGCGCCTTGGCGTCGACCTCCTCGATGACCTCGCCGGTCATCCGGGCGCGCAGCCCGAACTTGCCGCCGGCCTCCACGGCCTTCATGAACTCGTCGTTCACCCGGACCGAGTTGTTGGCGTTCTGGTACTGCACGGAGGTGATGTCGTCGCCACCGAGGTCCATGTCGAAGCCCGCGTCGCGCAGCGCGCGGATCTTCTCCTCTTCCTTGACCTTGGTCTCGATGAAGCCCTCGATGTCGGGGTGGTCGACGTCGAGGATGACCATCTTGGCCGCGCGCCGGGTGGCGCCGCCGGACTTGATCGTTCCGGCGGAGGCGTCGGCGCCCCGCATGAAGGAGACGGGGCCGGAGGCGTTGCCGCCGGAGGACAGCAGCTCCTTGGAGGAGCGGATCCGGGAGAGGTTCAGACCGGCGCCCGAACCGCCCTTGAAGATCATGCCCTCTTCCTTGTACCAGTCGAGGATCGACTCCATGGAGTCGTCGACGGACAGGATGAAGCAGGCGGAGACCTGCTGGGGCTGGGGCGTGCCGACGTTGAACCACACCGGCGAGTTGAAGCTGAAGACCTGGTGGAGGAGGGCGTACGCCAACTCGTGCTCGAAGATCTCGGCGTCGGCGGGCGAGGCGAAGTACTTGAAGTCCTCGCCGGCCTTCCGGTACGTCTTCACGATCCGGTCGATCAGCTGCTTGAGACCGGTCTCGCGCTGGGGCGTGCCGACGGCCCCGCGGAAGTACTTGCTGGTGACGATGTTGACCGCGTTCACCGACCAGAAGTCGGGGAACTCGACGCCACGCTGCTCGAAGTTGACCGAGCCGTCGCGCCAGTTGGTCATGACGACGTCACGGCGCTCCCAGACCACCTCGTCGTACGGATGCACGCCGGGGGTGGTGTGGACACGCTCGATGCGCAGGCCCTTGGTCGCCTTGGCTCCCTTGGTTCGGGACCCCCGCGCCGGACCGCTCGTCGTCTCTGTCATGCCGCCTCCCATATACGGGCAAAAACGCCCCGAAGTGCCCAGATCTTCCCGTGACACTGTCTTGTGTGGTGGCCGTGCGCGCCCCACGCGCGCACGGCTGATGGTTGTTCGCCGCCCCGCGGCCCGCCGGTGTCCGGCGGGCCGGGCCGAGTCGTCCCTGTCCGGTCGCTCAGTCGACGGCAGCGGCGGGAACGGGGACCTCGTGGGTCCCGCCCGTCCCGCCTTCTTGGATGGGCGGCCGTTGCACGCGGAGCTCCGCGATGGCCGCCTCGAAGTCTTCGAGTGAGTCGAACGCCCGGTAGACGGACGCGAACCGCAGGTACGCGACGAGGTCGAGCTCCTGCAGGGGGCCGAGTATGGCCAGCCCCACGTCGTGGGTGGTCAGCTCGGCGCTGCCGGTGGCACGCACCGCCTCCTCGACCCGCTGGCCGAGCTTGGCGAGCGCGTCCTCGGTGACCGGCCTGCCCTGGCACGCCTTGCGGACGCCGGAGATGACCTTGGTGCGGCTGAAGGGCTCCGTGACGCCGCTGCGCTTGATCACCATCAGCGACGCGGTCTCCACCGTCGTGAAGCGACGGGAGCAGTCGGGACACTGTCGACGGCGCCGGATCGAGGTTCCGTCGTCGGTGGTACGGCTGTCGACGACTCGGCTGTCGGGGTGCCTGCAGAAGGGGCAGTGCATGTTCCCAACCCTCCCTCACGGCACGACTGAATAGCCCCGGCATGCCTGCCGAAGCCCTTCGAAGCAAGCCCAAGCATAGGCGATGGCCTTGGCTTTGAATCACCGGGGACCACAACTTCTGGGCTGTGCTCCCCATCCAACCACTACATCTGGGGTTTGCTCGCACTTTCGCCCCTAGCGCGTGTCGCACGGGATCGCGTCGAACGCGCACGGCGTACGACCGGTGACAGCGCGGCGTCGCGGCGAAGGCGACGCACGGGCGACCACCGGGGACGGCGGCGAGCGGGGGAGCAGGCACGAGCCTACGGGACGGGCGCGACTGCTCGGATTCCGGCCCGTCCGGTGCCAAGATGGACCAGAGGAGGCGTCCGCGGGTCGCGGCACGCCCGTCCGAGACGTAGCCGAGATGTAGCAAGATGCTCCCGGGCGCGCAGATGCACCCTGCCGGGCCCGCGTACGTCGATGCGACCGCCGCCCTGTCGCGCATACACCCAAACGCATGTCCGCGTAAGACGATCCAGGATTTTTCACTCGAACGTGTGTTTGGCGCAACCTTTCGAAACCAACTACCGTTGTCCAGCCAGGGAGACCATTCGAGAGGGGCCGACGTGACCACCACCGCAGACAGTGCCACCATCACCGCCCAGGACCGCTCCCAGGGCCGATTCGACCCGGTGCGCGGCATGAGCGACGCAGCGGCGACCGCCGTGACACCGGAAGGGGCGGAGCCTTCCCGCCCCGCACGCTCGCTGCCCGGCCGACCTCCAGGCATCCGAGCGGACAGCACCGGGCTCACCGATCGACAGCGGCGCGTCATCGAGGTGATCCGTGACTCCGTGCAACGCCGGGGATACCCCCCGTCCATGCGGGAGATCGGCCAGGCCGTCGGGCTCTCCAGCACCTCATCGGTGGCCCATCAGCTGATGGCGCTGGAGCGCAAGGGCTTCCTCCGCCGGGACCCGCACCGCCCCCGGGCGTACGAGGTCCGCGGCTCCGACCAGCCCAGCACCCAGCCCACGGACACCACCGGCAAGCCCGCCGCGTCGTACGTGCCGCTGGTCGGCCGGATCGCGGCCGGTGGCCCGATCCTCGCCGAGGAGTCCGTCGAGGACGTCTTCCCGCTGCCCCGGCAGCTCGTGGGCGACGGCGAGCTGTTCGTCCTCAAGGTCGTCGGTGACTCGATGATCGAGGCCGCGATCTGTGACGGCGACTGGGTCACCGTCCGTCGCCAGCCCGTCGCGGAGAACGGCGACATCGTCGCCGCCATGCTGGACGGCGAAGCCACCGTCAAGCGGTTCAAGCGGGAGAACGGCCACGTCTGGCTCCTCCCCCACAACGCCGCGTACCAGCCGATCCCCGGTGACGAGGCGACCATCCTCGGCAAGGTCGTCGCCGTTCTGCGGCGGGTGTGACCATCCGCCGCCACAATCGGCCCCGGGATCCACTGCGCCGGTCCCGGGGCCCCGCTTTGTCCCCGCCCGGGGCGCAGGCCCCGGGCTCCTAGGCGCCGTCGGCCTTCGCCGCCGCGTCGATCGCCGCGAGCGAGCGCCGTGCCTGATTGCGGTCCGTGGTGTACCAGAAGTCCGGCAGCGAGGCCCGCAGATAGCTTCCGTAGCGCGCATTGGCCAGCCGGGGGTCCAGGACCGCCACGACGCCCCGGTCCCCCGTCGCCCGCACCAACCGCCCCGCGCCCTGGGCCATCAACAGCGCCGCGTGGGTCGCCGCCACCGCCATGAAGCCGTTGCCGCCGGCCTCCTCCACCGCCTTCTGCCGTGCGCTCATCAGCGGGTCGTCCGGCCGGGGGAAGGGGATCCGGTCCATCACCACCAGCTGACAGCTCGCCCCCGGCACGTCCACCCCCTGCCACAGCGACAGCGTGCCGAACAGACACGTCTTCGGGTCGGCCGCGAAGGACTTGATCAGCTCGCCCAGCGTCTCCTCGCCCTGGAGCAGGATCTTGTGGTCCAGCCGGCCGCGCAGCTCCTCGGCCGCGGCCTGCGCCGCCCGCATCGAGGAGAACAGCCCGAGCGTGCGACCGCCGGCGGCCTCCATCAGCTCCGCGAGCTCGTCCAGCATGTCCCCGCGGGAGCCCTCGCGCCCCGGAGTCGCCAGATGGCGCGCCACGTACAAGATCCCCTGCTTCGGATAGTCGAACGGGGAACCGACGTCCAGGCCCTTCCACTGCGGGACGTCGTCGCCCTCCGTGCCCTCCGGCGACAGGCCGAGCGAAGCCCCGACCCCGTTGAAGTCCCCGCCCAGCTTGAGCGTGGCGGACGTCAGCACCACGGAGCGGTCCGTGAACAGCTTCTCCCGCAGCAGCCCCGACACCGACATCGGTGCAACCCTCAGCGATGCGCCGAAGCGGTCGTGGCGCTCGTACCAGACGACGTCGTACTCCGAGCCCTGGGTGATGCGCTCGGCCACGTCGTGGACGTTCTCCACGGAGGCGAGGGCCTGCTTGCGCACCGCGTCCTCGTCCTGGACCGACTTGTCCCGGGTGGCGCCGATGGCGGAGATCACGGTGCGGGCCGCGTCCCGCAGCGCCATCAGGGCGTACCCGAGGTCTTCGGGGACCTCCTCCAGCCGCCCCGGCAGGGCCAGCTCCATGACCCGCTCGAAGGTCTCGGCCGCGGTCTGCAGGGCGTCCGCCGCCTTTTCGTTGACGAGCTTGGCGGAGCGCCGCACGGCACGGTTGACCTGGCCGGGCGTGAGCTCGCCGGTCGCCGCGCCGGTGACCCGGGAGACCAGTTCGTGGGCCTCGTCGATGACCAGGACCTCGTGCTGGGGCAGCACCGGGGCGCCCTCGATGGCGTCGATCGCCAGCAACGCGTGATTGGTGACGACGACGTCCGCGAGCTTCGCCCGCTCCCGCGCCATCTCGGCGAAGCACTCGGCGCCGTACGCGCACTTGCTCGCCCCCAGGCACTCCCGGGAGGAGACGGAGACCTGCCCCCAGGCGCGGTCGGACACGCCCGGCGTCAGCGCGTCCCGGTCGCCCGTCTCCGTCTCGTCGGCCCAGTCCCGCAGCCGCAGCAGGTCCTGCCCCAGCTTGCTGGTGGGCGCGGCGGCCTCGAAGGGATCGAAGAGCCCTTCTTCCTCCTCCTGCGGCACGCCCTCGTGCAGCCGGTGCAGACACAGGTAGTTCGACCGGCCCTTGAGCATCGCGAACTCCGGGCGACGGCGCAGCAGGGGGTGCAGCGACTCGACCGTGCGCGGCAGGTCGCGCTCGACGAGCTGCCGCTGGAGCGCCAGGGTCGCCGTGGCGATGACGACCCGCTCCCCGTGGGCCAACGAGGGGACCAGATAGCCCAGCGACTTTCCGGTGCCCGTGCCCGCCTGGACCAGCAGGTGCGTACCGTCGTCGACGGCCTCGGCCACGGCCTCGGCCATGCTGACCTGGCCGGGCCGCTCCACGCCGCCGACGGCGGTCACGGCGGCGTGGAGGAGTTCGGGGAGGGATGGCTTCGTCATAGGGCGCCCACCCTACGTGCCACCACTGACAGGGGGTCTCGATCCCGCCATTCGATCCGGCCAGCCCTTCGGGTCACAGCACGCCGCGCAGTGCGCGGTCGCGAACCATCAGGGCGGCCTGTTTGTCCGGAAGCTCCACCTCGGCGGCGAAGCGGAATCCACCGGTGAGGAACGCGGCCACGGACGGTGCGTTGCGCAGGTCCGGCTCCGCGACCACGCGCGTGCAGTGCGGCCTGCGGTCGAAGACGAGGTCGGCGACGGCCCTCAGCAGCGTCGAGCCGATGCCGCGTCCCCGGTCGGCGACGCCCCCGATGAGGAGGTGGATGCCGGTGTCGTGGGGGCGCGCGGGGTAGTGGCGGGCCAGCGGGTCGAGGTCGGCCCGGTAGAGCTCGAAGTAGCCGACGGGTACGTCGTCGAGGACGCCGAGGCAGGGCACGCTGCGCCCGTCGCCGTCGAGTTGGGCGCGCAGATGGGCGGCGGTGACCGACTCGGGGCCGGCCAGCTTCCAGAAGGCGGCCACGGCCGGGTCGTTCATCCACCGGCTGATGAGGGTCACGTCCCGCCCCACCCGTACGGGTACGAGCCGAAGGACGCCCTCGGACGTGGTGGTCGGCCCCCACCGCTCGGGGTCGTCCAGCAGCTCTCCGCGCACGGCGTCGTCCGGGTGCGCCGGGTCGTCCGGCGGATCGGGGGCCCACTGCCGTGCGAGGAGGCCGTCCTGGATCCGCAGCGGCAGCTCCAGGGTGTCCTCGACGTCGTCGACGGGGCCCTTCGTACGGTCTCCTGTGGGGTGGTCGGTGGGAGGCACGGTGGCGCTCTCCTCTCGCGGATCGGAAACGGTCCCGGCCCGACCCGCGCGAGGGCTGGGCGGCGGGCGGTAGGTGGCGGCGGGCGGTGGAGAGCGGTCAGGCGTGGAGCGGATTGGCGATGGTGACGTACACGGACTGCGTGTCGACGGGCCCCACCAGTTCGTCGAGGCCGTGCAGCCGGGTCAGCAGGTTCGCCTTGCAGCGCAGGGCGGGGGCGTCGAGGAGGTGCGCGGGCAGCGGCGAGCCGAGGTGGGCGACGGCCGTGAGGAAGCGTCGGAAGGCGGCGATGAGCGCTTCTTCGTCCGCGAGTCCGTACGCCCCGAAGGCCCCGATCAGTCCGAACACGTTGTTGATGCCGAGGTAGTAGGCGAAGCGCTCGTCGGCGACCGCGTCGGCGACGAAGGTGTCGCTGCACCGCCCGATGCCGGGCAGTCTCGCCTCCAGCGCGGCCCGGTGCGACTCGCGGAAGTAGTAGCCCTGGTTGTCGCGGTAGCGACCGCCCGCCGGCCAGCCGTCGGCGTCGAGCAGGACCAGCGTGTTCTGTTGGTGCGCCTCCAGGGCGACGCCGGCGGTCGCGTCCAGCCAGAGCACGGGGCGCACGACCTCGTCGAGGTAGCGGCCGAACCACTCGACGGCGACCTCCTCGACGGGCCGGCCGGCGCGGGCGGCGAGCGCGGACACCACGGCCGCGAGCCGACAGCGCGCCCGCGGGCCGCCGGGCCTGGCGGCGGTGAGCGCGGCGACGCAGACCGCGTCGACGGCGGGGCCGCGGGCGGCGCCCCCGAACGGGTTGTGGCGTACGACGACGTCGAACCCGACGACCGGACCGCCGTGCTCCGGGTCGATGGCCGAGGTGTCGACGGCGAGCCAGGCCGGGTCGCGCACGACGTCGAAGCCGGGGTGCTCGGCCCGCCACTGCTCGGCGAGCCCGGCGCCCAGCAGCCGGTGCACCTCGACGCCCCGGTGGAGCTCCTTGCGCAGGTTCTCGCGACGGGAGTTGGTGATCCGTACGCCGAGGGAGAGCTTGAGCATCGCGGGGGCGTCCGGACGGTACACGGTGCGGACGGAGGACGTGGGGTGCCACGGGGCGCCCAGCGGCCCGAGGTCGTGCAGCAGCCCGGCGTCGTACAGGGCCGCGACGTCCGGGCGGTGCGCCAGCTCGCGGGCCTGCCAGGGGTGCAGCGGAAGCGGCACCGCCTGCTTCGGCAGGGGCGCGCCGCCCAGCAGCCGCGCGGCGAGCAGCTCGGCGGGCAGGACCCGACCGCCCTCGATCCAGGCCGAGTCGCCGGCGAGGACGGAGCGGTCGACGGCCGTCCAGTGCAGCGCGAAGCGCCCGTGGGACTCGGGCGAGTAGCGCCGGGCCTCGGACTCGGTGAGCCCTTCGCGGCTCTTGGGCGTGGGGTGGAGGGGGTGGCCGAGGAGCAGGGACTGCTCGGCGGTGAGGAAGGCGTCGGAGCGGTCCAGGAGGTCGGGGCGCTCCGCGCGGTCGAAGTCCGCGCGGCGCTCGGCGAGGAAGCGGGCGGTGTGGCGTACGGAGTCGGCGACCCGGCCGACCAGGTCGCCGCGGTGGCCGGTGGGCCCGCCCTCCCGCACGAGGAGCGCCGCGAGCGCCACCGCGTCGAGCCCGGGCGCGTCGTGGGGCGCGCTCTCCAGCAGGGGCGTGCCGAACCGGTGCCATCCGCAGGGTGACCAGTGGTGGACGGGGACGAGGAGGGCGGTTCCGCTGGCGCGCAGGGGGATGCGCAAGGTGGTGGAGGCGGGCCGGGGCAGGTCGTTCTCGCGCACCCAGCAGCGCAGCAGGTTCTCGGCGCCGGCGGCGTCGGCCGCGCGGTGCGGGTCGGGGTCGTCCAGCGGGTCGAGGAGGACTTCGTCGGGCACGGGGCGGTCGGCCGGCGACCGTTCGTCCGCCGCGGCGGCGCGGGGCGCGGGGACGGCGGCGTCGAGTGCGGGGGTGACGTTCACCAGCAGGTTTCCTTCACGGTGGTGCCGTGCGTCTTGTGAGGCGCCGGCGTGGGGCCGGACAGAGGTGCGGGCGGGAGGGGTACCGGCCCGGGTCATCGACGGCGCGGAACCGCACGCTCCGCCGCGGCGAGCGCATCGGCGAAGCGGTCGAGGACGGCCGCGGCCTGCTCGTCGCTGATCGTCAGCGGCGGCAGCAGGCGTACGACGGCCGAGTGCCGGCCGCCGAGTTCCACGATCAGCCCGCGGTTCAGGCACGCCCGTTGCACGGCGACCGCGAGCGCGGGCGCGGGCGGTGGCACCGGGGTGCCCGTCGGCCGTCCGTCCGGCCCCGGGGCGGTGTCCGCGGTCGGATCGACGAGTTCGACGCCGATCATCAGGCCGCGTCCGCGGACGTCCCCGATGCAGCGGTGTTCGGCCGCGAGGCCCTGGAGCTGGCCGAGCATCCGCGCGCCGAGGGTCCCCGCGCGTGCGGCGAGTCCGTTCTCCCGTACGAAGGCGAGGGTGGCGGCCCCGGCCGCCATGGCGAGTTGGTTGCCGCGGAAGGTGCCGGCGTGGGCGCCGGGCTGCCAGATGTCGAGCTCGGCCCGGTAGACGATCACGGCGAGCGGCAGGGAGCCGCCGATGGCCTTGGACAGGACCATCACGTCGGGGACGATCCCGCTGCGCTCCACCGCCCAGAAGGTGCCGGTGCGCCCGACGCCCGTCTGCACCTCGTCCACGATCAGCGGGACCGACCTCGCGGCGGTCAGCTCCCGCATCCGCCGCAGCCATCCGTCGGGGGCCGGGAGCACCCCGCCCTCGCCCTGGACCGGTTCGACGATCATGCCCCCGGGGGTGGGGACCCCGCTCTTCGGGTCGTCGAGCAGGGTCTCGGTCCAGCGGGCGCCCAACTCGGCGCCGCGCTCCCCGCCGACCCCGAACGGGCACCGCAGGTCCTGCGGGAACGGCAGCCGGGTCACGCGTGCGCCGGTCGCGCCCCCGGAGGCGTCGAGCGCCCCCGCCGTCATGCCGTGGTACGCGCCGGTGAAGGCGAACAGCCCGCTCCGGCCGGTGGCGGTGCGCACCAGCGTGAGGGCCGCCTCCACGGCGTCGGTGCCGGCGGGTCCGCAGAACTGGATCCGGGCGTCCTTGACCAACTCCCGCGGCAGGGTGTCGAACAGCTCCGTGACGAACGCGTCCTTCACCGGGGTCGCCAGGTCCAGCACGTGCAGCGGGGCGCCGGAGTCGATGACCCCCTTGACGGCCGCCAGGACGACGGGGTGGTTGTGCCCCAGCGCGAGGGTGCCCGCGCCCGAGAGGCAGTCCAGGTAGCGCCGCCCGTCGGCGCCCTCGATCGTGAGCCCCTTGGCCCGGACCGGGACGATGGGCAGCGAGCGGGCGTAGGTGCGGGCCGCGGACTCGCGCAGGGACTGCCGGCGCAGGATCCCCTCGTACGCGTCGGCCGGAGCGGTCGGGTCGGCCGCTGCGGCCGGGCGGGCCGGAGCGGGTTCGGTCAGGGCCACGGCTGTTGGACCTCCGGCGGTGACTGTTGCGCTGTAACAGATGCGTCGCACATCGGGCACGGCTCCCCCACGCGGCCGGCCCGGGCTGAACACTGTCCCTGCGGTTCCCGTATCCCCCTACGTACCAACGACGGCGGACGCCGGGGATCACGGGCTGGGGGAAGATCGTGCGGCGTCCCCGTCGACGGTGGTGCACGGCCACCTTGTAGGGTTCGCGGCGGTTCGGTAGCACGTCGGCCCGCCGGTTCGACCCGGCGACGCACCGGTTCGACGGTCCGGGTGCGCCGGCCTAGACGCAGTACTCCAGTAGCACCGAAGTACCAGGGGGATCACGACATGCGACCCATCCGCCCGAAGCTGGCCGCGGTCACCTTCGCCGCCGTCCTCGCTCTGACGGCCACCGCGTGCGGGGAGGGCGAGAACTCCGCGGGGGACAAGGCGAACCTGCCGACGGGCCTGCCGAACGACGGCAAGATCACCATCCCGGACGACATCAAGGACCGGCTCAAGGAACACGGCGTCGACCTCGACAAGTGGCGCGACGGCGAGTGGAAGAACTGGGACCGGGACGCCTGGCTGCGGGAGGCCAAGGACTACATCAACCCCATCATCGAGGGTCTGTGGGACATGGACCGGATGCGGGACGCCGAGAAGCCGGAACAGCCCAGCGACAACGACATCTCCGACGACCGGGGCGTCACCGACCCGACGCCGGCGCGCGTCGACGCCCGGCCGGTGCAGGCGCCGTACAGCACCGGTGCGCCGGCGGCCGGCAAGGTCTTCTTCGACGGGCCCAAGGGCTCGATGGTGTGCTCGGCGACCGTGGTGAAGGACCCGGCGAACCCGGGCAAGTCGAACCTGGTGTGGACCGCGGGCCACTGCGTCCACGCGGGCAAGGACGGCGGCTGGTACCGCAACATCGCCTTCGTCCCCTCGTACAACGACCGCGCCCGGCCCACCGCCGAGTTGGAGGCCGCGCCGAAGGAGGAGGTCGCACCGCACGGCGTGTGGTGGGGCGACTGGGCCCAGACCTCGGACCAGTGGATCGGCGAGGGCGCCACGACCGGGGGGCGGGGGGCGCCGTACGACTTCGCCGTGATCCACGTGACCCCCGAGAAGGGCGGCACCGGCAAGTCCCTGGAGGAGACGGTCGGTTCGGCCCTCCCGGTGGACTTCGCCGCACCGGCCGCGCCCGGGATCGCGAACCTGACGGCGACGGGCTACCCCGCGGGACCGCCGTTCGACGGCCAGCGGATGTTCCAGTGCGCCGACAAGCCGGGGCGGCTGTCGGTGAAGGCCGACCAGCCCACGATGTACCGCATCGGCTGCACCATGACCGCCGGCTCCTCCGGCGGCGGCTGGGTGGCCCGGGGCTCGGACGGCTCGCCCGCGCTGGTGTCCAACACCTCCATCGGCCCGGCGTCGGCCGGTTGGCTCGCCGGGCCGCGCCTCGGTCCCGAGGCGAAGGGCATTTACAACGCGGTCAGCAACAAGTTCGCTGGCCGGTAGGCCGAAAGCCCGCAGGGCCACGGACCCGTAGGCCCGTGGGGTACGGCTCCGGGTCCCGCGCCGTCCGTCGGCGCGGGACCCGGAGCCGTTCGGCCCGTTGCCGACCGTCGGCCCCGGCGCGCTTCCCCGTGCCGTGATCGTCCTCGGTTCCTCCACTCTCTTCGATCCATCGCTTCTTCGCTTCTTCGTTCCGCGGGGAGCGCTCAGTACGTCCCGGGGGCGCCCCGTCCCCGTCACCGCACCACTTGCACCGCCCAGGGAGTTCCGTTCCATGAGATCCATACGCCCGCTGCTGACCGTCGTCGGCGTCGTCTCGGCGCTGACGCTGACGGCGGCCTGCGGGGGAAGCGAGGACCGCGCGTCCGATCGACCGACCGCGTCCGGCCCCGCCGCGGACCCGTCCGGCACGGCGTCGACGCAGGACCGGCCCGCCGACGCTCCGGCCCGGGAGTCGGCCGAACCCTCCGACGAGCCGTCCGAAGGCTCCGGCAGCGGCAGCGGCGTCGACGAGAAGAAGTGGCGCGAGGGCGGGTGGAAGGACTGGGACCGGAGCACCTGGCGCCGTGACGCGGGCGACTTCGTCAACCCGGTGATCGACGACCACTGGAAGCCCGAGCGGATGTCGACGGCCAAGCCCCCGAAGGCGGTGGTCAAGCCGAAGCCGGACGACAAGCCCACGCCCGGCAAGCCGGAGGACCCCAAGCCGCCGAAGGGCGAGGACCCCAAGGGCGAGGAGCCGGGCGGCGAAGGGCCCGCCGAGCCCGAGGTCGTCGAGGCGCAGGCGGAGAAGGTCCCGTACCGGCAGCACGCGCCGACGTCCGGGAAGGTCTTCTTCGACGCCCCCGAAGGGGCGATGGTGTGCTCGGCGACCGTGGTGAAGGACCCGAAGAACCCGGGCAAGTCGAACCTGGTGTGGACCGCGGGCCACTGTGTCCACGCGGGCAAGGGCGGCGGCTGGTACCGCAACGTCGTCTTCGTCCCGGCGTACAACGACAAGGGCCTGTCGAAGCGCGCGCTGGCCACCGCCACGCCGCAGGAGATCGCGCCGTTCGGCACCTACTGGGCCGACCGGGTCGCCACCTCGAACCAGTGGATCAAGCGCGGTGACGCCGACGACGGTTCGGGCGCGCCGTTCGACTACGCGGTGCTGCACGTACGGCCCGAGGAGGGCGCCAAGTCGCTGGAGGAGACCGTCGGTTCGGCGATCGCCGTCGACTTCGACGCGCCGGCCCCGCAGGACGCCTCCTCCGTCACCCTCAGGGGCTACCCGGCGGGCTGGCCGCACAGCGGCGCGACCATGTACCAGTGCACCGACAAGCCGGGGCCGTTCGACTTCGAGCCCGGTGCACCGGTGATGTGGCGGGCCGGCTGCTCCATGACGGGCGGCTCCTCCGGCGGCGGTTGGATCGTCCGTGGCTCCGACGGCCAGCCGGCCCTGGTGTCCAACACCTCGATCGGCCCGCTGGACCCGATCTGGCTCGCCGGGCCGAGCCTGGGCGCGGACGCCGAGAAGGTCTTCACCGAGGTGAGCACGGAAGACGCACCGTAGGACGCTGCACACGGGCCCGATACGACGACGGCCGGGTCCGACCTCCCCGAAGAGGGGGTCGGACCCGGCCGTCTCGTCATGCGCGCCGCGGTCGACCGACTGGGCCGACCGCTTCGCTCAGCTCGTCACCAGGGCGTACGGCGCGAGGGCCGCGGCCAGCTCCTCGTGCACCCGCGCCTTGAGCAGGGTGCCCTCGGAGGTGTGCTCCTCGGTGATGACCTCGCCCTCGGCGTGGACCCGGGAGACGAGTCCGCCCTGGGTGTACGGAACGAGCACCTCGATCTCGACCTCGGGCCGCGGCAACTGGAGGTCGATGAGCGCCAACAGCTCCTCGATCCCCTCGCCCGTGCGCGCCGAGACCGCGATCGCACTGCGCTCGACGCGCATCAGCCGCTGGAGCACCAGCGGATCCGCCGCGTCCGCCTTGTTGATCACCACGATCTCGGGCACGTCCAGCGCGCCCACGTCGCGGATCACCTCGCGCACGGCGGCCAACTGCTCCTCCGGGGCGGGGTGGGACCCGTCCACGACGTGCAGGATGAGATCGGAGTCGCCGACCTCCTCCATCGTGGAGCGAAACGCCTCGACGAGGTGGTGCGGCAGGTGTCGGACGAAGCCGACGGTGTCCGCCAGGGTGTACAGCCGGCCGCTCGGCGTCTCGGCCCGTCGGACCGTCGGGTCCAAGGTGGCGAACAGGGCGTTCTCCACCAGGACACCGGCGCCCGTGAGCCGGTTGAGCAGCGAGGACTTGCCAGCGTTGGTGTATCCGGCGATGGCGACCGAGGGCACCTTGTGGCGTCGGCGCTCCTGCCGCTTGATCTCGCGCCCGGTCTTCATCTCCGCGATCTCACGGCGCATCTTCGCCATCTTCTCGCGGATCCGTCGCCGGTCCGTCTCGATCTTGGTCTCACCGGGGCCGCGGGTGGCCATGCCGCCGCCACCGCCGCCGCCCATCTGCCGGGACAGCGACTGGCCCCAGCCGCGCAGCCTCGGCAGCATGTACTGCATCTGCGCCAGCGCGACCTGGGCCTTTCCCTCGCGGGACTTGGCGTGCTGGGCGAAGATGTCGAGGATCAGGGCCGTGCGGTCGACGACCTTGACCTTAACGACGTCTTCCAGATGGATCAGCTGGCCGGGGCTGAGTTCACCGTCGCAGACGACGGTGTCGGCGCCGGAGTCGAGGACGATGTCCCGAAGCTCCTGGGCCTTGCCGGAACCGATGTAGGTCGCCGGGTCCGGCTTGTCCCGGCGCTGGACGACGCCGTCGAGCACGACCGCGCCCGCCGTCTCCGCGAGGGCGGCGAGCTCCGCGAGGGAGTTCTCCGCGTCCTGCACCGTCCCCGAGGTCCAGACGCCGACCAGCACCACGCGCTCCAGGCGCAGCTGTCGGTACTCGACTTCGGTGACGTCCTCAAGCTCGGTGGAGAGGCCCGCCACTCGCCGGAGTGCGGCGCGGTCGGAGCGGTCGAACTGGTCGCCGTCCCGATCTCCGTCGATCTCGTGGCTCCAGGCGACGTCCTCTTCCATCAGGGCGTCCGCCCGCAGCCTCTCGGGCTTTTCGGTGCCTGTCCGAGCGAAGGTCTGCTCGTCCTGGGAAGGGGATGAAGAGGAGGTCATTTGATCCTTACGTCGATGGAGTGGAAATCCGCTGTGTCAGTCACAACGCGTGACGGTCCCGGATGATTCCCGGTCGGTGGATCGGGACGCGATCCACGCCGGGGGCCCGGCTCCGGCAGCGGCGCCGACACCTCGATGGTCCCATGCGGTCCGCGCGCCCGTCACCCCGGTTTACGCCGCGGTCCCGGGCCCGGGGCGGGCCCCGCGCCCGACCCGGCCGCCTCAGCGGGAGGTGGCCGGAGCGGTGCTCTGCCAGTCCGGGTGCCCCGGCATCGGCGGGGTGCGCTGCCCGTACACCCACCCCTGGAAGAACTCCGTGAGGTCACGCCCCGCGATCTTCGAGGCGAGGTGGACGAAGTCGGCGGTGGAGGCGTTCCCGTCGCGGTGGTCGCGCACCCAGGCCCGCTCCAGCCGCTCGAAGGAGTCCCGCCCGATCTCCTGCCGCAGTGCGTACAGGACCAGGGCGCTGCCGTCGTACACCACCGGTCGGAAGATGCTGATCTTCTGCCCGGGCGAGGGGGGCTTGGGGGCCGCGGGCGGGCCGCCGGACGCGCGCCACTGGTCGGAGCGGCGGTACGCCTCGCGCATCCGCTGCTCCAGGGTGCCGCCGCCGCGCTCCTCGGCGTACAGCGCCTCGTACCAGGTGGCGTGGCCTTCGTTCAGCCACAGGTCGGACCAGGTGCGCGGGGTGACGCTGTCGCCGAACCACTGGTGGGCCAGCTCGTGGACCATGATCGAGTCCACGTACCACTCGGGGTACGAGTCGCTGGTGAACAGGGCCCGCTCGAAGAGCGAGAGCGTCTGCGTCTCCAGTTCGTAGCCGGTGTTCGCGTCGGCGATCAGCACCCCGTACGTCTCGAAGGGGTAGCGGCCGACCCGTTCCTGCATCCACGCCACGTGGTCGGGGGTCTTGGCGAGCCAGCGCTCCAGCTCGTCGCGGTCTCCGGCGGGCACCACGTCGCGCAGCGGCAGCCCGTCGGGCCCTTCGCGGGTCGGGACGGCGGAGCGGCCGATGGAGACCTGGGCGAGTTCGGTGGCCATGGGGTGGCGGGTGCGATACGTCCAGGTGGTGTTGGCCCCTTCGGTGCGCCGCTCCTTGCGCAGGCCGTTGGCGACCGCGGTCAGCTCGTTGGGCGCGGTGATGCGAAAGGTGAAGTACGCCTTGTCCGAAGGGTGGTCGTTGGAGGGGAAGACGCGGTGGCCGGCGTCGGCCTGGTTCGCCATCGCGAGGCCGTCGGCGGTGCGCACCCAGCCACCGGTGCTGGCCTGGCCGCCGGGGTCGCTGGTGTGTCGGACCGTCACGCGCATCCGGGTGCCGGGCTCCAGGGTCCGGTCGGGCTGTACGACCAGGTCCTCCTGGACCGAGGCGAAGTCCGCCGGCCGGCCGTTGACCTCCACGGTGTGCACCGTGCCGTGGGTGAAGTCCAGGTTGACGCGCTCCAGTCGGTCCGTGACGCGGGCGTCGATGGTGGTGACCGCTTCGAGCGGCCGGGTGTTGCTGCCGCCGTAGGTGAAGGCGAGGTCGTACGCGACGACGTCGTAGCCGGGGTTGCCCAGCTGGGCGAAGAGCGTGTCGCCGATGCCGAGCGCAACCGGCTCGGGCGGCGGGAGGGCCGCGGCGACGAGGGCTGCTGAGACGGCGGCGAGCACCCCGGCACGCAGCGTCCTGCGGGCGGGGCGGCGGATGGTGGGCGGCATGTGCAACCGCTACCCGCGGCGCGCCGCCGGGGTGCGTCGGCGCGCACGGTGCCACCCGAACGAGATCAGCCGGTGGCGGCCGGATGCTGGGTGCGGCTGACGTCGTACACGCCGGCGACGTCCCGCATGGCGCGGATCAACGCGGGAAGCCCGGCGGCGTCGGGCAGTTGCAGGGTGTACGTGTGCCGTACGCGCTGCTGGCTCGGCGGCTCCACGGTGGCGGAGACGATGGCGGCGCCCTCGGTGGCGATGGCCTCGGTGAGGTCGGCGAGCAGCCGGGGGCGGCCGAAGGACTCGGCGACGAGGGTCACCCGACAGCCCGTCGCGTCACCCCACCGCACGGGGACGGGGGCGCGGTCGAGTGACCTCATCCGGGAGACGGCGGGACATTGGTCGCGGTGGACGGTCACCACTCCCCCGCGTACGGAGAAGCCGGTGACGGCGTCCGGCGGCACCGGGGTGCAGCAGCCGGCGAGCCGCACGGTCGCGTCGGCGTCGGGCGGGTCGACCACGATGCTCACGGCGGCGGGGCGGTCGTCGGAGTCGGCAGCATCGGCGGCTTCGGCGGCTTCGGGGTTGAGGGCGGTGAGGGCGGCCCTGCGGGGCGCGGCGGCGGGCGGCTGCGCCAGGTCGGGGTGGGCTTCGACCCAGGCCGTGATGGCGATGCGGGCGGCCGGTGTGCGGGCGTGGTCGAGCCAGTCGGGCGCGGGCCCCGACGCGGCCTCCTGGGCGCCCTTGGGGGCCCCGTCGGCGCCCCTGAGGTCGTCGTCAACGGCGAGGAGCAGGTGCACGGTGTCCCCGTCCTTCAGGACGGTGCCCAGGGACGCGAGGCGTCCGTTGACGCGCGCGCCGATGCAGGAGTGGGCGCCTTCCCCGTACTGGGCGTACGCGGCGTCCACGCAGGAGGCGCCGGCGGGCAGGCCGAGGATGCGGCCGTCGGCGCCGTAGACGGTGATCTCGCGGTCCTGGGCCAGGTCGGCGCGGAGCGAGGTCCAGAAGGCGTCGGAGTCGGGGGTGGCCTGCTGCCACTGGAGGAGGCGGGAGAGCCAGCCGGGGCGGGTGGGGTCGACGCGCTCTCCGTCGGCGTCGGTCGGCGCGGTGCCAGTCGGCCCGGGGCCGGTCGGTCCGCTGCCGGCAGGTTCGGTCCCGGTCGGTCCGGTCGGTCCGGTGTCGGACGGTGCGGTTCCGGACGCTTCGGTTCCGGACGGCTCGGCGGATGCGTAGGGGTTGCCCAGGGCGATCACGCCCGCTTCGGCGACCCGGTGCATCTGGTGCGTACGGATCAGGACTTCGGCGACCGCGCCCTGCGGACCGGCGACGGCCGTGTGCAGCGACTGGTACAGGTTGAACTTGGGGGCGGCGATGAAGTCCTTGAACTCGGAGACCACCGGGGTGAAGCAGGTGTGCAGCTCGCCGAGGACCGCGTAGCAGTCGGCGTCCTCGGTGACCAGGATCAGCAGCCGGCCGAAGTCCGTGCCGCGCAGCCGGCCGCGCTTGGTGCTGACCCGGTGCACGGAGACGAAGTGCCGCGGTCGGATCTGCACCTCGGCGGTGATGCCGGCGTCCTTGAGCACGGCCGCGATCCGCTCGGCCGTGGAGTCGAGGTCGGCGCCTGCCGCGGTGTTCTCGGCGATGAGGACGCGGGTGCGCTCGTACTCGTCGGGCTGGAGGATCGCGAAGACGAGGTCTTCCAGCTCGGTCTTGAGCGCCTGCACTCCGAGGCGTTCGGCCAGCGGGATCAGGACGTCCTGGGTGACCTTGGCGATCCGGACCTGCTTCTCGGGGCGCATCACGCCGAGCGTGCGCATGTTGTGCAGCCGGTCCGCCAGCTTGATCGACATCACCCGTACGTCGTTGCCGGTGGCGACGAGCATTTTGCGGAAGGTCTCGGGCTCGGCCGCCGCGCCGTAGTCCACCTTCTCCAGCTTGGTGACGCCGTCGACCAGATAGCCGACCTCGCTGCCGAACTCCCGTCTGACCTGGTCCAGCGTCACTTCCGTGTCCTCCACGGTGTCGTGGAGGAGAGAGGCGGTCAGGGTGGTGGTCTCCGCGCCCAGTTCGGCGAGGATCAGGGTCACCGCGAGGGGGTGGGTGATGTACGGCTCGCCGCTCTTGCGGAACTGGCCGCGGTGGGACGATTCGGCGAGGAGGTACGCCCGGTGCAGCAGCGTCAGGTCCGCCTCGGGGTGGTGGGCGCGGTGGACGTCGGCGACGTGGCCGATGGCGTCGGGAAGTCGGTCGCGGCCGGCCGGGCCGAGGAGCGCGGCACGCCCCAGCCTGCGGAGGTCGATCCGGGGTCGGCCGCGACGGCGGCTGTGGGCACCGGGGTTGGCGGCCTCTGCACTCATGGGGGGTACCTCCGGGCGGCAATCGACCGGCGGTTGGAGGTGCAGGCGTGCCCTCCGGGCCGGTGCTTGATGCTACCGAGCCCACCACGTGGAGCAGTCCCGCTCTCGCCGAGCGTGAACCGGATCACCCGTTCGAGCGAAGCTCTATCCGACTGTGGTTTCAGCGGGTTCGGCACGTTAGGCACGTTCGGCACGTTTGACGGGTTAGGCGCGTTCGACGGTCGCGAGCAGGGCGGCGGCCAGCCGACCGGTTGCGACGATCACGGCGGGTCCGCTCATCTCGACCTCCCCGTCCGGCCGCTCCGTGATCACCAACCGCCCGCCGGGCAGGTCGACGCGGTACGTGACGGGGACCCCGGTCCGCGCGGGGTCGACGCCGTCCCGGCGCGCCGCCGCGACGGCGACCGCGCAGGCGCCCGTGCCGCAGGAGCGGGTCTCGCCCGAGCCGCGCTCGTGGACGCGCAGGGCGACGTGCCGCTCGCCGCGGTCGACGACGAACTCCACGTTGACCCCGTCGGGGTACACGGCGGCGGGGGCGAAGGCTGGCGCGGAGTACAGGTCGCCGGCGTGGGCGAGGTCGTCGACGAAGGCGACGGCGTGGGGGTTGCCCATGTTCACGTTGCGGGCGGGCCAGCTGCGGCCGTCGACCGTGACGGTGACGGAGTCGTCGGGCAGGGTCGCCCGGCCCATCCGGACCGTGATGTCACCGCCGTGGGGGTCGTGCGCCGGGCCCTTCGCGATGTGAACGCGCTTGACCCCGCCGCGGGTGGCCACGGCCAGGTCGCCGGCGTCGACGTGGCCGGCGTGCTGGAGGTAGCGGGCGAAGACGCGGACGCCGTTGCCGCACATCTCGGCGATCGACCCGTCGGCGTTGCGGTAGTCCATGAACCACTCGGCCTGGTCCGCCATGGACCGCGCTTCGGGGTGGGCCGCGGACCGTACGACGTGCAGCACGCCGTCGCCGCCGATGCCGGCGCGGCGGTCGCACAGCCGGGCCACGACGTCGGCGGGCAGGTCGAGGGCGTTGTCCGGGTCCGGGACGATCACGAAGTCGTTCTCGGTGCCGTGGCCCTTGAGGAAGGCGACCGGCTGCGGCTCGGCGGCCGGGGGACGGAGGCGGGCCGGGTCCTGCGGGGGCGGCGAAGGCTGTGCGGTGGTCACGCCGTCCATCGTACGAGTGACCGGGCGGCGCGGTCGTACGCGTCGGGGACCGGGACGGCGGGGCCCACCGGACCCGTGCCGCGGGCGGCGGCGGGCGCGGGCGCTGCGGCGGGCTCCGCCGGCGCAGACGGGGTCAGCTTGGCCGGCCCAGCTTGGTCGGTTCAGCTTGGTCGGTTCAGCGCAGGCGGGCTACGCGCCAGACGGCCAGCGCGACCAGCAGGAGGCCGAAGCCGACGTAGAGCGCGAGGATCCGCCAGTCGGGCCGCTCGCCCGAGCCGCGCTGCGGCAGCCCCGGCCAGGTGTGCCCCACTCGACGGGCCGCCATCACGCCCCAGCCCGCGGCACAGCAGCTGATCAGCAGGCCGAGCATGGCGACCACGGGGCCGCCGTCGCCGGAGCCGAAGGCCAGCGGGAAGGCGAACATCAGGGATCCGACCGCGGCGAGCATGACGATGGGTGCGAGCTGCCAGATCCGCAGCCTGCGCACGGGGCGCAACTCGACCTCCACCTCGGCCTCGTCGGCGACCAGCTCCTGCTCGTCGGGGCCGTCGGGGCTCAATCCGGGCACGCCCTCAACCGCCCGTGGCTGCTGCTCGGTGCCGTGAGGGCCGGCCTCCATCGCCACGCGCCCTCCCCACTCGGACTCCACGTCAATCGATGCTCGATGATGGCACGGTCGGAGATACCTGAATGACGGGCGTGGCGTCCCGATGCCATCACGTGATCAGGCTGTAACCGCTCGTTCGATCAACGCCAGGGCCCGTCGCGGAAGTTCCCCTCGGTCCTCGACTGCTCCACTGAGCCAATGCACCCTCGGATCCCTCCTGAACCACGAATCCTGACGGCGCGCGAAGCGCTTGGTGGCGCGCACGGTCTCGTCGCGCGCCTCCTGCTCGGTGCACTCTCCCGCGAGCGCCGCGAGGATCTGCTGGTAGCCCAGGGCCCGGGAGGCCGTACGCCCCTCTCTGAGCCCCTGCGCCTCCAGCGCGCGCACCTCGTCGACGAAGCCCGCGTCCCACATGAGGTCCACACGGCGCGCGATGCGCCCGTCGAGCTCGGGACGGGCCACGTCGACGCCGATCTGGACAGTGTCGTACACGGCGTCGTGCCCCGGCAGGTTGGCGGTGAAGGGCCGGCCCGTGATCTCGATCACCTCCAGCGCCCGGACGATGCGACGGCCGTTTCCGGGGAGGATGGCGCGGCCGGCCTCGGGGTCGGCGGCGGCCAGCCTGGCGTGCAGCGCGCCCGGCCCCCGGGCGTCCAGTTCCGCTTCCAGCCGGGCGCGGACGGCCGGGTCGGTGCCGGGGAACTCCAGCGCGTCGATGGCGCCGCGCACGTACAGCCCCGAGCCGCCGACGAGGACCGGGGTGCGGCCCTCGGCCAGGAGGCGGTCGATCTCCGCCCTGGCGAGGCGCTGGTACTCGGCGACGCTCGCGGCCTCGGTGACGTCCCAGACGTCCAGCAGGTGGTGGGGCACGCCGCCGCGCTCGTCGGGCGTCAGCTTGGCGGTGCCGATGTCCATCCCCCGGTATAGCTGCATGGAGTCGGCGTTGACGACCTCCCCGCCCAGGTGCCGGGCGAGGAAGACCCCGAGATCGGACTTTCCGGCCGCGGTGGGGCCGACGACGGCGATGACCCGCGGTGCGGGGGCTGCGCTACTCACCGTCCCAGTCTCCCAAACCCGCGGCGATGTCCCCGAACGAGCGAGGTGACGGCCCGTGCGGGGCTTCGTTGCCTGTTGCGAGGTGGCGAGCGCCGGTCGGCGGACGCCTGTGACCGGTCGTTCCCGGGCGGCGCGAAGGGCGCCCCGGGCGCCGGCGGCCCTCGCCCGCACGAGCAGCTGCCGCACGAGTACCTGATGGAGTTTTCAATGGGTGTTTTTTCATGGTTCAGCCGCAAGCCGAAGGGCTCTTCGGCCGGGTCGTCCTCCGCGGAGGCGCAGCCCCCGTCCGCCGGAGCGGACGGCTCCGGGGAGGAGTCCCCGGCCGCGTCGGAGCCGACCGCAGGACAGCCCTCGGTGACCGGTGCGACCGGCAAGACCGGTGGGACCAGTGAGTCCGGCAAGACGGGTGAGACCGGGGCGACGGAGGATGCCGGGGAGTCCGGCGCCCCGGATGCTCCGGGCGCCGAGGGTGCCGAGGGTGCTTCGGGGGTCCCCGGCGCTGCGGGGGTGGACATCCCCCGTCAGCAGTCGGCGGGGGACGCCGCGGACAGCGAGGCCGGGGAGAGTGCCCGGAAGTAGCCGTACGGACATGTCCCGGAGCAAAACGGGCAGTGGTTTGTCACACTGGATGTCAGCAGTCGCTCACGAGGGAAGGTGGCCCATGGGCCTCATGGACACGCTGAAGGCCAAGCTCGCCCCGGCCAAGGAAAAGGTCTCCGACCTCGCGCAGCAGCATGGGGACAAGATCGAGCACGGTCTGGACAAGGCCGCGAAGGCGGTCGACTCGCGGACCAAGGGCAAGTACAGCGACAAGATCGACACGGGCACTGGCAAGGCCAAGGAAGCACTGGGGCGCATCGCCCACAAGGGCGACGGCGACAACCCGCCGCCGTCCCAGTCTCAGCCCCCGTCTTCGCCTCCGCCGGCCGCCTGAGCCGAAGGCGTACGGCACTATGGCGCCCTGACGACGGATGAGGGCCGCGCGGCACGATGTTGCGCGGCCCTCAAGCGTGTCCGGGGCGGCCAAGGCGTGGGTTAGGGAACGGCCCTCGGTGCGGCGTCCGCCTCATTGCGCCGTCCAGGAGGAGACGAAGTAGCCGACGCCGTAGGGGGCGTCGTCGTACAGCAGCCGCCCGGTGAGCCCGGTCCCTTCGGCGGCCCCGGCGAGCACCTGCCAGGCCGCGCGGCCCGCGGCCTTCAGTTCGTACGCGAGCGAGGCGTCCAGCGCCCGCAGCGCGTCCGGGTCGGCCCCGGCGAGGGCGCGTGCCACGGCGGCGTCGTGGTCGGCGGCGCGTTCGTCCAGGTAGCCCGGTGCCTTCAGGCTCCGGCAGGCGCTCGCGTCGCCCATCGCCAGCAGGGCCACCCGCCCGGCCCGCCCGGCGATCTTCCTGCCGTCCTCGAAGCACTGATCGGGCGTCGCCCGCTCGTCGACTCCGACGCCCTCCACCCGAGTGGCCCAGTGGGCCTCCTGGAGCAGCCAGGCACCGACGGCCAGCGCCGGGGGCAGCTGGGCCTGCCGCGGTTCGGCCGGGGCGGCGGTACCGAGGCGTACGTCGAGGTCGACGCCGAAGCCGCGGAAGGAACCGACGGTTCCGGCAGGGTACGGTCCGGCCGCGTCCGCGGCGGTCGGGCCGACCACCACCAACACCTCGGGCCGGGCCGCCGCGAGCGCCGAGACGGCCCGTGCACAGGCGTCCCTGGCCGCGTCGAGCTCGGGCGCGGCACCCGAGGCGACCTCGGGCACCAGCAGCGGCGGACAGGGGCACACGGCAGCGGCGACAAGCATGATCGGCAGCCTAATGCGGTAGCGCGCTCCTCATGCGCCGTGGCCGGCCGCGCACGGTTCGAACCGGCGGCGCACGGTCCAAAGAAGTACGGCCGCCGGTCCCGTAGCGGTCCCGTAGCCGGGTCAGTGCGCGGCGCAGCCCGGCGTGGAGGCCGCCGGCAGCGGGGCCGGGACGCCGATTGAGGGCAGGCCCAGCATGACGCCGGCGGGCTTCGCCGCCTGCGTCTCGTTCCGCTTCTGCCAGGCGTCGCCCGCGCGCGTACGGCGGACGGCGGACACCTCGCCCTCGGCCAGCAGGTGGTGCGGGGCGGCGTAGGTGATCTCGACCGTGACCACGTCGCCGGGGCGCACCTCCTGGTCCGGCTTGGTGAAGTGGACGAGCCTGTTGTCCTGGGCGCGGCCGGACAGCCGGTGGGTGGCGTCGTCCTTGCGGCCCTCGCCCTCGGCGACCATGACGTCCAGGGTCCGGCCCACCTGCTTCTTGTTCTCCGCCCAGGAGATCTCCTCCTGGAGGGCGACCAGCCGCTCGTACCGCGCCTGGACGACCGCCTTCGGGACCTGCCCGTCCATGGTGGCGGCGGGGGTGCCGGGGCGCTTGGAGTACTGGAAGGTGAAGGCGTTCGCGAAGCGGGCCTCGCGGACGGTGTACAGGGTCTGCTCGAAGTCCTCCTCGGTCTCGCCGGGGAAGCCCACGATGATGTCGGTGGAGATGGCCGCGTGCGGGATGGCCTCGCGCACCTTGTCGATGATCCCGAGGAAACGCTCCTGCCGGTACGAGCGGCGCATCGCCTTGAGGACCGTGTCCGAGCCGGACTGGAGCGGCATGTGGAGCTGGGGCATCACGTTCGGCGTCTCGGCCATCGCGGCGATCACGTCGTCGGTGAAGTCGCGGGGGTGCGGCGAGGTGAAGCGGACGCGCTCCAGCCCCTCGATCCTGCCGCAGGCCCGCAGCAGCTTGCTGAACGCCTCGCGGTCGCCGATGTCGGAGCCGTACGCGTTCACGTTCTGGCCGAGCAGGGTGATCTCGCTGACGCCCTCGGCGACCAGGGCCTCGATCTCCGCGAGGATGTCGCCGGGCCTGCGGTCCTTCTCCTTGCCGCGCAGCGCGGGCACGATGCAGAAGGTGCAGGTGTTGTTGCAGCCGACGGAGATGGAGACCCAGGCCGCGTACGCGGACTCGCGGCGGGTGGGCAGGGTTGAGGGGAACGCCTCCAGGGACTCGGCGATCTCGACCTGCGCCTCCTCCTGGACGCGGGCGCGCTCCAGCAGGATCGGCAGCTTGCCGATGTTGTGGGTGCCGAAGACGACGTCGACCCAGGGCGCGCGGGTGACGATCGTCTCGCGGTCCTTCTGGGCGAGGCAGCCGCCGACGGCGATCTGCATGCCGGGGCGCTGCGCCTTCTTCGGGGCGAGCCGGCCGAGGTTGCCGTAGAGCTTGTTGTCGGCGTTCTCGCGGACCGCGCAGGTGTTGAAGACGACGATGTCGGCGTCGCCGTCGGAGCCCTCGGCCGCCCGGACGTAGCCGGCGTCCTCCAGCAGGCCCGAGAGGCGTTCGGAGTCGTGGACGTTCATCTGACACCCGTAGGTACGGATCTCATAGCTTCGGGTAACGCCCACTTCGTCCACCGCTCCAACCCGGTCACTGCTGCTGGTCATGTCACAAGGGTAAGGCGCGCCAGCGGCGCCACCTTCACGGCTCCGCTGGCCGCCTCGGCCGCCGGAGGCCCCGCCCGGCCGCCCGGCCACGGCCTCGGTCGCCGGGGTGCCGCATCGGAAGCGGACGTTCCCCCTCTGGCGTCTCCTCGCCAGCACCTGGTCATCACGGTGAGTGAACTGGCAGGATCGCAAGCATGTTCATGAGTCGCCTTCGCATCGGCCGTCGCCGCGTGCTGGCCGCCTGCGCGGCGGTCCTCGCGGTGTTCGGAGTGCTGTTGTGGTGGCTGCTGCCGCTCGGGGAGTCCGAGCCCCGCGGGTCGGTCACCTTCAGCACCGGCGTGCGCGACGGCGTCTATCAGCGGTACGGCGATCTGCTGAAGGACGTCCTCGCCGAGGACCTGCCGAAGGTGGACATAGAGCTACGGACGAGCGAGGGCTCCCAGGAGAACCTGGCCCGTGTCGCATCCGGCGAGGCGGACTTCACCATCGCCACCGCGGACGCGGTCGCGAAGTACCAGAGGGACGGCAAGGAGGGCGCGGACAGATTGCGCGGTTGCGCCCGGTTGTACGACGACTACGTGCAGTTGGTGGTCCCCGCCGGGTCGCCCGTGCGGGGGGTGGCGGATCTGCGCGGCAAGCGGGTGGGCGTCGGCCAGAACGGCTCCGGGGTGCGGCTGATCGCCGATCGGCTGCTGGAAGCCGCGGGGCTCGATCCGAAGAAGGACGTCAAGCCCGTGCCGAACGGCATCGACACCGTTCCGCAGCTGCTGGAGGGCGACCACATCGACGCCTTCTTCTGGTCCGGCGGGCTGCCGACGCTCGCGGTCCAGGCCCTGTCCGAGCGCTTTTCGATACGGCTGGTGCCGCTGGAGCGCGATCTGATCGAGAAGGTGCACGCCACCGGCGTCCCGACCAGCCACTACCGGTCGGCCGTGATGCCGCCCGACCTCTATCCGCTGGCGCAGAGCGGCCTTCCGGTGAATTCGATGGCGGTGGCGAATCTGCTGGTGACCACCGAGCGAATAAACCCGGACCTCGTGGAGGGCCTGACCCGGACGGTGATCAAGAGCCGTGACGACATCGGGAACACCGTGCACCCGGCCCAGCTGGTCGATCTGAGGACCGCGATCTACACGGCTCCACTGTCGCTTCACGACGGAGCACGGCGGTACTACCGCTCGGTCAAGCCGTAGCCACAGCCGTAGTCGCAGCGGTAGCCGTAGCCATGACCGCTGGCGCGGTTGTGATCATGACCGGGTCGGTCGAGCGAGGGCCTCGGGCCGAAGGACGCGGGCCGTCAGCGGTGTCAGCGGTGTCAGCGGTGTCAGTCGGCTCCGTGCGCCGCGCCCGGGGGCGGGGTGCGGGGGACGGTGAGGGTGACCCTCAGCCCCTGGGGCTCGTGGTGCTCGTAGGCGATCCGACCGCCGCCGGCGGAGAGGAGGGCGCGGGAGATGGAGAGGCCGAGTCCGGATCCCTTGACGTTCTGGTGTCGGCCGCTGCGCCAGAAGCGGTCGCCGATGCGTGCCAGTTCGTCGTCCGTCAGACCGGGCCCGCCGTCGGTGATCACGATGCTGCACGTGGTGCCGTGGGAGGCCGCCGTCACGGTGACCGACGCTCCTCCGGGGGTGAACTTCACCGCGTTGTCGATCACCGCGTCCAGCGCGCTGGACAGCGCGATCGGGTCCACCCACGCGGTGACCGCGCTTCCGTCGTCGCCGAGGTGGACGCCCTTCTCCTCCGCCACGGGGCGCCAGGCGGCCACGCGTTCGGCGGCCAGTTCGCCGATGTCGGCGAGTTCGAGCGTGGCTGACGAGTGCTCGGCGAGCGCGAGGTCGAGCAGGTCGTCCAGGACCTGGGCGAGTCGGCGGCCCTCGGTGCGGACCGAAGCGATCTCTCGGTTGCCCTCGGGCAGTTCGAGGGCGAGGAGTTCGATCCGCAGCAGCAGGGCGGCGAGCGGGTTGCGCAGTTGGTGCGAGGCGTCGGCGACGAAGGCCCGTTGCTGTTCGAGCACGCCCTCGACGTTGTCGGCCATCTCGTTGAAGGAGCGGGCGAGTCGACGGAGTTCGGGAGGGCCGCTGGCGGCGGCGACCCGGGAGTTGAGCTGGCCGGTCGCTATGTCGTGGGTGGCCGCGTCCAGGACGCGCACCGGCCGCAGCACCCACCCGGTGAGCCGGAAGGCGGCGCCGACGGCGAGCAGCATGGCCGCGCCCTCGCCCGCCGCGATCAGGGCCCAGCCCCGCAGGATGCGCTCGCGCAGGTGGTCGGTGGGCGAGTCGGTGAGCACCACGGCGACGACGTCCCCGTCCCGTACGACGGGTGAGGCGACGACCAGCCGGCCCTTCAGCTGCCAGGGCCAGACCTGGGGCGGGTCCTGGCTGCGCCGGCCCGTGAGCGCCTCGCGGAACGCCTTCTGGCCTTCGCCGGCCGAGGGCACTCCCCACCACTCGGGCGCCTTGGCCATGGCGGAGGTGCCATTGCGGAGGAAGACGCCGACGTTGATGTCGTAGGTGGCGTGGTAGCGGTTGAGTTGGTCTTCGAGGGTGGCGCTGCGTTCGTCCATCGCGGTCGGGGTCTCCGAGACGAACTGCGCGAGCGCCGCGAACCGTACGGTGTCGTCGATCCGGTCGACCACCACCTCCTGCTGCTGCGCGGCGGCGACGCTCACGGCCAGGGGGAAGCCGAGTGCGAGCAGTACGCCCGCCATGAGCACGATGAGCAGCGGGAGGAGGCGGGTACGCACCGGGCGGTCAGCAGGCGGGCTCGACGAGGCGGTAGCCCACGCCGCGCACGGTCTCGATCAGCGCGGGCATCCCCAGCTTGGCGCGCAGGGAGGCCACGTGCACTTCGAGGGTGCGGCCGGTCCCCTCCCAACTGGTGTGCCAGACCTCGCTGATGATCTGTTCCCGGCGGAAGACCACCCCCGGCCGCTGGGCGAGCAGCGCGAGCAGGTCGAACTCCTTGCGGGTCAGCTGGACGACCTCGTCGTCGACGCTGACGCGCCGGGTGGGCAGTTCGATGGTCATCGGGCCGAGTCGAAGCGCGTCGTCGCCGGCGCCGCCCCCGGCCGGGGACGGCTCGTCGCCCGCCGAGGTGCGCCGGGCCACCGCGTGGATGCGCGCCAGCAGTTCGCCGGTGTCGTACGGCTTGACGACGTAGTCGTCGGCGCCGAGGTTGAGGCCGTGGATGCGGGACCGCACGTCAGCGCGGGCCGTCACCATGATCACCGGGGTGGCGGTCAGCTTCCGCAGCTTTCCGCAGACCTGGTAGCCGTCCTGGTCGGGCAGGCCCAGATCGAGCAGGACCACGCCGAAGGGCGGCTTGCCGGGGTGGGCGGTGGGCAGGACGGCGCGCAGCGCCTCCTCGCCGTTGCGTGCGTGCACGACGTCGAACCCGTGCCGGGCGAGGATGTCGGACAGGGCCGCGGCGACGTGGTCGTCGTCCTCGACGAGCAGCAGCCTCATGGCCCCCCTCGGTCAGTGGTCCCGTGACCCGGTCGGTCCGCGATCCCTCAGTTGCTCTTCCCGGTGCACGCCATCGCGTACCCCCGGCATCAAGGCCGATTCTCTGGCAGGGAGTCAAGAGAGATTCGACCCCCGGCCGCTTTCCGTTATCCACCCGGTACGCCGGCGGCCACCGCCCTCACGCATCGTGTCCGCACGAGGCCAGATCGTTATGCTCAATTTCCGCTCAGATGTAATGACGCTGGTCGCACCGCGTCACTACTGTCCTCCCAACCGAGGAGGACGGAGCTGTGGGCCGATGAGCGGAGTGTCTGTGTCCAAGGGTGCCGGGGACGCCGTTCCCGCCCAGGGCGACCTGGTCGTACTGAGCAATGTCAACAAGCACTTCGGTGCGCTGCACGTGCTTCAGGACATCGATCTGACCATCGCCAGGGGTGAGGTCGTGGTGGTCATCGGGCCTTCGGGGTCCGGCAAGTCCACCCTCTGCCGCACCATCAACCGCCTGGAGACGATCGACTCCGGGTCGATCGCCATCGACGGCAAGCCGTTGCCGGCCGAGGGCAAGGAGCTTGCGCGGCTGCGTGCCGACGTGGGCATGGTGTTCCAGTCGTTCAACCTCTTCGCGCACAAGACCGTGCTGGAGAACGTCATGTTGGGCCAGGTCAAGGTCCGCAGGACGGAGAAGGGCGCCGCCGAGAGCAAGGCGCGCGAACTGCTGGACCGGGTCGGCGTCGGCTCGCAGGCCGACAAGTACCCCGCCCAGCTCTCCGGTGGTCAGCAGCAGCGCGTCGCGATCGCCCGCGCCCTGGCGATGGACCCCAAGGTCATCCTCTTCGACGAGCCCACTTCGGCGCTCGACCCGGAGATGATCAACGAGGTGCTGGAGGTCATGCAGCAGCTCGCCCGGGCCGGGATGACGATGGTCGTGGTCACCCACGAGATGGGGTTCGCCCGTTCCGCGGCCAACCGCGTGGTGTTCATGGCCGACGGCAGGATCGTCGAAGAGGCCACGCCCGACGAGTTCTTCAGCAATCCGCGCAGCGATCGGGCCAAGGACTTCCTGTCGAAGATCCTGCACCACTGACGCACGACTGACGCACCACGCCACCTTTTCTGACGCAGCCGGCCCCGCGCCCGCGCTTCCGCGGCGGCGGGCCGGCCGCGCCACCCAAGGACCCGTCGGCCGACACGGCGGTCCGGCGCCCCAGCCACCCCGGCGCCGGACCGTACCGGCCTTCCGTGCCGAACACCGTGCCGGCCGACGCATCGGCTCAACGATCGGCGAACCACGACGCAAGGGATGTTCACCATGAAGCTCCGCAAGGTTTCTGCGGCCGTCGCCACGGTCGTGACCCTCTCGCTGGCCGCGACCGCGTGCGGCGGCAGCGACGACGACTCGGGCAGCGGCGGCGGCAAGATCAAGATCGGGATCAAGTTCGACCAGCCCGGCATCGGTCTGAAGACCCAGGACGGCAAGTACACCGGCTTCGACGTCGACGTCGCCACGTACATCGCCAAGGAACTGGGCTACGAGGCCAAGGACATCGAGTGGAAGCAGACCCCGAGCGCCCAGCGGGAGACGATGCTCGCCAACGGTGACGTGAAGTTCATCGCCGCCAGCTACTCGATCACCGACCAGCGGAAGGAGAAGGTCGACTTCGCCGGCCCGTACCTGCTGGCCCACCAGGACCTGCTCGTCCGCGCCGACGACACCTCGATCACCAAGGCCGAGGACCTCAACGACAAGAAGCTCTGCTCGGTCACCGGCTCCACCTCGGCGCAGAACATCCAGAAGGAGATCGCCCCCAAGGCCGACCTCCACCCCGTCGGCGGCTACTCCGAGTGCCTGACCGGTCTGGAGAACAAGTCCGTCGTTGCGCTGACCACGGACGACTCCATCCTGGCCGGTTACGCCGCCCAGAAGGAGCACCAGGGCAAGTTCAAGCTCGTCGGTCTGAAGCTGAGCAACGAGAACTACGGCATCGGCATCAAGAAGGGCGACAAGGACCTCCAGGACAAGATCAACAAGGCCCTGGAGAAGATGAAGGCGGACAAGTCCTGGGACAAGTTCGTCGCGGCCAACTTCGGCCCGGCGGGCTACAAGAACGAGCCCGCGCCGGAGATCGGCAAGCTCAGCTGAGCCAGCGGTGACGTGCCGCCGGCCCACTCCGGCCGGCGGCCCTGATCCCCTCCTTCCGAACGTTCCGACCAGGAGAGATCGCGGGTCAACGTGTTCGACTTCCTCGATTCCGGGCAGTACGACCTGCTCGACGCGTTCTGGGTGACGGTGAAGCTCACCGTCTACTCGGCAATCGGTTCCCTGATATGGGGAACCCTGCTGGCCGGCATGCGGGTCGGCCCCGTCCCCCTGATGCGGGCCTTCGGCACCGGCTACGTCAACGTCGTCCGCAACACCCCCCTGACGGTCGTCCTCATCATCTGCTCCCTGGGGCTGAACCAGACGTTGGGCGTCAACCTCGGTGCGGACAACTTCAAGGACATCGGCTTCCGGATGGCCGTGCTGGGCCTGGTCGCGTACACCGGCACCTTCGTGTGCGAGGCGCTGCGCTCCGGCATCAACACCGTGCCCGTCGGACAGGCGGAGGCCGCCCGGGCCATGGGGCTCGGCTTCTTCCAGGTACTGACCCTGATCGTGCTGCCCCAGGCGTTCCGCGCGGTCGTCACTCCGCTGGCGAACGTGCTGATCGCCCTCACCAAGAACACCACCGTGGCCTCGGCGATCGGCGTCGCCGAAGCGTCGGCCCTGATGAAGACGATGATCGAGAACGAGGCCGACGCACTGATCGCGGTCTTCGCGGTCTTCGCGTTCGGATTCCTCGTCCTGACCCTGCCCACCGGTCTGGTGCTGGGCTGGGTCGCCAAGCGCGTGGCGGTGAAGCGATGACGTCCGTCCTGTACGACGAGCCCGGCCCGAAGGCGAAGCGGCGCAACGTCCTCTACACCGTCGTCTTCCTGGCGGTGTTGGCCCTGGTGGTCTGGTGGGTGCTGTCCACCATGGCCGACAAGGAGCAGTTGGCGTCCGAGAAGTGGAGTCCGTTCGTCAACGACTCCAAGGTCTGGTCCACCTTCCTGCTGCCCGGGCTCTGGGAGACGGTGAAGGCCGCGGCCATCTCCGTGGTGATCGCCCTTCCGCTCGGCGCCGCGCTCGGCATCGGCCGGCTCTCCGACCACGCCTGGGTGCGGGTCCCCGTCTCCGCCGTGGTCGAGTTCTTCCGCGCCATGCCGGTGCTGCTGCTGATGCTCTTCGCGTACCAGGCGTTCGTGGAGTTCTCCGACCTGGAGTCGGACATCCGACCGCTGTACGCGGTGGTCACGGGTCTGGTGCTGTACAACGCGTCCGTCATCGCCGAGATCGTGCGCGCCGGCATCCTCTCGCTGCCCACCGGGCAGTCGGACGCGGCCAAGGCCATCGGCATGCGCAAGGGCCAGATGATGACGTTCGTCCTGCTGCCGCAGGCGGTCACGGCGATGCTGCCCGCGCTGGTCAGCCAGCTCGTGGTCATCGTGAAGGACACCGCCCTCGGTGGCGCGCTCCTCGGGTTCACCGAACTTCTGTACCAGCACCGGGCGATCACGGCGAACTACGGCGCCAACACGATCGCCACGCTGACGGTCATCTCCCTCCTCTTCATCCTGCTGAACTTCCTGCTGACCTCGTTCGCGAGCTGGCTGGAATCGCGGATACGCCGGGGGAAGAAGAGCACCGGCGCGGTCGTGAACCGGGAGGAGTTGGAAGCGGGCGGCGTCGTCGACGCGAAGCCCTGACGCGGAAGCAGGTCATCCCCGCCCGGGCCGCGATCGACCAGCGGCCCGGGCGTGGCGGAATCCAGGAGGCGGTGGCGCGGCGGCGCCACCGCCTCCTGGTGTCCGGGCACCACCGCCGCGGAGGTCTTGGACCGGCTGCCCCAGGAAGCGTCATCCGCCCCGGTGGCTGACATCCGTCCTACGAACCACCGTTCGGCTCCTCGGGCCTCCCCCGTCCTGCCACACCGCACGCCCCTCCCCCGCATCGGGCTTTCCCGAGCTCAGACGCCCCGCCGCCCCCGTACGGACCAGTGGCCGCCATGCCGCTCCCGGGTCACTTGACGCAGGCACCCCCAATCGGTTGCATACGTTCTGTGATCGCGCACCGGGGCTCCCCCGCACCCATCCCTACGACGACGCCGACGACCTGCTGCACGCCCCTGCGAGCCCGGGGAGCCGCGCCGTGGACCCGGTGATCGTCGTCGGTGCGGGTCCGGTCGGACTGGCACTCGCGCTGGCACTCGCCCAACAGGGCGTGTCGACCGTCGTGCTCGACGAGGGCGGCGGCGGTGACGACCCGCGCCCCGCGCGCACCGCCGTCCTGCGCCCCGACACGGCGGCCCTGGTGGAACGGCTCGGCTGCGCCACCGTCCGTGACGAGGGCGCCCGGTGGACCGGCTGGCGCACGATGCGCCGGAAGCAGGAGTTGCGCCGGCTGCCGCTCGGCGCCGAGACCGTCCCCTCGCCGCTGCACATCCCCCAGCACGCCCTCACTCGCGGGCTGCGCGCCGCAGCCGCGGCCGAGGAGTCGGTGGAACTCGTCGTCGAGAGCCGGGTGGACGCCCTGGAGCAGGACGCCGACGGCGTCACGGTGCACACCCGCGGCCCGAAGGGCACGTGGTGGCGCGGCAGTCACGTGGTCGGCTGCGACGGCGCCCGGTCGACCGTGCGCAAGCTGCTCGGCGTCCGCTTCCCCGGGCGCACCGCCGTCGAGCGGCACGCCGTCGCCACCCTGCGCACCGAACTGCCCTGGCCCGACGAGGTGGTGCTGCACCGTCAGCCGCCGTGGCGCGGCAGCGGCAGCGAGATCACGGCCCGTCCGCTGCCGGACGACGCCTGGCGGCTGGACTGGCTGCTGCCGCCGGACGGCGAACTGGTCACCCCCGACGCCCTGGTGACCCGGGTCCGCGACACCCTCGCGGGCTGGTGCGACGGCAGCACCCCGCCGTACGACCTGCTCGACACCGGCGTGTACACCGTGCACCACCGGCTGGCGCGGCGCTGGCGGGTGGACCGGGCCTTCCTGGCGGGCGACGCGGCGCACCTGGTGGGCGCGCTCGGCACCCAGGGCCTCGACGAAGGGCTGCGGGACGCGGAGAACCTGGCGTGGAAGCTGGCGCACACCTGGCACCACGGCGGATCGCCCGCCCTGCTCGACAGCTACCAGTCCGAGCGCCGGGCCGCGGTCGCCGCCCGACTGCGCGCCGCCGACCACGCCCTGCCGGCGCTGCGCGGCACCAGTGCGCTGCGCGCCTATCTGCCGGGTGCGGCGCGCGGGCACGACGCGCTGCTCACGGAAGCGCATCTGGGGCAGGGGCCCCTCGGGGCGCTCCCGGTGCACGCGCACTCCCCCCTCGCGCCGGAGCACTCCCCCGCCCACGTCCGCACCGCCACGGAGACCGGTGCCGTGGTGGAGGACGTACGGGTGACCACCCCCGACGGGACGAGCGCACGGCTGCGGGACCGGCTGGGCCAAGGGCAGTTGCTGGTCCTGTTGGTCGCCCCCGGCACGGGCGTGTGGGACCGCCGGCACTGGCAGAGCGCCGGTGTGATGCCGAGGCTCGCGGCTGCGGTGTCCGCGCTGCCCGTGCGGGCCGAACTGCTGGTGACGGAGGAGTACCCGGGTGCTTCGGCGCACGCGGTGCTGCTGGTCCGGCCGGACGGCCACCTGGTCGCGGCGTTCGCGGGGGTGCGGCCCGCGGAGTTGTACGCGGCGGCGGACGCGGCCCGCGGCGGTGCGCCGGCCCCGGCCCCAAGTGACCGTACCGCGGACGTCAATTGACCCTCCGGTGAGTAGCGTGGTGTACTCCCGAGCATGACCGGCACCGACGTGCGCCTGTGGCGGAGGGTCCACATGGACTTCCTCCGGTACGCGGGCTGCCTGTGTCGACCGTCCTGCTGACTTCGCTCCCCCGCGTCTGACGTGCGCGGGGACTCCTCGTCATCCGCGCGCCCCGCGGGTCGCTGCGCCGCACCCCTGCGCGCCCTCCAGCGAACTCCCAGGACGGTACTCCGTGTCCCAATCAATTCCGCGTTCCACGCCCCGGGCCACCGCCGCGGCGTCGACGACCGCGACCGCCGCCCCCACCGCCGCCGAGCTGCTCGACTTCGTACGGAGCGCGGCGGCCGACCCCGAACTGATCGCCTCGCTCCCCCTCGATCCGCAGGGCCGCACCTGGGTGCGGCTCGACGGCCCGGGCGGCAGCGAGGCGTGGCTCATCGGCTGGCCGCCCGGCACGGGCACCGGCTGGCACGACCACGCCGAGTCCGTCGGAGCGTTCGCCACCGCGGTGGGCGGGCTGACGGAGCACTCGCTGGCCGTACGGCTTCCGGCCAGCGGGTGGAAGACCCTCGAACTGAGCGAAGGGCTGGACCGCGAGCGACGGCTGGCCTCGGGTCAGGGCCGTGCCTTCGGCCGGCACCACGTCCACGAGGTGCTCAACGAATCGTCCGAGCACGCCGTCTCTGTCCATGCGTACCATCCGCCGCTGCCGCTGATCCGACGGTTCAGCCGCACCGGCCCCGTGCTCCGTCTGGAGCAGGTCGAACGTCCGGAGGACTGGCAGTGACCACACCTTCCCCGTCCGTGCCCGAAGGGGCCGTCGGCATAGACGAGCTCCTGGAGCGGGTCCGCGAGCAGTTGGACCGGGTGGAAGCCCGACGCGCCTTCGACGAGGCTGCGGCCGGCGCCCTCCTGGTGGACACCCGCTACGCGGCCCTGCGCGATCGGGACGGTCTGATCCCGGGCGCTCTGGTCGTGGAGCGCAACGAGCTGGAGTGGCGGCTGGATCCGCAGGGCAGCCACCGCGCGCCCGAGGCGGTCAGCCACGACCTGCGGGTGGTGGTGATCTGCAACGAGGGGTACGCCTCCTCCCTCGCGGCGCTCTCCCTGCGGCAGCTCGGGCTGCACCGTGCGACGGATCTGATCGGCGGCTTCCAGGCGTGGCGGGCGGCGGGCCTTCCCGTCACCACCGGAGCCGCTCCCTCCACCACGGCCGATTCTTCGCCGAACGCCGTGGTGTCCTCCCCGGAGGATTGACGGCGCCCGCCGTGCCTCAGCCTCCGCCGTCCTTCCCGCCCCCGGCGCGAAAAGCGGTGGAGGCCGGCCGGTGGTCACCGCGGCGGGTCACCAGGGCTCCGGCAGATCGTCGAGGTCCTGCTCGCCCTCCTCTTCCAGGGCCTGCCGGACCACCTTGAGCGCCAGACCCTCGCCGTAGCCCTTGCGGGCCAGCATGCCGGCCAGCCGTCGGATGCGCCGGTCGCGGTCGAGCCCGCGGGTGGCCCGCAGCTTACGGGCGACCAGTGCACGGGCGGTCTCCTCCTCGCGCTCCGAGTCGAGCTGGCCCACCGCCTCGTCGACGAGTGCCGGGGCCACTCCCTTCGTCCGCAGCTCACGGGCGAGGGCGCGGCGGGCGAGCCCCCGGCTGTGGTGCCGCGACTCGACCCACGCCTGGGCGAACGCGGTGTCGTTGATCAGCCCCACGTCCTCGAAGCGCGAGAGCACGTCATCGGCCACCTCCGGAGGGATCTCCCTCTTGTGGAGCGCGTCCGCCAGCTGCTTGCGGGTGCGGGGCGTCCCGGTGAGCAGGCGCAGGCAGATCGCCCGCGCCCGCTCAGCCGGGTCCTGGGGCGACAGCTCCTTCTCGGCCCTCGACGAGTCGGCGCTGTCGCCCGGCCATTCGGTGCGCCGGGTCACGCTCAGCCCTTGGTCGCCGCCGCCTTGGCCGTCTTGGCCTTGGTGGCGGGAGCGGGCACCGACTTCGTGTCAGCGGCCGGGGCCGCCGCCGCGCCCGCCGCTTCGCCGCCGGACTCGCCGGCAGCGGCCTCGGGCCGAACGCCCACGCCCAGCTTGTCCTTGATCTTCTTCTCGATCTCGTTGGCCAGGTCGGGGTTGTCCTTGAGGAAGTTGCGCGCGTTCTCCTTGCCCTGGCCGAGCTGGTCGCCGTCGTAGGTGTACCAGGCCCCGGCCTTGCGGACGAAGCCGTGCTCCACGCCCATGTCGATCAGGCCGCCCTCGCGGCTGATGCCCTGGCCGTACAGGATGTCGAACTCGGCCTGCTTGAAGGGCGGCGCGACCTTGTTCTTCACGACCTTGACGCGGGTGCGGTTGCCGACCGCGTCCGTGCCGTCCTTCAGGGTCTCGATGCGGCGGATGTCGAGCCGCACGGACGCGTAGAACTTCAGGGCCCGGCCACCGGTCGTGGTCTCCGGGGAGCCGAACATGACGCCGATCTTCTCGCGGAGCTGGTTGATGAAGATCGCGGTCGTCTTCGACTGGTTCAGCGCGCTGGTGATCTTCCGCAGCGCCTGGCTCATCAGCCGCGCCTGGAGACCCACGTGCGAGTCGCCCATCTCGCCCTCGATCTCCGCCTTCGGCACGAGGGCCGCGACGGAGTCGATCACGATCAGGTCGAGCGCGCCGGAGCGGACCAGCATGTCGACGATTTCGAGCGCCTGCTCGCCGTTGTCCGGCTGGGAGAGGATGAGGGAGTCGATGTCGACGCCCAGCTTCTTCGCGTACTCCGGATCGAGGGCGTGCTCGGCGTCCACGAAGGCGACGGCGCCGCCGGCCTTCTGCGCATTGGCCACGGCGTGCAGCGTGAGGGTCGTCTTACCGGAGGACTCGGGTCCGTACACCTCGACGACGCGGCCACGCGGCAGTCCGCCGACGCCGAGCGCGACGTCCAGCGCGGTCGATCCCGTGGGGATGATCTCGATGGGCTCGTTCGGCCGCTCGCCCAGGCGCATCACCGCGCCCTTGCCGAATTGGCGTTCAATCTGTGCGAGTGCGGCGTCGAGCGCCTTCTCGCGGTCGGTTCCTGCCATGGGTTCCACCCGATTTGCTTGTGTCGATCGCTTCACGTCAAAGACGCTAACCCCTGCCACTGACAACGGGCCCCGACGCCCGTCCCGCCTGTGGACAACTCTCCGGTGAAGCGCGGCGCCGGAGCCCCCATGAGAATGGATGTTCGATTTTGGTGTCAAGCACCCCCACCCGGCACGCCGCCGGTCGAGTGATCATGGTGGACGGACCGTCCCGAACGGCGGACCGCACCACGAACGAACGAGCGGGAGCGTGCACACCATGCGGGAACACTCGGAGACCGAGCAGGGCGGCCCCGACGCGGACGGGCTGATCGTCTTCTTGAACGGCACGTCGAGCTCCGGCAAGTCGAGCATCGCCCGGGAGCTCCTCACCCTCCTCGACGAGCCCTACTTCCACCTGCCCGTGGACGCCTTCCACGCCATGCGCTCCCAGCCCCAGCTGACCCCCGCCGAAGTCGACGACACCCTCAAGCGCACCTGGCGGGGGTTCCACCGCGCGGTCGCGGGCATGGCGGCGGCCGGCAACAACGTGGTCGTGGACCACGTCCTGAGCGAACCGTGGCGGCTGGCGGACTGCCTCGCGCTGTTCCCGCCCCACCGGGTCGTCCTGGTGGGCGTCCACTGTTCGCTGGAGGAGCTGGAGCGCCGGGAGGCGGCCCGCGGCGACCGTCCCGCCGGGCTCGCGGCACGGCAGATCTCCCGCGTGCACGCGCACGGCACGTACGACGTGGAGTGCGACACGAGCACGGCGACCCCGCTCGACTGCGCCCGACGCATCGCACGGTTCCTCCCCGAGCGGCCCGCCCCCACCGCCTTCCAGCGGCTGCGGCAGCAGCACGCCCTCTGACGGAGCAGTCGACCGCACGACCGCCCACCCGCCCGGCCGCTCCCCCCGAGCCGCCGGGCCGGCCGGGCCCGGCTCATACCGGCCGTTGCGGCGGAGAACGTCAGCGGGCACTACTACGCTGCCTTCCACGTTCGTGATCTGTGAGGGGGGACCTCGCGATCGCCTGTACCCACACGTATTAGCGCGAGGTGATGTGCCATGACGTCCGCCGGTGCAGCGGAGGCGACTCCGCCCGAGGCGAACAGCTTCCAGGTCGATCTACGCGGTCTGGTCGACCTGCTCTCCCACCACCTGTACTCCAGCCCCCGGGTGTACGTCCGCGAGCTGCTGCAGAACGCCGTGGACGCGGTCACCGCGCGGCAGGCGCTGCACCCCGACGTACGGGTCCGCATCAGACTCTCCAGCTCGGCGGGGGGCGTCTCCATCGAGGACAGCGGCATCGGGCTCACCGCCGATGAGGTCCACACCCTCCTCGCCACCATCGGCCGCAGCTCCAAGCGTGGCGGCGAGCACGGCCTGGAGTCGGCCCGCCGGGAGTTCCTGGGCCAGTTCGGCATCGGCCTGCTCGCCTGCTTCGTCGTGGCCCGCGAGATCCGCGTGGTCACCCGCTCCGCCCGGACTCCCGACGCCGCCCCCGTGGAGTGGCTGGCGTCCGACGACGGTTCGTACACCGTGCGCACCCTGCCCGACGACGCCCGGCCCGAGCCCGGCACGACGGTGCACCTGGAGCCGCGCCCCGGCTCCGAGGAGTGGACGCGCCCGGACCGGGTCGAGGAGCTGGCCCGCGACTACGGCTCCCTGCTGCCGTACGACATCGTCTTCAGCGCGGACGACGGCACGGACGGCGGCGCGGAGCGCCCGATCACCGACCGGCCCGCCGTGTGGGACCGCGAGTACGCCTCCCCCGCGGCCCGCCGCGTCGCCCTCAACGGGCACTGCGCGAAGCTGTTCGGCTTCACCCCGCTGGACTCCATCGACCTCGACCTCCCGGTCGCCGGGGTGCGTGGCGTCGCCTACGTACTGCCGGAGCCCACCAGTCCGGCGCACCGGGCCGGGCACCGCACGTACCTCAAGGGCATGCTGCTGACCGACCGCGCGGACAACCTCCTGCCGGAGTGGGCCTTCTTCGTCCGCGCCGTCGTGGACACGGACACGCTCCGCCCCACCGCCTCCCGGGAGAACCTGTACGACGACGAGACGCTCGCCGCCGTGCGCGAAGCCCTCGGCGGCGCCGTCCGGCAGTGGCTGACGGAGCTGGCGGCGAGCGACCCGCAGCGGCTGGCCTCCTTCCTGAGCGTGCACCACCTGGGGGTGAAGTCCCTGGCGCGGCACGACGCGGAGCTGTTCGAGCTGATGCTGCCCTGGCTGCCGTTCGAGACCAGCGACGGCCAGCTGAGCCTGGACGAGTTCACCGCGGCCCACGGCGAGGTCCACTTCACCCGGACCGTCGAGGAGTTCCGCCAGATCGCCCCCATCGCCGCCGCGCACGGCCTGGGCGTGGTCAACGCCGGCTACACCTACGACGCCGACCTGCTCGCCCTGCTGCCGACGGTCCGCCCCGCCGTCAAGGTCACCGAGCTGGACGCGGGCGCCGTCACCGAACGCCTCGACCCGGTCGCCACCTCCGCCGAGCTGGCCCTCGCCTCCTTCCTGGCCACCGCGCGCACCCGGCTGGACCCGCACGGCTGCGACGTGGTGCTGCGCGCCTTCCAGCCGGTGACGATGCCCGCGCTCTTCCTCGACGACCGCCAGGCCCGCCACGAGCGGGACCGCGCCACCGCCCAGGAGAACGCCGACTCGCTGTGGAGCGACATCCTCGGCTCGCTGCGCAGTGCGGCGCCCAGGGCCCGGCTGGTGCTGAACCACAACAATCCGCTGATCCGCCGGGTCGCGGCGCTGCCCGACCCGGAACTGACCGCCACGGCGGTCGAATCGCTGTACGGCCAGGCGCTGCTGATGTCGCAGCGACCCCTGCGCCCCGCCGACTCCACCCTGCTCAACCGGGCCTTCCTCGGGCTCTTGGAATGGGCGACCCTCTCCGCCGTCCAGGGCACCACCCCCCGGGAGGACCAGCCGTGACCGCTCCGATGTCCCCGATGTCCCCGCAGGAGATCCGTCAGGGCCTCTTCGAGAACGCGGGCGCACCCCACGGCTCGGCGCGGGTCACCCGTGCCGAGTTCCTGTCGGCCGCCGCCGAGACGACCGGTGAGGCCGATCTGTTCCGCCAGTCCCTCCAAGGGCTGGTCGACGCGTACGAGTACAGCTCGGAGCGCACCAAGATGGTGGTGCCCTTCGCTCGGCTGCTCCAGGAGTACGACCGCGACCCGGCCTCCTTCGCCGCCCACGAGGCCCGCAGCCTGTACTGGCGGTTCAAGTGGGTGGCCGGCGGCATCGTCGAGTCCCCCGACATCCCGCTGGCGTCCGTGGACCGCTGGCTGGTGGACATGGAGCGGCGCTACCGGCTGGCCGGCTACAGCGAGCGCGCGGTGCGCCAGGCCGAGTTCTACCTGGCCGACGCGACCGGGGACACGGACCGGATGGAGCGTGCGGTGGCCGGTTGGATGGCCGCCGAGCGGGACGAGATGAGCGACTGCCACGCCTGCGAGCTGAACACCCAGGGGTGGTACCGCTCGCGCCGGGGCGAGGACGCCGAAGCGGTGCGGATCTGGGAGCCCGTACTGGCCGGTGGGCTGTCCTGCATGGAGGAGCCGCACCGGGTGCTCGCCCACTCCCTGCTGCCCCTGGTCCGCCTCGGCCGCGCCGGTGAGGCGCGCGCCCACCACCTGCGCGGCTACCGCATGGCCCGCGGCAACGAAAGCCTGTTGCGCTCGATCGGCGAGCACATCGAGTTCTGCGCCCTGACGGGGAACGAGTCGCGGGGCCTGGAGATCCTGGCCGAGCACTCGGCCCACCTCGGCCCGCTCGGGGACGTCGAGTCGCAGCTGGAGTTCACCGGCGGCATCCTCGTCCTGCTGCGGCGGCTGCGGGAGCTGGGGCTGGTGGACCGGGCCACCGTCCCCTACCGGGGCTCGGTCCGCACCGTCGGGGAGCTGTACGAGCTGTTGCACGCGGACGCCGCGGCGATCACGGCCCGCTTCGACGCGCGCAACGGCAACGCGCTCGTGTCGCGGCGGCTGACCGAGCGGATCGCGCAGCAGCCGCTGTTGGACGCGTTGCCCCTCGGGGTGCGCAGCGCCGCGCTCCCGCCCGCGCCGCAGGGCGCCCCGGCGGCCTCCCGCACCCCGGTGCCGAAGGACGCGCCCGCCGCGGCTCCGGACGGCGCGGGCGGCTTCGCCGAGCTGGTCGAGCGGGCGCGCGCCGCCCGGGCGGAGGGCCGTCCCTCGGCCCGCGCCCTGTGGGCCGATGTGGCGCGCCGCATCGGGGCGGAGTCCGGACACCCGTCGGATCCGGCGCTGGCCGCGGACGTCCTGGAGTTCCGGGCGATGACCGCGCTGCACGCCGGGGAGCCCCGGGCGACCGCCATGTTCACCCGGGCCGCGGAGTCCCAGCGGGCGGCCGGTCAGGAGAGCCGGGCGGCCTTCGCCGACCTGGCGGCGGCCGGCAGCGCGGTCGAGCTCGGTGCGCCTGCCGAGGAGATCCGTGCGCTGCTCGCCGCGGCCGTGCGTTCGGCCGGGGAGCTGCCCGCTACGGATCCGCTGCGCCCGCGCCGCACCGCGCTCGCCGAGTTGACGGCCCTGCGGATCGAGGCGTTCTTGACGGCGGACGAGCACGCGGGGGCCGCCCGGCGCCACGGCTCGGAAAACGGGGACAGGGCCGGGGACAGGGCCGGGGCCGGGGCCGACCAGAAGCTGGACACCGGCCTGGTGACCGCGCTCCAAGACTTCATCGCCGCCCGGGACGACGCCGATCCGCCGCACGGCACGGTGGACGTCATCGGCCAGGCGGAGTTGGACCTCGCCCGGGCCCTGCTGTCCGCGGGGGACCTGCGCACGGCGGAACCGCTGCTCGCCTCCGCGGCGGGCCACCAGATCGCCGGTGGCCGCCCGTGGGAGGCGTGCCAGCCGCTGTCGATGCGCGCCAGCGTGCTGGCCGCCATGGGCGACCTGGCGGCTGCCGAAGCCAGTGCCCGGGCCGCCCTCGGCCACTCCGTCGAACTGGTCGACCCGGAGGAGCAGTCGTCCGTACGGCTGACGCTCGCGGACGTCCTGCTGGAGCGCGGCGACGGGGCCGAGGAGGCGGCGGAGCACGCCCTTGAGGCCACGCATTGGCTGGACCAGGCGGGGCTGGCTGCGACGTCCGGCGCCCGCGCGCGCACGGTGCTGGCCCGGGCGTACGCGGAGGCGGACCGGACCGTCGAGGCGGTGGAAGTACTGCATTCGGTGCTGCCCGACCTGGTCGCGGCGCACGGCGAGGACGAGGTCGTCCAGGCGCGGCAGTTGCTCGGCCGGCTGCTCCAGGAGCTGAACGACCCCAAGGCCGCGGCCGAGCAGTTCCTGTTGGGCGCCGAGGTCACCAAGGGGTGGGAGGACGTCCGCGCGCAGGCGACGCTCGCCAATTCGGCGGCGGACGCGCTCTCGGCCGCGGGCCTGAGCAGCGAGGCGCGGTCGGCGTACGAGCAGTCGTTGGAGCTGTGGCGGCGGGCCGGCGGCCATCCCGTCGCAGAGGTGCGGGTGCTGCGCTCGCTGGCGTGGCTGGCGGTGGAGGGCGTCGACCACGACGACGAGGACGACGATGAAGACGGGATGGACGGGGGAGACGGCCAGGGCCCGGTCCGTGTCGCAGCGGCGTACGCCCGCGCGCAGACGCTGATGGACGAGGCGTTCGGGGTGCTCCGCGACCTCGACGCCCCCCAGTGCCGCTACGAGTGGGCGCAGACCTGCCAGCAGCTGGCCCGGCTCCTCGAAGAGGAGCTGTACGGCCGCGAAGAGGCGGAAGACGACCTGCCGGGGCCCGACCTCCAAGAGCGCGGGGCCGTCCGGGAACGGGCGCTGCGGCTGACGCTGGAGGCGGCGGAGGTCTTCGCCGAGTTCGGCGGGGCGGCGTTGCGGGACCGCTTCCAGTCCCTGGTGCGCGCCGCGTGGACCGAGCAGGAGTTGGGGCGCGCGGCGGAGGCCGAGGCGCGGCTCACGACCCTGATCGCGGAGCTGTCGGAGCAGGAGGGCGCGGAGGCCGAGGAGCTGATGCACCAGGCCGAGCAGATACGCGACCGGATGTGACCGGCGCCGGAGCCCGGTGAACACAGAGGCGGGGTGAGTAACGGGTTCGAGTCGTCCCGTCACTCACCCCGCCCCGCGGTTCTTGGGTGCCGCCGCGAGCTGGGTCAGACCCCTTCGTCTGGCTCCGGCTGCGGCTGGGCACGCCGTATCCCCGGCACTCCCTTGATCCGCTTGAGGAGCTGTCCGCCGTACCGCTGGTGGCCCTGCACCCGGGGGTCGTCGGTCACGTCGTACCGCCTCACGTACGCCCCCAGGAACGCCTGGAGCGTGGCGACGGCCGGGATCGCGATGAGCGCGCCCACCGCCCCCATCAGGGCCGTGCCGGCGATGACCGAGCCGAAGGCCACGGCCGGGTGGATGTCGACCGTCTTGGAGGTGAGCTTGGGCTGGAGGACGTAGTTCTCGAACTGCTGGTACACCACGACGAACCCGAGCACCCACACGGCGTACCAGGGATCGACGGTGAAGGCGATCAGCATCGGCAGGGCGCCCGCCAGATAGGTGCCGATCGTCGGGATGAACTGCGACACCAGGCCGACCCAGACGGCCAGCGCCGGCGCGTAGGGCACTCCCAGGATCTCCAGCAGGACGAAGTGCGCCACGCCGGAGATCAGCGCCATCAGACCGCGCGAGTAGAGGTAGCCGCCGGTCTTGTCGACGGCGATCTCCCAGGCGCGCAGCACCTCAGTCTGCTTGGCCGGCGGCAGCACGGAGCACAGCGCGCGCCGCAGCCGCGGGCCGTCCGCGGCGAAGTAGAACGAGAAGAGGAAGATCGTCAACAGTCGGAACAGCCCGCCCAGCACGGTGGCGGACACGTCCAGGACCCCGGTCGCGCTGTTCTGGACGTAGCTCTGCAGCCAGTCCGAGCGCAGCACGCTGTCCTGGACCTCCACCCGCGACAGCTCCGTCTTGAAGGTCTGGTTGATCCAGTTGATCACCGAGTCGAGGTACTTGGGGAAGTCGTCGACCATGGTCACGATCTGGTCGGCGAGCATCGACCCCAGCAGGACGACGAAGCCGACGGTCGCGACCAGGATCCCGAAGAAGACCAGGAAGGTGGCGACTCCCCGCCGCATGCCGCGCGAGGCCATCCGCCCCACGGCCGGCTCTATGGCCAGGGCCAGGAAGAAGGCGATCAGGATGTTCGTCAGCAACCCGATGAGCTGGTGGAACGCCCAGCTGCCGAGCTGGAAGCACGCGTAGAGCGCCAGCGCGAGCACGATGGCCCGGGGCAGCCAGCGGGGCATGCGCACCGGGCCGAGCGCACCGGCCGCAGCGGGCGGCGGCGGCGCGTTGGGCGGGGTCGCGCCTTCGGACGGTGCGTGCTCGTGCGGAGCGCGTTCGGACGGGGCGTGTTCGCGGGGCTCGTCGGGGCCGGGCGCGGCGCGGCCCTCGGCCGTCCGCGTCGCGGTGCCGCCGCCGGTCGGGCCGCAGCTCACGCCCTGTGCGGGCACGGCGAGCCGGCCGGCTGCCGCGTCTGTGCCATTGCCGCCGGCGCCGCGTCCGTCGTGCTCGCCGCGTCCGCGCGGGGCCCGATCTTCGTCGGGCTCGTTCTCGTCATGCTTGTCGCTCTTCGGGGCCACCGGGCCAGTGTCGCGTACGTTCGGCCCGATCGAAGAGCCGGCCCGGCGCCGGACGCGCCCGGGGCGCTTCACCGCTTGTCGGCGGGAACGTCCACCGCGACGCAGACCGCGCGCCACACCGTCTTGGCCTCCCAGCCCGCGTCCAGCGCCTCGTGCACCGTCCGCCCGCCGAGTTCGGCCATCACGTGGTCCCGTGCGAAGGAGTCGGCGTAGCCGGCCCCGAAGTGGTCCGCCATCCGCTCCCAGAAAATCGTCAACCGCATGACGTCAGTATCCCGCCCCCGGGGGTGCGCCGGTCGTCTCCCGTGCTGCGGGCGTCCCGGGCGCCTACGGTCGGGGCATGGCTGACACCGGAACGGCTCCCGCGCCCCCGCCGTCGTCGTCCCTGGCCCGCGCGGAGCACTTCGTCTGGCTCACCGCCCGCGTCCTGGAGCAGCGGCGCTTCGCCCACCACTTCCTCGGCGGCGGTGCGGACGCCGTCGAGGCCGCCCTGTCGCCGTACCTCAACGACGACGGGGGCTACGGCCACGCCCTCGAACCCGACCTCCGCGGTCCGGTCAGCCAGCCCCTGCACACCGCCCACGCACTGCGCGTCCTCGACTCCATCGGCCGCTGCGGCGGGCTGCGCGCGGAGCGCCTGTGCCGCTACTTCACCGGGGTGTCGACGCCGGAGGGCGCACTGCCCGCGATCCACCCCTCCCAGCGCGGCTATCCGACCGCTCCGTTCGTCCCGGTCGTCGACGATCCCCCGGGGTCGCTGCTGACCACCGGCCCGGTGGTCGGGTTGCTGCACCGCAACGAGGTGTGGCACGCCTGGCTGTTTCGGGCCACGGACTTCTGTTGGGCCGCCGTCGAGTCCCTGGAGCGGTCCCATCCGTACGAGGTCGAGGCGGCGGTCGCCTTCCTCGACGGCGTCCCGGACCGGGCCCGCGCGCGGACGGCCGCCGACCGTCTGGGGCAGCTGGTGCGGGAGCAGCGGTTGGTGGTGCTCGACCCGGCCGCGGCCGACGGTCAGCCGGTCGCCGACGGGTACGCCCCGGGCGAGCACCACTACGCGTACGACTACGCCCGCACGCCCCACTCACTGGCCCGGTACTGGTTCACGGACGAGGAGATGGCCATCGGCCTCGACCATCTGGCGGGTGAGCAGCGCGAGGACGGCGGCTGGCCCCTCACCTGGCGGCAGTGGGCCCCGGGCACGGCGCTGGAGGCCCGTCCGATCGTGACGATCGAGGCGCTGCGGACCCTGCGGGCGTACGGGCGCCCCATCAAAGAAGGCGCCGGAGGCCCGGTGCGCCCGGCGACCGACGCCTAGCACGGGTGCTTGCGCGTCAACCGCCGATCGCCCGTACGCCCGCGGTGACCAGCACGGCCGCAGCGACGACCACGAGGAAGGGCGCCCGCAGGACCAGTGCCACGGCTGCCGCGGCCACCCCGGCGGCCCGGGCGTCGATCACCAGGGAGCCGGCCGTGCTGAAGGTCTGCTCGGCGGTGAGCGCGGCCAGCAGGGCGACGGGCAGGAGCGCGGCCAGCCGTTGGACCACGGGCCGCTCCAGGGCGTTCGCCGGCACCAGGAGGCCGGCCAGTTTGACGACGTAGCAGCCGACGGCCGTCACGGCTATCGCGATCCAGACGCTCATCGGTCTTCCCCCTCCGGCAGTTGCTCCGCCCGGTCCTTAGGTTCGTTCGTGCCGCGGCCCGTGAACCACAACACCGCGGGCGCCGCCAGGGCCGCGATCAGCACGGGCACCCCGGCCGGCAGCACGGGCAGCAGCCCGAGCACGAGCAGGACGGCGAGTCCGGCCACCACGCGCTCGGTCGTCGTCCGCAGCATGGGGGCCAGCAGCGCCAGGAAGACCGCGGGGCCGGCCGCGTCGAGCCCCCATGCGTCGGTGTCGCCGATCGCCTCGGCACCGAGCGCGCCGAGGAGCGTGGTCAGGTTCCACAGGACGTACAGCGTCAGACCGGTCACGGTGAAGCCGAGCCGTATGGAGCGCCGCGTCGGCTGGGCGAGCGCGACCGCCGCGGTCTCGTCGATGACCCAGTGGGCGGCGAACGGGCGTACGGCGCGGGGCAGCGCGAGGAGCTGCGACAGCCGCAGCCCGTAGAAGGCGTTGCGCACCCCGAGGAAGAAGGCACCGGCCGCCGCCGTCAAGGGGTTGCCGCCCGCTGCCAACGCTCCGACCAGCGCGAACTGTGACGCGCCGGTGAAGACGAGCAGGCTCAGCGCACACGCCTGGAGGACGGTGAGGCCCGAGCCGGCCGCCGTGACGCCGAAGGCGAAGCCGGACAGCCCGACGGCCACGCCGACGCCGAGGGCGTCCCGTACGACGGCCGAGTCCGGCTTGGCCGCGGCCTCGTGGGCGCGCGCGATGGGCTCGGGCGGGCCGCTGTCCGGTGGTGCTGTCGTCTCTGCCATGCCTCGGACGGTACGGCCGACCGCCGCCGGTCGTCTTGTACGTTATTGCGCTCCGGGCGCGCGGGGAGCGCCCGGAGCCGCGGGGTGGCTCACAGCGGCCCCGCGCGCTCCTTGCGGTACGCCCCCGGCGGCACGCCCACGATCCGGGTGAAGTGCCGGTTCAGGTGCGGCTGGTCGGTGAAGCCCACCGCGGACGCCACCTGCGCCGGCGGGTGCCCCTGCGCCAGGAGGAGCTGGGCCCTGCGCACGCGCGCGTCCGTCAGCCAGGTGTGCGGCGGCATGCCGTACTCGGCCTTGAAGGCCCGCAGCAGCGCGTGCGGGCTCGCCCCGACCTCGCGCGCCAGCAGCTCCAGGGACGGCGGCTCGGTCATGCGCGCCTCCAGCAGCGCCCGCGCCCGCCCCGCCGCGCGCCGCCCGGCGGCCTTGGGCGTACGGGCCGGCAGCCGGGTGCCGTGCTCGGTGAGCAGACGGGTGACGGCGGACCGCAGCAGGATGTCGGCGGCCAGGGCGTTGCCGGCGTCGGCCGCGTCGTACGTCCCGCGCAGCAGCCGGGCCGCGTACGGGTCGTCCGCGACGGGCGAGGAGAAGCCGGGGGTGCCGCGCAGCGTGCTGATCTCGGCGACGATCTCCCGGACGGTGTCGGGCTGCGGGTAGAGGGCGATGTAGGCCCAGCCGTCGGGGTGCCCGGAGCGCGCGGCGTGGGGCTCCTCGGGGTCGAGGGTCATCACGGAGCCGGGCAGCACGTGGAACCCGCCGCCCTGCACCCGCATGTCCTCCACGCCGCGCAGGACGGTGGCGAGGAGGTAGCTCTCGTGGCTGTGGCGGGGGAAGGTGTGGCTGACGTACCGGGCGCGCAGCAGGTCGAGGCCGGCCAGTGCCTCGTACCGCCAGTGCCTCGCCGACTCCTGCCGCTGCCCCGCGGGCCCGTTCATGCCCCCATTGTGCGCCCGACGCGTCACCGCTGACCTGCGGGTCCGCCGGGCGGACGGTCGGCGGCAGGGGCGGGCGGGGGCCGATTGTCAGTGGTGCGGTGCACGATGGGGGACATGGCCGGCAATGCGCTCGACTCGTTCTCTCCCGCGACCCGGGGATGGTTCGCGGGGGCCTTCAGCGCGCCCACGGCCGCGCAGGACGGCGCGTGGCGGGCGATCGCGGAGGGGTCCGACGTCCTCGTGGTGGCTCCGACGGGCTCCGGCAAGACGTTGGCGGCCTTCCTCGCCGCGCTGGACCGGCTGGCGTCCACGCCGCCGCCGGCGGATCCAAGGGCGCGCTGCCGGGTGCTGTACGTGTCCCCGCTCAAGGCCCTCGCGGTCGACGTGGAGCGCAATCTGCGCAGCCCGCTGACGGGCATCCGGCAGGAGTCGGTGCGCCTCGGGCTGCCGGAGCCCGACGTGCGGGTCGGGATCCGCTCGGGCGACACCCCCGCGGCCGAGCGCCGCGCCCTGGCCACCCGCCCGCCGGACATCCTGATCACGACGCCCGAGTCGCTGTTCCTGATGCTGACCTCCGCCGCGCGGGACGCCCTCGCGGGCGTGGAGACGGTCATCGTCGACGAGGTGCACGCCGTCGCCGGCACCAAGCGGGGTGCGCACCTGGCGCTCTCGCTGGAGCGGCTGGACGAGCTGCTGCCGCAGCCGGCCCGGCGCATCGGCCTGTCGGCGACCGTGCGGCCGGTGGACGAGGTGGCCCGCTATCTGTCGCCGCAGCGGAAGGTGGAGATCGTCCAGCCGCCGTCGGGCAAGGAGTTCGACCTGTCGGTGGTCGTCCCGGTGGAGGATCTGGGCGAGCTGGGCGGCTCCCCCGCCACCGACGCCCCCGGATCCCCCGGCGGCGACCGCCCCTCGATCTGGCCGCACGTGGAGGAGCGGATCGCCGACCTCGTCGAGGCCCACCGGTCGACGATCGTCTTCGCGAACTCGCGCCGGCTCGCCGAGCGCCTGTGCAACCGCCTGAACGAGATCGCCTACGAGCGCGCCGTGGGCGAGCCGCTGGCGGAGGGCGCCCCGCCGGCCGAGGTCATGGCCCAGTCGGGGGCCGCGCGCGGTGCGCCGCCCCTGATGGCCCGGGCGCACCACGGCTCGGTCTCCAAGGAGCAGCGGGCGCTGGTCGAGGAGGACCTGAAGGCCGGCCGGCTGCCGGCCGTGGTCGCCACCTCCAGCCTGGAGCTGGGCATCGACATGGGCGCGGTGGACCTGGTCGTCCAGGTCGAGTCGCCGCCGTCGGTGGCGTCCGGGCTCCAGCGCGTGGGGCGGGCGGGCCATCAGGTCGGCGCGGTCTCCCGCGGCGTCGTCTTCCCCAAGTACCGGGGCGATCTGGTGCAGGCCGCGGTGGTCACCGAGCGGATGCGGACCGGCGCGATCGAGGCGCTGCGCATCCCGGCGAATCCGCTGGACGTGCTGGCGCAGCAGCTCGTCGCGATCGTCGCCCTCGACAGCTGGCAGGTGGACGACCTGCTCGCGCTGGTGCGGCGGGCCGCGCCCTTCTCGTCCCTGCCGGAGTCCGCGTTCACGGCCGTGCTGGACATGCTCGCCGGGCGCTATCCCTCCGACGCGTTCGCCGAGCTGCGCCCACGCGTGGTCTGGGACCGGGTCGCGGGGACGGTCACGGGCCGCCCCGGCGCGCAGCGCCTGGCGGTCACCTCCGGCGGCACGATCCCCGACCGCGGTCTGTTCGGCGTCTTCCTCGCCGGCAGCACCTCGGAGAAGGGCGGCGGCGGGCGGCGCGTCGGCGAGCTGGACGAGGAGATGGTGTACGAGTCCCGGGTGGGCGACGTCTTCACGCTGGGCACCTCGTCCTGGCGCATCGAGGACATCACCCGCGACCGGGTCCTGGTGACCCCGGCGCCCGGGGTGCCGGGCCGGCTGCCGTTCTGGAAGGGCGACCAGCTCGGCCGGCCGTTGGAGCTGGGCCGCGCAGTGGGCGCGTTCCTGCGGGAGGTCGGGGCGCTCACCCCGGAGGACGGACGGCTGCGGCTGCTCGCCGCTGGTCTGGACGCCCTGGCCGCGGAGAACGTCCTCGCGTATCTGGACGAGCAGCGCCGGGCCTGCGGCCACGTCCCCGACGACCGCACGATCCTGGTGGAGCGCTTCCGGGACGAGCTCGGTGACTGGCGGGTGGTGATCCACTCCCCGTTCGGCGCCCAGGTGCACGCGCCCTGGGCCCTGGCGCTGGGTGCCCGCCTCGCCGAGCGCTACGGGATGGACGCGCAGGTCATGCATGCCGACGACGGCATCGTGCTGCGGCTGCCGGACGCCGATCTGATGGGGCTCGACCTGCTCGACCAGGACCCGGCGCACCTGGACACCACGTTCGACGGCGACCAGGCTCCGGTGGGCGCCGCCGACACCGTCTTCGACCACGGCGAGATCGGTCAGGTCGTCACGGACCAGGTCGGCGGCTCGGCGCTGTTCGCCGCCAGGTTCCGCGAGTGCGCGGCGCGCGCCCTGCTGCTGCCCCGGCGCAATCCCGGAAAGCGCACCCCACTGTGGCAGCAGCGTCAGCGCGCCTCCCAACTGCTCCAGGTGGCGAGTGAGTTCGGCTCGTTCCCGATCGTCCTGGAAGCCGTGCGGGAGTGCCTTCAGGACGTGTTCGACGTCCCCGGGCTGACGGAGCTGATGGGCGACATCGAGGCGCGTCGGGTGCGCATGGTCGAGGTCACCACCAGCGAGCCGTCGCCCTTCGCCCGCTCCCTCCTGTTCGGTTACGTCGCCCAGTTCCTGTACGAGGGTGACTCGCCGCTCGCGGAGCGGCGGGCCGCCGCCCTCTCGCTGGACTCCCGGCTGCTCGCGGAGCTGTTGGGCCAGGCAGAGCTGCGCGAGCTGCTCGATCCGGACGTGCTGGTCGCACTGGAGCAAGAGCTCCAGTGGCTCACGGACGACCGCAAGGTGAGGGACGAGGAGGGCGTCGCCGACCTGCTGCGGATCCTCGGTCCGCTCACCGATGCCGAGTTGGTCGAGCGCGGCGCGGATCCGCAGTGGGCGCGGTCCCTCGCCGCGGCCCGCCGCGCGATCCGCGTCCGGATCGCCGGCGAGGACCACTGGGCGGCGATCGAGGACGCGGGACGGCTGCGGGACGCCCTCGGCACGGCGCTCCCGGTGGGCGTGCCGGAAGCCTTCACCGAGCCCGTCAAGGATCCGCTCGGCGACCTCCTCGCCCGCTTCGCCCGTACGCACGGCCCGTTCACCTCGGCGCAGGTCGCGGCCCGCTTCGGCCTGGGCGCGGCGGTGACGGACGGCGCGCTGCAGCGCCTGGCGGCGGGCGGCCGGGTGGTGCGGGGCGAGTTCCGGCCGCATCTGGTGGCGCACGACGCCCTGGGCGCTCCCGCGTCCGAGCTGGAGACGGGGCAGGAGTGGTGCGACGCGACCGTGCTGCGGCGGCTGCGGCGCCGTTCGCTGGCGGCGCTGCGCCAGGAGCTGGAGCCCGTGCCGCCGGCGGCGCTGGCCACGTTCCTGCCCCAGTGGCAGCACTTGGGCGGCGGGCACGGCCTGCGCGGCATCGACGGTCTCGCGCGGGCGGTCGAGCAGTTGCAGGGGGCCGCGGTGCCCGCGTCCGCGTTGGAGAAGCTGATCCTGCCGTCCCGCGTGCAGGGCTACTCGCCCACCTTGCTCGACGAGCTGACCACCACCGGCGAGGTGGTGTGGGCGGGAGCCGGTTCGCTGCCCGGCAAGGACGGCTGGGTCTCGCTGTACCTCGCGGACGCGGCGCCGCTGCTGCTGCCCGCGCCCCACCCGTTGGAGACGACCGCGCTGCACGACGCGGTCCTGACCGCCCTCGCCCCCGGCTACGGCCTCTTCTTCCGCCAGATCGCCGACCAGGTCCGGGCCACCACCCACCCCGACGCCACCGATCCGCAGCTTGCCGATGCGATCTGGGACCTCGCCTGGTCCGGGCGGTTGACCAATGACACGCTCGCCCCGCTGCGCTCCCTGCTCGGCTCGGGCCGCACCGCGGGCTCCACCGCCCACCGCGCGAGACGGACCGTGCCCCGCGGGCAGTACGGCGGGCTGACGGCCGCGGCCCGTCCGGCGTCCCGCGGCGGCCCGCCGACGGTGAGCGGCCGTTGGTCGCTGCTGCCGCCCCCGGAGGCGAACCCGACGCAGCGCGCCCACGCCCTCGCGCGCACGCTCCTGGACCGGCACGGCGTGGTGACCCGCGGCGCCGTCGCCGCCGAGGGCGTCGAAGGCGGCTTCTCCGCCACGTACCGGGTGCTGTCCGCCTTCGAGGACAGCGGCCAGGCCCGCCGGGGGTACGTCGTCGAGGGGCTGGGGGCGGCCCAGTTCGCGATGGACGGCGCGGTGGACCGGCTGCGCGCGGCGGCCACCGCGCGCGAGCGCGGTGACGAGCACGCCGCCCCGCGGGCCGTGGTGCTGGCCGCCGCCGACCCGGCGAACGCCTACGGCGCGGCGCTCTCCTGGCCCGATCCGCCGGACGGCGCCGGCCACAAGCCCGGCCGCAAGGCGGGCTCCCTGGTGGTCCTCGTGGACGGCGATCTCGCGCTCTACCTGGAGCGCGGCGGCAAGACGCTGCTGGCCTGGCCCGAGCCCGATTCACCGGCGCTGCACAGCGCCGCGCAGGCGCTGGCGGAGGCGGCGCGGGCGGGCGCGCTCGGCACGGTCACCGTCGAGCGGGCGAACGGCTCGTCCGCACTGACCTCGCCCTATGCCCGCGCGCTGGAGACGGCCGGCTTCCACGCCACCCCGAGGGGCCTGCGCCTCAGACCGTGACCGCCGCGGGACCGCGCCCGGGCCCGTTCGTCGACCATCATGGATGTCATGCCCGAAGGAGACACCGTCTGGCTGACCGCACACCGTCTGCACTCCGCCCTCGCCGGCCAGCTGCTGACCCGGTTCGACCTGCGCGTACCCCGGTTCGCCACCGTCGACCTGACCGGGCGGTCCGTCCGCGAAGTGGCCGCGCGGGGCAAGCACCTGCTCATGCGGTTCGACGACGGCCTCACGCTCCACTCCCATCTGCGGATGGACGGCGCCTGGCGGGTGTTCGCCGCGACCGAGCGCTGGCGCGGCGGCCCGGCGCACCAGATCCGCGCCGTCCTCGGCACTGCAGCCCACACCGCCGTGGGCTACCGGCTGCCGGTGCTCGACGTCCTGCGCACCCGGGACGAACCGCAGGTCGTCGGCCATCTCGGGCCGGACCTGCTGGGCCCTGACTGGGACGCGTCGACGGCGCTGGCGAACCTCATCGCCGACCCCGCCCGCCCCCTCGGCGACGCCCTGCTGGACCAGCGCAACCTCGCCGGCATCGGCAACGTGTACCGCTCCGAGCTGGCGTTCCTCGCCAGGGTGACGCCCTGGCTGCCGGTCGGCGAGCTGCCGGAGGGGATCGCCCCGCGGCTCGTCGCCACCGCCCACCGGCTCCTCGAAGCGAACAAGCGCACCTTCGACCGCCGTACGGTCCCCGGCACCGCCCGCCCCCTGCTGTACGTGTACGGCCGGCGCGGCGAGCCCTGCCTGCGCTGCGGCACGCCCGTACGCAAGGCTGCCCAGCGAGAGCCGCGCCGCGGCGCCGCAGGCGCGGAGCCCGACGACGGCGAGCGCGTCACGTACTGGTGCCCCGGCTGCCAGTCGGGACCCCGAAGCCCGTAGCCACGCCCCGGCACACCACCCGCACACCACCCGCACCGGGTAGTTGACGGTGCGTCAGATCCGGTCGTACGGTCCCGACATGACCCTCGCCGCGTACGACCTCACCGGCCGGTCCGCGCTCGTCACCGGCGCCGCCAGCGGCATCGGCCGCGCCTGCACCGCGCTCCTCGCCAGCGCCGGAGCGACGGTCCACTGCGCGGACGTGGACGAGGACGGCCTCGCGGGAACCCGGGCGCTGATCAAGGACGCGGGCGGCACCGCGTACGTCCACCCCCTGGACGTCACCGACCGCAGCCGCGTGGAGGCCGTGGTCGCCTCCGCCGTCCGCGCCTCACGACGCCTCGACGTCCTCGCCGCGGTCGCCGGCGTCATGCACAGCAGCCCTGTCCTCCAGACCCGCGACGAGGACCTCGACCGCGTCATGGCGGTCAACTTCAAGGGAGTGCTGTACGCCTGCCAGGAATCCGCCCGCGCCATGATCGCGGCGGGCACGCCCGGCTCCCTCGTCACGATGGCCTCCGGCGCCGTGGACGCCGCGAGCCCCGACCTGCTCTGCTACAGCGCCGCCAAAGCGGCCGTCGTCCAACTCACCCGGACCCTGGCCACCGAACTCGGCCCGCACCGCATCAGGGTGAACGCCGTCGCCCCGGGCTGGATCCGCACCCCCATGACCGACCGCCACGACGCCGAACTCCAAAGCCGCGCCGAAGCCGCCATCACCAAGATCACCCCGCTGCGCCGGGTGGGCGGGCCCGAAGAAGTGGCGCACACGGTGCTCCACCTGGCCTGCGACGCCAGCGCCTTCACCACGGGCCAGATCATCCGCCCGAACGGCGGCGTCGCCATGCCGTGGTGAGGGCCCCGTTCCGCAGCCGGCCGGCGCCGCCGCGTCCGGTGAAGGCCGTCACGTGGACCGGCAGCAGGCTCAGCCCCCATCCACCGGCGGCGACCGCGCCCTCCACCAGACCGGCCCGCTCGGGCACCAGCAGCAGCCGCAGCACCGCCCACCACCACAGCGCGCCGCCCACGAAGGCGGCCAGTGCGAGTCCGAGGGCACCCACGGGCACGCGCACGAAACCGCGTCCCGCCATGGCTGCCTCCCTCCGGACCACGCTAGGTCGTGTCTTCACCCACAGGGAGGGCGCACCGGAAGCAGACCCGGCGCGCACGCCCCCGGAGCACTACGCGCCCCGACGACGCCGACGCCGACACCGAAGCCGAGGCCAACACCAACACCGGCACCGGCACCGGCACACCCGCACCAGGAGCCGCCCCGGCCCCCTGCTGGCGTCACACGCTCTCCGCCTGGAACATCCAGGCATGCTTTTCGAGGTCCGCAGTGAGCCCGATCAGGATGTCCTGGCTCACCGGATCCGGGTCCCCGGTGGCCGCGATGCGCTCCCGCAGCCGCGTAATCACCGCGCCGAGCGCGTCCACCAGGATCCGCACCGCGTCGGTGTCCTTGACCCAGCCGTCCGGCACCCCGCGGATCGCGCTCTGCGACGCCACCGTCGCGGCCCGCCCGTCCGGCGGAACGCCGATCGCGGAGCAGCGCTCCGCCACGGTGTCGGAGTGCATCCGCGCCGTGTCCACGACCTCGTCCAGTTGGAGGTGGACGGAGCGGAAGCGCGGCCCCATCACGTTCCAGTGCACCTGCTTGGCCACCAGCCCCAGGTCCACCAGGTCCACGAGCGCGCCCTGGAGCGCCTCTCCGACCGTCTTGAGGTCGGCGTCGGACAGCGGGCTCTTCACGACAGACATGCGTCCTCCACTCGGTTTCCGGTCCGCTCCCTCTCACCATGACATAGCACCTGAGAGGGAACATTTCGACAGTGGGCCCCTGCCCCGGATCACGCGGGGAAACCCCCGGTACCGACCGAGAAAGTCCAGCGCCGCCCGTGGAAGTCCCGGCGCCGCCCGTGGAAGTCCCGGACGCGAGAAAGCCCCGGTCGTCCGATCCCGCGTGCGAGCACGTCGTGATCGGACGACCGGGGCTCAAGCCAGGGTCGAGGTGCGCGTCAAGCCGCGACGACGTCGACGGCCTCCGCCGGCGCCTTGATCGTCACGCGCTCCGTCGGCACGCCGGACACCGACGTCACGGAGACGGTGTTCAGCATCGGGCGCACCGGCGCGGGCACCGGTTCGCTCGCCGCCGCCGACGCGGCCAGCTCGGCCAACGAGAGCTCGTCGCTCACTTCCCTCATGAGCTCGGACATCCGTACGTCAAGCGCGTCGCAGATCGCGGAGAGCAGCTCGGAGGAAGCCTCCTTCTGCCCCCGCTCCACCTCGGAGAGATAGCCGAGCGAGACTCGGGCGGACGAGGAGACTTCGCGCAGAGTACGGCCCTGGCGCTGGCGCTGCCGACGCAGCACGTCACCCAGCAGGCGACGGAGCAGAATCATCGGTGGCTCCCTCCTCGGACCGCGTAGCCGCATCCTTCACGCCCCACCGTACCGCCTCGCGCTGCGGCCGTGCGGGGAGCGATGACGTGTTCACTCAGGGCTGTAAACATCAATTCCCCCCGTTCTGTTCCGTATCCTTTGCCCGCACCGTGCCGTGCAGTTCACCCAGGAGCAGTTCCAGCACGCTCCGTACACTCTCTTTACGGATTTCCGCCCGGCTGCCGTTCAACCTCAGCGCCGTCACTTTCTCGCTCCGGTCCGGCCCGGACACGGCCACGAAGACCGTGCCGACCGGTTGTCCGTCCTGGGCGTCGGGTCCCGCGACGCCCGTCGTCGCCAGACCCCAGTCAGCCCCCATCCGGGCCCGTACACCCGCTGCCATCTGCAACGCGACCGTCGGATCCACCGCGCCGCGCTCGGCCAGAAGGGTCGCGTCGACCCCGAGGACGTCCCGCTTCAGGGCCGTCGCGTACGCCGTCACCGAACCGCGGAAGGAGCGCGATGCGCCCGGCACCCCGGTCAGCTCCCCGGCCACCAGGCCGCCCGTCAGGGACTCGGCGACCGCCAGGGTCTGACCACGCTCCGCAAGCAAGTCCAGAACGCGCGCCGCGACCGTGCCGTCCGCCATCGGGTCCCTCACCGCCCGCCGGCCGCCGCGCCGTGCTCCTTGGCGAGCCCCCTGCGCCGCAGCAGGATCGCCTGTCGCACGTAATCCAGACCGGTGACGACGGTCAGCACGACCGCGAGCGCCATCACCCAGAAGCGCAAGGTGGCCAGCGGCCCGACGAGCGCGAGTACGTACATGCCGACCGCGGTGCCCTGCGCGAGGGTCTTCATCTTGCCGCCGCGACTGGCCGGAATGACTCCGTGCCGGATCACCCAGAACCGCATCAGGGTGATCCCCAGCTCGCGGAAGAGGATCACGCCCGTCACCCACCACGGCAGGTCCCCGAGGACGGAGAGGCTGATCAGCCCCGCGGCCATGATCGCCTTGTCCGCGATGGGGTCGGCGATCTTGCCGAAGTCCGTGACCAGGTTGTACGTACGGGCCAGATGGCCGTCGAAGACGTCGGTGATCATGGCGACGGCGAACGCCGCCCAGGCCCAGGCGCGCCAGACGGGGTCGTAACCGCCGTCCTGGAACAGCAGGACCACGAAGCCGGGCACCAGCACCAGCCGGAGCATGGTGAGGATGTTGGCGATGTTCCACAGGCTGGCCTGATTGACGGCCGCAGCGCCGAGCTTCCCCCCGGGCGCGGGGCGACCGGGCCTGCCGGTGCCACCCCCCGCGGATGCCGGCACTCCGGTCATCTGGCCGCCTCCTCGCCCACCGCGCGTCGACCGCCCTCCCGGGCCGGCCCGCGGGCGCCCAGGGCGGTGGCCCCGTTCACCAGCGCGTCCAGGGCCGAGGTCCCGCCCACGGCCGCGGCGCCACCGGACGGCGCCGGGGCCTCCTGCGGCAGGCCGACGTACTCGGCCACCAGGTCCACGCCCTCCGTGGCGACGACCTTCGCCAGCACCATCCGGCCGGGCTCAAGGCCGTCCGTCGAGGTGAAGACGGTCTGTCCGTCCGTCTCGGGCGCCTGGTGGGCGCCGCGCCCCACCGCGGGCTCCTCGCCGTCGTCAGCCCCCGAGGAGACCGACTCGACCAGCACCTCAAGGGTCTCCCCCAGCCGCTCCTCGGCGCGCTGCGCGGTCAGCTCCTCCGCCAGCCGCGACAGGTGCGCCAGCCGCTCGGCGACGACGTCCGCGGGCAGCTTGTCCTCGTACGTCGCGGCCTCCGTGCCCTCCTCGTCGGAGTAGCCGAACACGCCGATGGCGTCCAGCCGTGCATGGGTGAGGAAGCGCTCCAGCTCGGCGAAGTCCGCCTCGCTCTCGCCGGGGAAGCCGACGATGAAGTTGGAGCGCACGCCGGCCTGCGGCGCCTTGCCGCGGATCGTCTCCAGCAGTTCGAGGAACCGCTCCGTGTCGCCGAACCTGCGCATCGCCCGCAGCACGCCCGGGGCGGAGTGCTGGAACGAGAGGTCGAAGTAGGGCGCGACCTTGGGCGTGGAGGTGAGGACGTCGATCAGCCCGGGCCGCATCTCCGCGGGCTGGAGGTAGCTGACCCGTACGCGCTCGATGCCGTCGACGGCCGCCAGCTCCGGCAGCAGCGTCTCCAGCAGCCGGATGTCCCCGAGGTCCTTGCCGTACGAGGTGTTGTTCTCGGAGACGAGCATGATCTCCTTGACGCCCTGCTCGGCCAGCCAGCGGGTCTCGCCGAGGACGTCGGCGGGGCGCCGGGAGATGAAGGAGCCGCGGAAGGACGGGATCGCGCAGAAGGTGCAGCGCCGGTCGCAGCCGGAGGCGAGCTTCACGGACGCGACGGGGCTGCTGCCCAGTCTGCGGCGCAGCGGGGCGCGCGGACCCGATTCGGGCGCGACGCCCGCCGGCAGGTCGGCGAGGTCCGCCGGCGAAGGAGTCGGCTCTTCGGCGGTCGTGCCGTGTCCCGGCAGTGCCACACCGGTGGCCGCCTGCCGCTCCACCGGGCTCAGCGGCAGCAGCTTGCGCCGGTCGCGCGGGGTGTGGGCGGCGTGGACCCCACCGCTGAGGATGGTCTGGAGGCGGTCGGAGATGTCGGAGTAGTCGTCGAATCCGAGGACTCCGTCGGCTTCGGGCAGGGCGTCGGCCAGCTCCTTGCCGTAGCGCTCGGCCATGCAGCCGACCGCGACCACGGCCTGGGTCTTGCCGTGGTCCTTGAGGTCGTTGGCTTCCAGCAGGGCGTCGACGGAGTCCTTCTTCGCGGCCTCGACGAAGCCGCAGGTGTTGACGACGGCGACGTCCGCGTCGGCGGCGTCCTCGACCAGCTCCCAGCCGTCCGCTGCCAGACGGCCCGCTAGCTCCTCCGAGTCCACCTCGTTACGGGCGCAGCCAAGAGTGACAAGGGCGACGGTACGGCGTTCGGGCATGGGCTCAAGACTACTTCGTCCCGAGCCGCGCCCTCTCCCCCAGCCCGTCCAACCAGGGAGTACGCGCCGTGGCCGGGGTCCCTGCCGCCTGGTGCCGCCGCTGGAGCCGGTCAGCCTGCCTCGGGGTCACCCTTCGTGTACGACACCCGTTCGACCTGGCCGAGCCGGAAGTCGTCCTCGATCTTCTTGCCGTTGACGAACAGCTCGATCGCGCCCGCGTTGCCGAGGATGAGGTCGATGCGCCGGTCGTCCTGGAAGGTCTTGGTCTGGCCCTTGTTCAGCGTCCCGTCGAAGATCTGCTTGCCGGTGGCCGACTTGGCCTGGATCCAGCTCCGCTTGTCGACCACGGTCAGCTTCACGGTGACCTTGTCCGCGGGCGCCCCTGCGATCGCGGAGTCCGAGGGCACCGGTGCCGGGGCGTCCGTCCGTCCCTTCGACGGTCCCGCGCTGCCGGAGGCCGACCGCTCGGCCTCCGGCCCCTTGGCGATGGGGCCCTTGTCGGCGCCCTCGTCGCCGCCGGAGAAGAGGGTGAAGCCGACGAAGCCGACGACGGCGACGATCGCGGCGACCATGGCCGCGGTCCAGTTGGGGCGGCGCGGCTCGGGGCGGATGCGCTCGGCTTCGAACAGCGGGGCGGCGGGGGTCGGCGCGGGCCGCCCGCCGTGCTCGGAGTCGTACTGCTCGACCAGCGGATCGGGGTCGAGCCCCACGGCGCGGGCGATCATGCGGATGTGTCCGCGGGCGTAGACGTCGCCGCCGCTGCGGGAGAAGTCCTCCTGCTCGATCGCCTGGAGGATGGGGACCCGGACGCGGGTGGTGGCGCTGACCTCGTCGACGGTCAGGCCGGCCGCGACGCGGGCCTGTTGGAGGACTCGGCCGATGGGCGGCCGGTCGTCTTGGGCGGAAGGCCGGTCGTCTTCGGGGAAGTTGCCGATGGACACGGGGGCGCCTTTCGAGCGTGTAACCACCTGCTGGAGGTTCAGTCTACGGGTGGTGCGAAAGGGTGGGGCAACCGGGCGGCGGGACTTTGTACGCCATCGGAATGGCCGGTGCACCCGGAGCGTCGGGACCGGTCTATCCTGCCCCTCCTCCCAACTTGACGTCACAACAAGGGAAACGGTTGCTCGACCGTCGAACGCGGTGCCGACGGCCGCGGAGCGCGAAGTTCCGCGGGGTCGTGCCGCCCGTCTCCGGCGTGTCGCGTCCGGGCCCGGCCGCGACCTGCGCGCTCCGCCCGTCGCTCAGGCGGACTCGCCGCGGATCACGGCCAGCACCCCGTCCAGTTCGTCCGGCTTCACCAGTACGTCGCGCGCCTTGGAACCCTCGCTCGGCCCGACGATGTTGCGCGACTCCATCAGGTCCATCAGCCGCCCCGCCTTGGCGAAGCCCACGCGCAGCTTGCGCTGGAGCATGGACGTGGATCCGAACTGGGTGGACACCACCAGCTCCGCCGCCTGGCACAGCAGGTCCAGGTCGTCGCCGATGTCCTCGTCGATCTCCTTCTTCTGCTTGGAGCCGACGGTGACGTCGTCGCGGAAGACGGGCGTCATCTGGTCCTTGCAGTGGCGTACGACGGCGGCGACCTCGTCCTCCGTCACGAACGCGCCCTGCATGCGGGTGGGCTTGTTCGCGCCCATCGGCAAGAAGAGGCCGTCGCCCTTGCCGATCAGCTTCTCCGCACCGGGCTGGTCGAGGATGACCCGGCTGTCGGCGAGCGAGGAGGTGGCGAACGCGAGCCGGGACGGCACGTTCGCCTTGATCAGGCCGGTGACGACGTCGACGGACGGCCGCTGGGTGGCGAGGACGAGGTGGATGCCGGCCGCGCGCGCGAGCTGGGTGATGCGCACGATGGCGTCCTCGACGTCCCGCGGCGCGACCATCATCAGGTCCGCCAGCTCGTCCACGATCACCAGCAGGTACGGATACGGCTGGAGGTCGCGTTCACTGCCCTCGGGCAGGGTGACCTTGCCGGCGCGGATGGCCTGGTTGAAGTCGTCGATGTGGCGGAAGCCGAAGGCCGCGAGGTCGTCGTAGCGCAGGTCCATCTCGCGCACGACCCACTGCAGGGCCTCGGCCGCCCGCTTGGGGTTGGTGATGATCGGGGTGATCAGGTGCGGGATGCCCTCGTACGCGGTGAGCTCGACCCGCTTGGGGTCGATCAGCACCATCCGGACGTCCTCCGGGGTCGCCCTTATCATCACCGAGGTGATGAGGCAGTTGATGCAGGAGGACTTGCCGGAGCCGGTCGCGCCGGCGACGAGCACGTGCGGCATCTTGGCGAGGTTGGCCATCACGTAGCCGCCCTCGACGTCCTTGCCGAGCGCCACCAGCATCGGATGGTCGTCCTCGGCCGCGTCGGCGAGCCGCAGCACGTCGCCGACGTTCACCATCTCCCGGTCGGTGTTCGGGATCTCGATGCCGACCGCGGACTTCCCGGGGATGGGCGAGATGATCCGGACGTCCGGACTGGCCACGGCGTACGCGATGTTCTTGGTGAGCGCGGTGATCCGCTCGACCTTGACCGCGGGCCCCAGTTCGACCTCGTAGCGGGTGACCGTCGGACCGCGGGTGAAGCCGGTGACGGCGGCGTCGACCTTGAACTCGGTGAAGACGTTCGTCAGCGAGGCGACGATGGCGTCGTTGGCGGCGCTGCGCGTCTTGCCGGGACCGCCGCGCTCCAAGAGGTCGAGCGAGGGCAGCGCGTACGTGATGTCACCGGCGAGTTGCAGCTGTTCGGCCCGCGGCGGCAGCGGCCGGTCCCCGGCGGGCGCGGGCTTGGTCAGGTCCGGTACGGCCGACGAGGAGTCCGCGGCGGGCTCGGCCGCCTTCGGCCCGTCGGCCGACTGCGGTTCGCGCGCGGGCGGCACGGGGGACGCGGCCCGGCGGATGTCCGCGGTGACGTCCTTCGTCAGATCGGCGACCAGCGGCGACGGCGGAAGGCCGTTGTACACGGCGCCGTCCAGCGCGGCGGCGGCAGCCGCGGCCACGTCCACGGCGTCCATCGGCCGGTGCATCGCCGGCTGTACGGAGCCCCGGCGCGGCCGGCGCCGCTGCGACAGCTCCTCGGACTCCGCCTCGTCGGCGTCGAAGGAGGCGTCCGCGGGGCCGCCGCGGCGGGTGGCGGTGCGCCGCCCCCGGCCGGCGGGCACGGCCTCGCGCCACTGCTCGTCGTAGCGCCGGTCGTCGTCGCTGTCGTACGCCCCGTCGGCGTCGCCCGGCTCGTGCAGGGGCTGGACCAGGCCCAGCTTGACGCCGAGGAGGCGAAGCCGTTGCGGAATGGCGTTCACGGGCGTCGCCGTCACCACGAGCAGCCCGAAGACCGTCAACAGCACCAGCAGCGGAACGGCCAGCACCTCGCCCATCATGAAGATCAGCGGCTTGGCGGCGGCCCAGCCGATGAGGCCGCCGGCGTCCTGCATGGCCTCGGTGCCGTCGTCGCGGCTCGGCGAGCCGCAGGCGATGTGGACCTGGCCGAGGATTCCGATGACGAGCGCGGACAGGCCGATGACGATCCGGCCGTTGGCCTCCGGGCGCTGCGGATAGAGGAACAGGCGCACCGAGATCGCGCCCAGCAGTATCGGCACCAGCAGGTCGAGCCGGCCGAAGGCGCCGGTGACCAGCATTTCGACGAGGTCGCCGACCGGGCCGCGCAGATTCGACCAGGTGCCCGCCGCGACCACCAGGGCCAGCCCGAGGAGCAGCAGCGCGAGGCCGTCCTTGCGGTGCGCGGGGTCGAGGCCCTTCGCGCCGCGCCCTATGCCGCGGAACATCGCGCCGACGCCGTGCGCGACGCCGACGCCGACCGCCCGCACCAGCCGGTACACGCCGCCGGTCGGCGACGGTGCCGGCTTGGGCGCGGGCTTCTTCGCCGCGGCCTTCTTCTTGGCCGGTGCCTTCTTCGCAGGCGACGCCTGGGCGGGCTTCGCCGTCTTCTTCGCCGCGGGTTTCTTGGCGGCGGACTTCTTCGCGGGCGCCGCCTTCTTGGCGGCGGGGGCACCGTTCGTACGGCCGGGGCGCGGCTTTTCGGTGCCCGACGTGCCCTGGGAACCCTTGCCGGACGTACGTGAGGCCATGGGGGTGAGGTTACCGGTGTGGACGGCGGTGGACACGCGTGCCCACCGCTTCACCCCAACGTGTCGCCTTGCCGCGGCGCGAAGGTGACGTCCGCTCAGCCGGACCGGTACGGGCGCGGCCCGGGAGTTTCGGCAGCCCGCCCGGGGGGGTCGGCTACAGCGGCGGGGAGGGAGCGCCGCCGGTGCCCGGCTCCAGGGCGTCCAGCGCCCTGCGCAGCCCGGTCAGTTTGCGCTCCAGATGGGCCGCGGTCGCCACGGCCGCCGCGTCGGCGGATTCGTCGTCGAGCTGTTTGGACAGGGCTTCGGCCTGCTCTTCGACGGCCGCGAGGCGTGCGGAGAGCTCGGCGAGGAGCGCCACGGGCTCCCGGCCGAGGGCGCCCGTCACGCCCTGACCGCCGCCTTCGAGCTGGAGGCGCAGCAGCGCTGCCTGCTCGCGCAGTTGGCAGTTCTTCATGTACAGCTCGACGAAGACCGAGACCTTCGCGCGCAGCACCCACGGGTCGAACGGCTTGGAGATGTAGTCGACCGCGCCCGCCGCGTATCCGCGGAAGGTGTGGTGCGGACCGTGGTTGATCGCGGTGAGGAAGATGATGGGGATGTCGCGGGTGCGCTCCCTGCGCTTGATGTGCGCGGCCGTCTCGAACCCGTCCATGCCGGGCATCTGGACGTCCAGCAGGATGACCGCGAAGTCGTCCGTCAGCAGCGCCTTGAGCGCTTCCTCCCCGGACGATGCCCGCACCAGCGTCTGATCGAGCGCGGAGAGAATGGCCTCCAACGCCAGCAGATTCTCCGGCCGGTCATCGACCAGGAGGATCTTGGCCTTCTGCACCATGCCCCGTCCTCCTCGCCCCGGATTGGGGTCTCCCCGACTCCTTGAGCACGGGAAACACACCGGGCGCCGCCCCGGGGGACGGCTCCCTTACGCCGCCCGCCCTTGTGCCGGTCATGGTAGCCGCACCCCGCCTGTCGCCACACCCTGTCACTGCGATGTCACAGTGCCCGGAGCTGAAACGGACGGCGAGACGAAAACGTTCCCCGAAAACCACCGTCGCACACACCTTCAGGCAGAGTCAGTCAGGAACCGACACGGAAACGACATGGAACGGCAGCGTTTCCGTCGTCGCGCGATCACGCCCCGGTCACCGCGGTCACTGTTCGTGCATCCAGTGCTCCATCACGGACAGCAGGTGGTCCGGGTCCACCGGCTTGGTCACGTAGTCCGACGCGCCCGACTCGATGGCCTTCTCCCGGTCGCCCTTCATCGCCTTCGCGGTGAGCGCGATGATCGGCAGCCCGGCGAACTGCGGCATCCTGCGGATCGCCGTCGTCGTCGCGTAGCCGTCCATCTCGGGCATCATGATGTCCATCAGAACGACCGTCACGTCGTCGTGCTGCTCCAGGACTTCGATGCCCTCCCGGCCGTTCTCCGCGTACAGCACCGACAGCCCGTGCTGCTCCAACACGCTCGTGAGCGCGAAGACGTTGCGGATGTCGTCGTCGACGATCAGCACCTTCTCGTTGTCGAAGACGTAACTACGGCGCGGCTCCGACGGCTCCTGGGCCGCGGGCGCCTGCGGCCCCCGGCCCGACGGGGAGCCGAGGTGCGGCACTCCGGCCGGCACCGACACGGCGCCGTTGGAGCTGACGCCGGCACCCGTCGCCGTACTCGGTGCACTGCCCGTGCTGCCCGTGCTCGGCAGCGCCGGCTTCTCCGGCAGCCCGCTCAGCGCCTTGCGGCGCCTGCGGAACAGCGCGCCGGGCCCGGCGTCACCCGGCAGGATGCGCTCCGGCCGCTCCAGCGGAACGCCGGCCTCCGCACCCTCGCCGCCGTGCCCGCCCTGGCCCTGCGTCGGCTGCTCGACGGGGTGCAGCGGCAGGTACAGCGTGAACGTCGAGCCGCGGCCGGGTTCGCTCGCCGCGTGGATCTCGCCGCCGAGCAGTCGCGCGATCTCCCGGCTGATGGACAGCCCGAGCCCCGTGCCGCCGTACTTGCGGCTCGTCGTCCCGTCGGCCTGCTTGAACGCCTCGAAGATCACCCGCATCTTGCCGGCCGCGATCCCGATCCCGGTGTCGGTGACGGAGAACGCGATCAGGTCCGAGTCCGCGTCCTGGAGCGAACCGCCCTCCAGCAACTGCTCCCGGATGGACTGCGGCACGTCCGCGCCGGCCGGCCGGATCACCAGCTCCACCGCGCCCGAGTCGGTGAACTTCACCGCGTTCGACAGCAGGTTGCGCAACACCTGCAACAGCCGCTGCTCGTCGGTGTGCAGCGTCGCCGGCAGCTCCGGCGACACCCGTACGGAGAAGTCCAACCCCTTCTCCGCGGTCAGCGGCCGGAACGTGGCCTCCACGTAGTCCACCAGCTGCACCAGCGCGATGCGGGTCGGCGACACGTCCATCTTGCCGGCCTCCACCTTCGACAGGTCGAGGATGTCGTTGATCAGCTGCAGCAGGTCGGACCCCGCGCCGTGGATCGTCTCGGCGAACTCCACCTGCTTCGGCGAGAGGTTGCCCTCCGCGTTGTCCGCGAGCAGCTTCGCCAGGATCAGCAGCGAGTTCAGCGGGGTGCGCAGCTCGTGCGACATGTTCGCCAGGAACTCGCTCTTGTAGCGCATCGAGACCGCGAGCTGCTCGGCGCGCTCCTCCAGCACCTGCCGGGCCTCTTCGATCTCGGTGTTCTTCACCTCGATGTCCCGGTTCTGCTGGGCCAGCAGCTCCGCCTTGTCCTCCAGCTCGGCGTTGGAATCCTCCAGCGCCCGCTGCCGGTTCTCCAGCTCCGCCGAGCGCTCCCGCAGCTGCTCCGTCAGCTCCTGCGACTGCATCAGCAACACCTCGGTCTTGGTGTTCACGCTGATGGTGTTGACGCTGGTGGCGATCATCTCGGCGAGCTGGTTGAGGAAGTCCCGCTGGATCTGGGTGAACGGCTGGAACGACGCCAGCTCGATCACGCCCAGCACCTTGCCCTCGAAGAGCACCGGCAGCACGATCACGTGCGCCGGCGGCGCCTCACCGAGCCCGGAGGAGATCTTCAAGTACCCCGGCGGCACGCTGACCTGGACCGTCCGCTTCTCCTCGGCGGCCGTCCCGATCAGCGTCTCCCCCGGCCGGAACGAGGTCGGCATCAGCCCCGCCGAGTAGCCGTAGCTGCCGCGCATCTGGAGTTCGTACGACGTCTCCTCATCGCCCGGCACCTCCGACACCCCGCCCGCCGGCATGGCCAGGAAGAACGCGCCGTGCTGCGCCGAGACGACCGGCGTCAGCTCGCTCATGATCAGCGAAGCCACGTCGTCGAGGTCGCGACGGCCCTGCATCAGACCGGAGATCCGGGCCAGGTTGCCCTTCAGCCAGTCCTGCTCCTCGTTGGCGAGGGTGGTGTCGCGCAGCTTGGCGATCATGGTGTTGATGTTGTCCTGGAGGACCTGGATCTCACCGGCCGCGTCCACGTCGACCTTGAGGTTCAGATCGCCACGTGTCACCGCGGTGGCCACGGCGGCGATCGCCCGCACCTGACGGGTGAGGTTGCCGGCCATCTCGTTCACCGACTCCGTCAGGTCCCGCCAGGTGCCGTCCACGTCCCGCACCCGGGCCTGCCCGCCGAGCTGACCGTCCGTGCCCACCTCGCGGGCCACCCGGGTGACCTCGCCGGCGAACGACGACAACTGGTCGACCATCGTGTTGATCGTCGTCTTCAGTTCGAGGATCTCGCCCCGCGCCTCGATGTCGATCTTCCGCGTCAGATCGCCCTTGGCGATGGCGGTGGTGACGGTGGCGATCTGGCGCACCTGCCAGGTGAGGTTGGACGCCATCGAGTTCACCGACTCGGTCAGGTCCTTCCAGGTGCCCGACACGCCCGGCACCTGCGCCTGCCCGCCCAACTCGCCCTCGGTGCCCACTTCCCTGGCCACCCGGGTGACCTCGTCCGCGAACGACGACAGCGTCGTCACCATGGTGTTGACGGTCTCCGCCAACTCGGCGAACTCGCCGCGCGCCTCGACCGTCACCTTCTTCGTCAGGTCGCCGTTGGCGACGGCCGCGGACACCCGGGCGATGTTCCGCACCTGGTTGGTCAGGTTGTTCGCCATCAGGTTGACGTTGTCGCTGAGGTCCTTCCAGATGCCGGTGACGCCGCGCACCCGGGCCTGACCGCCCAGCACTCCCTCCGTGCCCACCTCGCGGGCGACCCTCGTCACCTCGTCGGCGAAGTCGGAGAGCTGGTCGACCATCGTGTTCACGGTCGTCACCAGTTCGAGGATCTCGCCCTTGGCATCGACGGTGATCTTCTTGGACAGGTCGCCCTTGGCGACCGCCGTGGTGACCTCGGCGATGCTCCGCACCTGCGAGGTCAGGTTGTTCGCCATCGAGTTCACCGACTGGGTGAGGTCCTTCCAGGTGCCGGAGACGCCCTGGACCTCGGCCTGCCCGCCGAGCATGCCCTCGGTGCCGACCTCGCGCGCCACCCGGGTGACCTGCTCAGCGAAGTTCGACAGCTGGTCCACCATCGTGTTGATGGTGTTCTTCAACTCAAGGATCTCGCCCCGCGCGTCGACCTCGATCTTCTGCGACAGGTCACCGCGCGCCACCGCCGTGGCGACCTGGGCGATGTTGCGGACCTGACCGGTGAGGTTGCCGGCCATGCCGTTCACGGAGTCCGTCAGGTCGCGCCAGACGCCGGCGACGCCGGGCACCTGTGCCTGACCGCCGAGCCGGCCCTCGGTGCCGACCTCCCGGGCCACCCGGGTCACCTGGTCCGCGAACGCCGACAGCTGGTCCACCATCGTGTTGATGGTGTTCTTCAACTCAAGGATCTCGCCCCGCGCGTCCACGTCGATCTTCTGCGACAGGTCACCGCGCGCCACCGCCGTCGTCACCTGGGCGATCTGCCGCACCTGCCAGGTCAGGTTCCCCGCCATGAAGTTCACGGAGTCGGTCAGCTCGCGCCACGTGCCGCTGACGCCGTCCACCCGCGCCTGACCGCCGAGGCGGCCCTCGGTGCCCACGTCCCGCGCCATCCGCGTGACCTGCTCGGCGAACGAGGAGAGCTGCGCCACCATCGTGTTGACGGTGTTCTTCAACTCCAGCATCTCCCCGGCCACGTCCACCGTGACCTTCTGCGACAGATCGCCGTTCGCCACCGCCGTCGTCACCTGGGCGATGTCCCGCACCTGACCGGTGAGGTTGCGGAACGCGGTGTTCACCGAGTCCGTGAGGTCCTTCCACGTCCCCGCCGCGCCCGGCACCCGCGCCTGGCCCCCCAGCCGGCCCTCGATGCCGACCTCCCGGGCCACCCGGGTCACCTCGGAGCCGAAGGACTGGAGCTGGTCCACCATCGTGTTGACGGTGTTCTTCAACTCCAACATCTCCCCGGCCACGTCGACGGTGACCTTCTGCGACAGGTCGCCGTTCGCCACCGCCGTGGTGACCGCCGCGATGTCCCGCACCTGAGTGGTCAGATTGCGGAAGACGGTGTTCACCGAATCGGTGAGGTCCTTCCACGTCCCCGCCGCGCCCGGCACCTGCGCCTGCCCGCCGAGCAGCCCCTCGCCGCCGACTTCGCTGGCGACCCGGGTGACCTCGTCGGCGAACGTCCGCAGCGTCTCCGTCATCTGGTTCACGGTCTCGGCGAGCTGCGCCACCTCGCCGCGCGCGTTCACCGTGACCTTCTGCGTCAGGTCGCCGTTCGCGACCGCCGTGGTCACCTCGGCGATCGCCCGCACCTGCGACGTCAGATTGCCGGCCATCATGTTGACCGAGTCGGTGAGGTCCTTCCACACGCCCGCGACGCCGGGCACCTCGGCCTGACCGCCCAGCTCGCCCTCGGTGCCCACCTCGCGCGCCACCCGGGTCACCTCGGACCCCAGGGACTGGAGCTGGTCCACCATCGTGTTGACGGTGTTCTTCAGCTCCAGCATCTCCCCGGCGACGTGCACCGTGACCTTCTGCGACAGGTCGCCCTTGGCCACGGCGGTAGTGACCAGCGCGATGTCCCGCACCTGGGCCGTCAGCCGCTGCGCCATGGTGTTGACGGAGTCCGTCAGGTCCTTCCAGGACCCGGACATCCCCCGCGCCTGCGCCTGCCCGCCGAGCTTGCCCTCGGTGCCGACCTCCAGGGCGACCCGCGTCACCTCGTCCGTGAACGCCGACAACTGGTCGACCAGGCTGTTGACCGTACGCGCGACCTTCAGGAACTCGCCGCGCAGCGGTCGTACGACCCCGTCCGCGCCCTCCGAGCGCAGCTCCATGCGCTGCACCAGGTCGCCGTCGGCGACCGCTGACAGCACCCGGCCCACTTCGGACACCGGCCGCGCGAGATCGTCCACCAGGGCGTTCGACGCGTCGATCGCCGCCGCCCAGGAGCCCTCGCAGGCGCCCGTGTCCAGGCGCTCGGTCAGCTTCCCCTCGCGCCCGACGACCCTGCGGACCCGGGCCAGCTCACCCGTGAGGTGGAGATTGCGGTCGGCGACCTCGTTGTAGACGGCCGCGATCTCGGCCATCACGTCGTCGCCCGACACGGTCAGGCGCTTGCGGAAGTTCCCGTCGCGCATGGACGTCAAGGCGGTCAGCAGCCGGTTGAGGGCCACCGCGTCCACCTCGACCGTCCCATTGCTACGGGACCGTCCGCCTTTCGCGCGCGTGTTCTTCCCACGCGCCGCCACGCCAGACTCCACCGTGTCCCTCCCGCAGGGGTTGACCGTACTGCTCGGGTCCTTGTCAGAGTGCCCGAGCCCGCATCGGATGCGTGCCCAGTGTTTCACCCGTGCCGAACCAGGCCATAACAGTTCGGCAGCTTCGCATAGCGTCCCCGCCCCCGGAGGGCGGAAACAGCGGCGACCGGCATCCGCTCGGACTGCGAAGGTAAGTAACCTGGCATCCGGCTGTCCAACCGCCCCGGTCCGCCCGGCCAGGGCGACCAGGGCGCAAGTACAGGACCGGGCACCGGGAGGGGCAGGCCGATCATGGCAGAGCCGGGCGTCGAGACGCGTACGAGGAGTTCAGTGATCACCGCTCGGGCCGCCGCCACCTTCGACCCCGTCGGGCGGTCCGTGGCGACCGCCCGCGCCTTCGTCCGCGACACCCTCCAGGGCTGGGGCCACTCCGACATCGTGGACGACGCCGTCGTCCTGACCAGCGAACTCGTCACGAACGCGGTGATCCACGCCGGCACCGCGGCGGACGTGCTGTGCCTGCGCACGGAGGACGGCGTCCGCATCGAGGTCGGCGACCGCTACCCGGAGCGCGAGATCCCCATCCAGGGCAGCCACGTCCTCGCCCCGCTCGACAGCGAGAACGGCCGCGGGCTGCTGCTGTGCTCCGCCCTCGCCTCCCGCTGGGGCGTCGAGTACGCGCCCACCTTCAAACAGGTCTGGTTCCAGCTCGACCTGCCCGAACGGCCGGTCGGCACCCGCTCAGCCGGCCCGGTCCTGCCCACCCCGATGCTGCCCGTCGCGGACGAACGCGTCCGCGTCGCGGTCGTCCAGATCGACCGCCACGGCACCATCGCGAGCTGGAACGAGGACTCCGAGCGCCTCTTCGGCTACCCCGCGGACCAGGTCATCGGCAAGCCGCTCACCGACTTCGCCGCCTGGCCGCACACCCCCGGCATCGGCACCGGCATCGCCGAAGCCCTCCAGCTCTCCCGCTGGGAAGGCAGCTACGGCATCCGGGACACGGACGGCCGCGTCGTCCCCGTGTACGCCTCCCACCTGCGCGTACGCGACACGAACGGCGAGCCGTCGACGGTCTGCCTGCTGGTGCGGGACGAGGAGCGCGCCGTCCTGCAGACCCCGCAGCGCGTCGCCGTCACCGAGACGGGCAGCGAGCCCCACAGCGCGGACCCCTTCGAGGTCTTCATCGGCTCGCCCGCCCCCGACGACCTCGACGGCCTCCTCCAGCGGACGGTGGAGCGCGCCCGCGACATGCTCGACGGCGACGCCGCGTTCCTGCTGCTGGCCACGGACGACGAGACCGAGCTGGAGGTACGGGCCACCACCGGGCTCCCCTCGGCCCGCCAGCGCTTCGCCCGCGTCCCCGTCGAAGCCGGCACCGGACGTTACGGCTCCGCCCGGATGCCCGCCGTCCACGACGACCTCACTTCGGTGCCCGGAGCCGTACCGCTGCTCAACACCACCGGGATGCGCTCCGTCGTCACCGTCCCGCTCAAGGTGGAGGGCCGTCTCACCGGCTCCTTGGGCGTCGCGGCGGAGGCCGCCGGCCGGTACACGAACGAGGAGGCGCTACGCCTCCAGTTCGCCGCCGACCGCATCGCGCTGGCCGTCGAGTCCGCCCGGCTCGGGGAGCTGGAGCGGCTGCGCCGCGGCTCGCTGTCCTTCCTGGTCGAGGCGTCCGACCTGCTCGCCGGCACGCTCGACCGCGACCAGACCCTCGCGCTGATGGCGCAGATGACGGTCCCCACGCTCGCCACCTGGTGTGCCGTCTACACCATCGCCGACCAGGCGTCGGACCCGTACCTCAGCTATGTGCTGCACGAGGACGAGGACCGCATCGACGGCCTGAAGGCCCTGCTGTCGAAGATCTCCCCGCCGGACCCGGTTCCGACGCCCGGCGCCCGCGTGTGGCACGTGCCGGCCCGGGCGGCTCAGGAGGCGGCCCTGCAGACGTCCAAGCGCGAGCTGGGCCTCGGCTCCTCCTCGCCGGTCTCGTCCGGCATTGCCACCACGCTGGCGACCGCAGCCGCGGTCGGCGGGGAAACGGTCGTGCTTCCGCTGGTGGCCCGCAACCGCGTGATCGGCATGCTGACCCTCGGCAAGCCGTCCGACGACCACTTCCGCCAGGAGATCCTGGAGCTCGCCGAGGACCTGTCCCGCAGAGCGGCCCTGGCGCTGGACAACGCCCGCTTGTATTCGGAGCGGGTCGCCATCAGCCAGTCGCTGCAGCGCAGCCTGCTGCCGCCGGAGTCGCCGCAGATCCCGGGCGTCGAGGTCGAGGTGATCTACCGCGCGGCCGGCGAGGGCAACGAGGTCGGCGGCGACTTCTACGACGTGTTCCCCATCCGCGACGGCGCGTACGGCTTCGCCATCGGCGACGTGTGCGGCACGGGCCCGGAGGCCGCCGCGGTCACCGGCCTCGCCCGGCACGCCCTGCGCCTGTTGGCCCGCGAGGGCTTCGGCGGCCCCGCGGTCCTGGAGCGGCTGAACGCAGCCATCCTCGACGAGGGCGCCCGCAGCCGCTTCCTGACGCTGCTCTACGGCGAGCTGTGGCCGCAGGAGGACGGCAGCGCCCATCTGAAGGTCGTGTGCGCGGGTCATCCGCTCCCGTTGCGCCTGCGCCAGGACGGCACCGTGGAGTCCGCCGCGGAACCGCAGCCGCTGCTCGGCGTCATGGAGGACCTGGAACTGTACGAGCAGATGGTCACCCTCGACCCGGGCGACGTCCTGCTGTGCGTCACGGACGGCGTCACCGAGCGCCGCGAGGGCTCCCGCATGCTGGGCGACGACGGCCTGGCCGAAGTCCTCACCACGTGCACGGGGCTGACGGCGGGTGCGGTGGCCTCCCGCGTGCTCCGCGCGGTGGAACGCTTCGCGGCGGAACCGGCATCGGACGACATGGCGATCCTGGCGATGCGCATCCCGGAGCCCCGCAAGGGCTGACTCCGAGCTCCGAAAACGACAAAGGCCCCCGCCATTGGGCGGGGGCCTTTGTCGTACTGAGCCCCAATACGGAATCGAACCGTAGACCTTCTCCTTACCATGGAGACGCTCTACCGACTGAGCTATTGGGGCCTGCTGCGCTGTGGCAACGAGGTAAATCATACCCTGAGTTGGGCGGTGCTCCGAACCATCTGAGCCGTCCGAGCTCGAAGGCCACCGACGGCGGCCCCAAGGGCTCTCAGGAACACAAAAGGCCCCGGAAATGCGGAAAGGGCCCCACACCTCAGTGTGGAGCCCTCTCCTCAAAAATTGTTCGGCGGCGTCCTACTCTCCCACAGGGTCCCCCCTGC
>NZ_JBEYTZ010000031.1:0-103346 GCF_040643215.1 Streptomyces sp. NPDC047315 | reverse complement strand
CCCCTTCCTTTCTTTCGGCCGGGGGGGGGGGGGGGGGCGTGTCCCCCCCCCGGGCGGGAAGGCCCGGGGGCGCGGGGCCCCCTGGCAGTGCACTGCCAGGGTCCGCGGCGCCTCGCGGTTACCACGCCACGCTACGGAGCGGCACATCCCGACACCTCGGAGTGACGAAACCCGCGCCCGGCATCGGGCCGGTCCCTGCGAACGGGTCAGCCTGCGGAGGCCACCCTGGGGCGAGCCCGGACCCATGTGCCGTCGTCCGTCAGCACGGCGTCCAGCTCCAGGCCCGCGTCCGCCAAGCACTCCCGGAACACGTCCTCGGGCAACGGACGTGACAGGAAGGTCTGTGTCCAGATGGCGTCGGGGAAAATGTACTCCGCGTACACGGAATGGACTCCCTCCCCGACCGGCTCCGAGGAGACGATCCGCACCGTGTACCCCGCGGGGTCGATCCGCTCCCTCGGTACGTTGACGTGCCAGTCAGCGCCCTCGCGCTGGATGAGCACGCAGCCGTCGTCCTTGACGTGCGTACGACAGGCCCGCAGCATCGCCTGTCGGTCCTCGGGCTCGCTGGTGTGCACGAGGTAGGACGCCAACATCACGACGTCGAACTTCTCCCCCAACTCAAGCCCCTCGATGGAGGAGTGAACCGTGCGCCGGGCGCCGTGGATCCGCTCCAGCATCTCGGGCGACTCGTCCACGGCCGTCACGACGAAGCCTCGCTCGATCATGGGATGGGTCACCCGGCCGGCACCGGCGCCCAGTTCCAAGATGGAGGCGCCCTCGGGCGCGGCAGCGGCGACGATGTCCGGCTCGGCCCCGGCCTTCATCCGCTCGTACAGCTCGACCGAGCAACCGTCGGGTGTCCTGGCGCCCGGTCCTGTCCCCTGGTGTCCTACGTGAATGCGATCGGTCATGTCTGAGGAACGAGCCCTGCCCAACAGCCGTTCCCCGTGGCGAGTTCTCGCCATCCCCCCGTGATCTCGCACCCCTGCTGATGGCCTACCGATGGCTCCACTCCCCGCAGGCGGTCACAGCTCGAACCAGCCGTGCCCGCTGTACCAGTGCTTCCCCGACCGCAGATGGTCACCGATCGCCCGCTCCAGCCCCGTACGGCGGGGCAGGGCCGCAGGCACGAGGTCCGTGTCGCCGAAGACGAAGCCGACCGGGACTTCGTCGCTGGGTTCGTCGTCCGTGTGGGCGATGTGGAAGCGCTCCTGGAAACGGCGGACGTTCGACTCCCGAGGCAGGTACTCGACGAGCTGCGGGTCGAGCAGCCAGGAGTGGCACTCGGCGACCCGGTACGTCACCTCGGGGAAGCAGCGGGCGAAGAACTGCCGCGCCCGGCCCAGGGACCGGTCACACGCCCCTGGGGTCAGTGGCCCCAGGTAGTCGGGCACGTGCAGCCCCAACACGTCGTCGCCGGGCCCGAGCGCCAGCCCCGCCGCCGCGACGGAGCTCCCCAGCGGCTTCCCGAGCTTGCCGCGTTCGAACTGGAGCCGCCCCAACCCGTACAGCAGTCCCGTGAAGTGGAGTCGCAGCCACTGCGGGGCCACCAGCCCGCCCGTGCCCTGCGCGCGGCGGTGGACCGCCATCTGACGGCCGAGGTCGGCGAGGGTGCGGCGGGACACCTCCTCGGGCACCGACCGCGCCCGGTGGTAGGCGCGGACATGCGGTAGGACGGCGACGAACACGTAGACGGGGAAGCACCGGGCGACGGCATCGGAGGACACCGGCCCGTGCCCCCGACCCACGGCGTCGGCGGACTCGCGCCCCTGCTCCGGCAGCTCGGGGCGGGGCAGATCGTCGGCCGAATCGATTCTTCCGATGCTCTCCACCAGGCTGCGTGCCCCCTCGTCCAGCATGCGTCGCAGTCCGGGATCCGCGGTCACCCGACCACGCAGTGCGAGCAGTTCCCCGATGTCCTCGTGCGGCACCGCCAGATCCAGCAGCACCTCCGCCAAGTCGTCGCCCTCAGGCAGGTGCACGTTCCCCACGGTCACGTCGTTTCCTTCCCTCGCCCGTCCGGTGAACGTTTCGCGCTCCTCTTCGGTGCCCATTGGGGCCTCGCTTTCCGGCCGCCCTGCGTCCGGAACATGCGGCATGCTGGAGGGGGAGATGGTTGCCCATGCGCACCGGTAGTGAACCGACGACCGCACGCAGTCCTCTGCGGATGCGGTTCTGGCTGGGAATCTGGGGGCTCGCCTGGGCCGCCGGCGGCACGGCGATCTTCAGCCTGACCTCGCACCCCGGCTGGGCCGCCCTCTGCGGCGCACTCCTGCTGATCGTCATCGTGGACCTGGTCGTGGTCATCCGCCACATTCGGCAGGGCCCGCATTACCAACCGGGTCCCGACGTCCCGCCGTACGAACCCGTCGACGAGCGCGGGTCGGACCGCCGTCCGGACGACCCACGCCCCTAGCGAAGATGTCCCGTGGTTCGGGGCCGGATCAACGACCGTCGTCGAAACGGGCGGCCTTCACGTACTCGGGCTTGGGGTCGAGTGCCGCGGCCAGGCGGAAGTGCCGCTTCGCCTGCTCCGGCTTGCCAGCGCGTTCGAAGGTGCGGGCCAGGGCGAAGTGCGCGAAGGCATTGTCGGGCTCCCGCTCCAGCACCAGCTCGAACTCCAACTCCGCGGGGCGCAATTGGGCCGCGGCGAAGAACGCCCGGGCTCTCAGCAGGCGTGCAGCGGTGTTCTCGGGGTGGGCCGCGATGACCGAGTCCAGCAGTTTCACGGCGCCACGAGGGTCCCTCGCGGCGAGCAGCTGCTCCGCCGCCCGGTAGTCGATGACATGCGTGTGCGGATCACTTGTGGGCACGCTCGGATCCTTCCCTCTGGCGCACGGTTCCAACACCGGCCCCGGCAGCACTATTCCGACGGACGCGGCACAGCCGCTCCGACGGCACGGCGGCGTCAACCGGCGGACGCGCCCGCGAGCAGGGCCAGCGCCGCCCCGACGACGGTGAGCGCCAGCCCGACGGTCACGAACCCCCAGTCCAGCCAGGTCCTTTCGTGACCATCGAGGACGACGTCACGCGGGTCGGCGGGGTCGTACCAGAGCCGTACGCTGCCTCCGGGGCGCAGGGGTGCGGGCGAGGGGATCTCCATCACGCGCCCGTCCCGCGTCTCGTACTCCAGCAACGCCCGCTCCGCTCCTGGTTGCGGGGGCTTCACCAAGGCCATGGCGCCGTGGCCGGCCCTGCGGATGCGGCGGGCCTGGTGCAGCCCGTATCCGCCCGCGAGGGCGGCGACCAGCCCGGCGAGGACGGTGAAGACGGCGAAGACGATCTGCACCACGTCGATGCTAGTGCTCGCCCCTGCTCGACAGCGCTGCTTGACGCAATGCTGACGCCGCACTGTCGGATGTCGCTCCCGGAGGAGGCTTCGGGCGGTCGGTCGCAGGGGTCACACGGTGCGCGCCGCCGCCCGCCGTGTCAGCTCCGTCCAGAGGGTGCGGACTTGGGGCTCCAGGGCCTCCAGGGGACCGTCGTTGTCGATGACCAGGTCGGCGATGGCTCGACGCTGTTCCCGGGTGGCCTGGGCCGCCATCCGGGCGCGCGCCTCGGACTCGGCCATTCCGCGGAGGTTCACCAGCCGGTCGAGCTGGGTCTGCGGCGCCGCGTCCACGACGACGACCAGGTCGTAGAGGGGTGCGAGGCCGTTCTCGGTGAGCAGCGGTACGTCGTGGACGACGACGGCGGTCGCGCCGGCCGCTTCCGAGAGTTCCTGGGACCGCGCACCCACCAGGGGGTGGACGATCGCGTTGAGCGCGGCCAGCCGCTCTGGGTCGGCGAAGACGATGGATCCGAGCTTCGGACGGTCCAGGGCGCCGTCCGGAGCCAGGACCTCGGTCCCGAACTCCTCGACCACGGCCGCGAGCCCCGGCGTACCGGGCTCGACGACCTCGCGGGCGATCTTGTCGGCGTCGACGATCACCGCCCCGTACGACTCCAGGAGTCGGGAGACCTCACTCTTACCGGCGCCGATTCCACCGGTCAGCCCTACGGACAGCATGAGCGGCAGCTTAGCTCCCGCCGCCCGGAGCCCGCAGTGGAGGTCCGGTCAGGAATCGCCCTCCCGCTCCGCTAGGAAGCGCTCGAACTCGCGCCCGATCTCGTCGGCGGACGGCAGGTCCACCGGCTCGGCCACCAGATTGCCCCGGGTCTCGGCGCCTGCCATCGCGTCGTACTGGTGCTCAAGGCCCTGGACCAGCGCCACCAGTTCGTCGTCGCCTTCACCGATCTGGCGCTCGATCTCGTTCTGCGTGCGGTGGGCTTCGGTGCGCAGCGCGTGCGCCACGCCGGGGAGGACCAGCCCGGTGGCGGCGGTGATCGCCTCCAGGGCCGTCAGGGCGGCGTCCGGATACGCCGAGCGGGCGACGTAGTGCGGGACGTGGGCGGCGACGCCGAGGACGTCGTGCCCGGCCTTCATCAGGCGGTACTCGATCAAGGATTCGGCGCTGCCCGGGACCTGGGCCTCGTCGAAGGGGCTGCGGTGCCCGGGCATCAGGTCCGTGCGGTTCCCGTGCGGTGTCAGACCGACGGGACGGGTGTGCGGCACGCCCATGGGGATGCCGTGGAAGTTGACCGCGAGACGGACGCCGAGGCGCTTGACGACCTGTGCGACGGCGGCCGAGAAGCGGTCCCATTCGACGTCCGGCTCCGGGCCGGAGAGCAGCAGGAAGGGCGCACCGGTGGCGTCCTGGACGAGCCGGACCTCGATGGCGGGCGTCTCGTAGGAAGTCCAGCGGTCGCGCCGGAAGGTCAGCAGTGGTCGGCGGGCCCGGTAGTCCACCAACCGGTCGTGGTCGAAGCGCGCCACCACCTGGTGGGGCAGGGTGGCCAGCAGATGGTCGACGATCTGCTCGCCGGTCTCCCCCGCGTCGATGTATCCGCCGAAGTGGTACAGCATCACCAGGCCGGCCGACTCCTGCGCCAGCGCCACATCGACGACGGCGAGGCCCTTCGGCTCCCATTCGTACAAATCCTGTGGATCAAGCACGGCTACCGCTCCTCCTCGTGTTCCTAGGAGAGAACACGTGGTGACGCACCGGCATTCCCTTCCTACGCAACGAACACGGATGAGGCCCGCTCCCTCAGGGAGCGGGCCTCATCACTCAGCCGTTGTCCAGCCGGTCAGAGCGTCAGCTCTGGCCGCCGGCCAGCTTCTCGCGCAGGGCGGCCAGCGCCTCGTCCGACGCCAGGGCGCCGGAGTTGTCGTCCGACTCCGAGGAGTAGGAGCCACCGGTCGGCGCGGCGGCCGGAGCGGCGGCGCCACCCTCGGCAGCAGCGGCCTCGTCCGCCTCGCGGGACTTGATGACCTGGGCCTGGTGCTGCTCGAAGCGCTGCTGCGCCTCGGCGTACTGGGTCTCCCACGCCTCGCGCTGGGCCTCGAAGCCCGGCAGCCAGTCGTTGGTCTCCGGGTCGAAGCCCTCGGGGTAGATGTAGTTGCCCTGGTCGTCGTAGGACGCGGCCATGCCGTACAGGGTCGGGTCGAACTCGACCGAGGCCGGGTCGGTGCCGAAGGACTCGTTCGCCTGCTTCAGCGACAGCGAGATCCGGCGACGCTCCAGGTCGATGTCGATGACCTTGACGAAGATCTCGTCGTTGACCTGGACGACCTGCTCCGGGATCTCCACGTGGCGCTCGGCCAGCTCGGAGATGTGGACCAGACCCTCGATGCCCTCGTCGACGCGGACGAACGCACCGAACGGAACCAGCTTGGTGACCTTGCCGGGAACGACCTGGCCGATCTGGTGGGTGCGGGCGAACTGCTGCCACGGGTCTTCCTGGGTCGCCTTCAGCGACAGGGAGACGCGCTCGCGGTCCATGTCGACGTCCAGGACCTCGACCGTGACCTCCTGGCCGACCTCGACGACCTCGGACGGGTGGTCGATGTGCTTCCAGGACAGCTCGGAGACGTGGACCAGACCGTCGACGCCACCCAGGTCCACGAAGGCACCGAAGTTGACGATCGAGGACACCACACCGGACCGCACCTGGCCCTTCTGGAGGGTGGTGAGGAAGGTCTGGCGGACCTCGGACTGGGTCTGCTCCAGCCAGGCACGGCGGGACAGGACCACGTTGTTGCGGTTCTTGTCCAGCTCGATGATCTTGGCCTCGAGCTCCTTGCCGACGTACGGCTGGAGGTCGCGGACACGGCGCATCTCGACCAGGGAGGCCGGGAGGAAGCCACGGAGGCCGATGTCGAGGATGAGACCACCCTTGACGACCTCGATGACGGTACCGGTGACGATGCCGTCCTCTTCCTTGATCTTCTCGATGGTGCCCCAGGCACGCTCGTACTGGGCGCGCTTCTTCGAGAGGATCAGTCGGCCTTCCTTGTCCTCCTTCTGAAGGACGAGGGCCTCGATCTCGTCGCCGACCTTGACGACCTCGTTCGGGTCGACGTCGTGCTTGATCGAGAGCTCGCGGCTCGGGATGACACCTTCGGTCTTGTAACCGATGTCGAGCAGGACCTCGTCCCGGTCGACCTTCACGATGACGCCGTCGACGATGTCGCCGTCGTTGAAGTACTTGATCGTCTCGTCGATCGCGGCGAGGAAGGCTTCCTCGTTACCGATGTCGTTGACCGCTACCTGCGGAGTGGCGGTGGTCTCGGTGCTGCTCGTCATGTGGGAAAGGGCTCCGGTACGGACATTGAAGTCGTAGGTACTGCTACGCCGAGAGCCCGTATCGCAGCTGCAAGAAGCCGGACAGCCATGGAAGCACCGAACCAGTGGAACATCCCCGGAGCCTTGCGGGCTCCGGAAACGACTCCGTCTGGAGGCGCCTCGTGAACCGAGGGGACATACATCACAGATGCGAGCGCGGCCTGCTCTGTCTGAGGCACGCAGGCCCGCAGCGCAACTTGTAGCATACGGGGGCAGCCGGAGGCGGTCAATGCGCGAAGGCCCACACCGGGGGCGGATCGCCCCATACCCGGCACAACTAAGGTTTGCGGAGGCCACAATGGGCGCCTCTGGTCACGCTGAACGCAAACTACAACGACGGTGAACATGAGCCAAGACGTCAATCGTCCTACGGTCTCCTCCGCGGCGACCGACTTCCAGGGCCCCACCGCCCCCGAACCCGAGGCCACCCGGCGTGACGCCTCGGACGCGGAGAGCAGTCGGGCGAGCCGGGTCTGGTGGGACGGCAACGCCGACGAGTACCAGAGTGAGCACGGCGCATTCCTCGGGGATGACCGTTTCCTCTGGGGCCCCGAGGGGCTTGACGAGGCCGACGCGGCACTGCTCGGCCCCCGGGAGTCGCTGAAGGACCTGGACGTCCTGGAGATCGGCGCGGGCGCCGCCCAGTGCTCCCGGTGGCTGGCGGCCCAGGGCGCACGTCCCGTGGCCCTCGACATCTCGCACCGCCAACTCCAGCACGCGTTGAGGATCGGCGGCGGCCTGTCCCTGGTGGAGGCGGACGCGGGTGCGCTGCCCTTCCCGGAGGGCTCCTTCGACCTCGCGTGCTCCGCGTACGGCGCCGTCCCCTTCGTGGCCGACCCGGTGAAGGTGTTCTCCGAGGTTCATCGGGTGCTGCGGCCGGGCGGGCGTTGGGTCTTCTCGGTCACGCACCCCATTCGTTGGGCGTTTCCGGACGAGCCGGGGCCGGAGGGCCTGAGCGTCGGCGCCTCGTACTTCGACCGGACCCCCTACGTCGAGCAGGACGACGAGGGGCGCGCGGTGTACGTGGAGCACCACCGGACACTGGGCGACCGGGTCCGGGACGTGGTGAAGGGCGGCTTCCGCCTCGTGGACCTGGTCGAACCGGAGTGGCCCGCGTGGAACAGTCAGGAGTGGGGCGGTTGGTCCCCGCTGCGGGGGCACCTGATCCCCGGCACTGCGATCTTCGTGTGCATTCGGGACTGAGGCGCCGGCGGAGCGCAGGAGCTGAAGCAGGAGCGGGCGGCGGCGCTCGGAGCCCGCGGGCATCCGCGCCGTGAGCCAACGACCTCATTAGTCCTATGAGATAGATGAGCTCACGAGGGCTGTGGGTAACTCGGCGCACGGCTCGCGGGGACGGATGACACTGAGCGCATGATCAGAACCGACGCACTCGACAGCCTCCCGGTGCGGCACGCGCTGCCCGCGCTGCGTGCCGCGCTCGACGAGCGCGGCACTGCGGTGCTGCACGCGCCGCCGGGTACGGGGAAGACCACGCTGGTGCCGCTGGCGCTGGCCGGGCTGGTCGGCGGCGGGCCCGCGCGCAGATTGGTCGTCGCCGAGCCGCGGCGGATGGCGGTGCGGGCCGCCGCCCGCCGCATGGCCTGGCTGCTGGGCCAGGACGTGGGCGAGGCCGTCGGGTACACGGTCCGCGGCGACCGTCGCGTGGGGGCGGACACCCTTGTCGAGGTGGTCACCACGGGGGTGCTGCTCCAGCGGCTGCAGCGCGATGCCGAGCTTCCGGGGGTGGACGCGGTCCTGCTGGACGAGTGCCATGAGCGCCACCTCGACGCGGACACCGCACTGGCCTTCCTCGTGGACGTACGGGCCGCGCTGCGCCCGGAGTTGCAGTTGGTGGCGGCCTCGGCGACGAGCGACGCGGAGGCGTGGGCACGGCTGCTCACGTCCGCGGAGGGCTCCGCGCCCGCCCCGGTGGTCGCCAGTCACGGCCAGGGGTTCGAGTGCCGCGTCCACTACGCTCCTCCCCCTTCGGGGGTCCGCCCCGCCCACGGCACCCGGGTGGATCCCGCGCTTCTGCGGCACGTCGCGACGACCGTGCGGCTGGCACTCGAACTACACGAGGGCGACGTGCTGTGCTTCCTGCCGGGTACGGGCGAGATCGCGCGGACTGCGCGAATGCTGGACGGAGTCGACGCTGAGGTGTTGCAACTCCACGGGCGGGCACCCGCGGCGGTGCAGGACGCGGTGTTGCGGGGCGGTGGCGAGCGGCGTCGGGTGGTGCTGGCCACGTCGGTGGCGGAGTCCAGCCTGACCGTTCCGGGCGTGCGGGTGGTGGTCGATTCGGGGCTGGCGCGTGAGCCGCGGATGGATCATGCGCGTGGGCTCGGTTCCCTGACGACCGTTCCGGTGTCGGCTGCCGGTGCCACGCAGCGGCTCGGCCGGGCGGGACGGGAGGCGCCGGGCACGGTGTACCGGTGCTGGGCGGAGGCCGAAGACGTCCGGCGCCCGCGGTTCCCCTCGCCGGAGATCCGCGTTGCGGACCTGGCGTCGTTCGCCCTGCGGGCCTCCTCCTGGGGTGACCCTTCGGCTGCGGGGCTGGCCTTGCTGGATGCGCCCCCCGGTGGAGCGATGGCGGCGGCGGGGTCCGTGCTGCGAGCGATCGGAGCGGTGGACGGCCAGGGGCGGGCGACGGAGCGGGGTGCGGTGATGGCCCGGCTGGGCTTGCATCCGCGGCTGGCGAGGGCCCTGCTCGACGGTGCGCCGGAGGTGGGGGCCCGCAGGGCGGCCGAGGTGGTGGCGCTACTGAGCGAGGAGCCTCCGCGGGAGTACGGGGACGACCTGGCGGCGGCTTGGCGGGCCGCGCGTCGGGGTGGCGACGGCTATGCGGCGCGTTGGCGCGCGGAGACCCGACGGCTGGAGTCGTCACTGTCCGCCGAAGGGGTCGCCAAGGCGGGCGCCCCCAGCCCTGGCCCTGGCTCCGGCTCCGGCTCCGGCTCCGGCTCCGGCTCCGGCTCCGAGGGGAGTGGAAGGGGTGGCTCCGGTCTCCGGGGGCTGTCATCAGGTCCTGGGCTCTTCTCGCGCCCTGGAGGCTTCTCCGATGACGCCGTTGCTGGCCTGGTCACCGCTCTGGCGTTCCCGGAGCGGGTGGCGCGGGCGCGTGGGGAGGGCGCGTTCTTGATGGCGTCCGGCACCGGGGCGGAGGTCACGGGCGGCTCCGCCCTACGGGGCGCGGGATGGCTCGCCGTGGCGGTGGCGGATCGCCCCGCATCGGCCGCCTCCGCTCGGGTGCGGCTCGCAGCGGTCGTCGACGAGGACACCGCACGGGCCGCGGCAGGGCATCTGTTGGAGACCGTCGAGGAGGTGCGGTGGGAGGACGGCGACGTCACGGCCCGGAAGGTGGAGAGACTGGGTGCCGTTGAGATGTCGGTGCGGACTCTCAAGGAGCCTCGGCCACGGGTGGTGCGGGAGGCGCTGGTGGACGGGCTCCGCCGGGAGGGCCTGGGGTTGTTGGGGTGGACGCGGGAGGACGAGAGGCTGCGGGAGCGGTTGGCGTTCTTGCACCGGACCGTGGGCGAGCCGTGGCCCGAGGTGTCGGACGACGCCCTGTTGGCGCGCGTGGAGGACTGGTTGGAGCCGGAGTTGTCCCGGGCCCGGCGCCGGGGCGACCTGGGGCGGATGCGCGCGGGCGAGTGCATGCAGCGGTTGCTGCCGTGGGCGAGCGGTGAGGCTGCTCGGTTGGAGGAGTTGGCGCCCGAGCGCATCGAAGTGCCCAGCGGCTCGCGCATACGCGTGGAGTACGGCGGGGAGCAGCCGGTGCTGGCGGTGAAGTTGCAGGAGCTGTTCGGGTTGCAGCAGACGCCCAGGTTCGCCGGGGTACCGGTGCTGGTGCATCTGCTCTCGCCCGCCGGGAGGCCGGCTGCGGTGACGGCTGACCTGGCGTCGTTCTGGCGGGACGGGTACCGCGCGGTGCGGGCGGAGTTGCGCGGTCGCTATCCGAAGCACCCTTGGCCGGAGGATCCTGCGTCGGCGGAGCCGACCCGGCACACCAAGGCCCGGCACACCAAGGCCCGGCACACCAAGGCTCCGGACACCAAGACCAGGCAGCACGAGGGCCGGAGATGAGCCGGGCGGTGGGCGCGTGCGCAGGCCGGGGCAGCCGACCGGGTCAGACGGGCACCGGTTGCGGTTCCGGTTCGGGCTCGTGGTCACGGGGGCGCCGGCTGCGGGCCTCCAACGCGAGGGAGAGCACCAGGAGTCCGGTGGCCAGGGCGAGGAAGCCCCAGGGCAGATAGGAGGTCATCAAGAGGACCAGGAGTCGTTGGGACTTGACCAGGTCGACGGTGTCGGCCACGTAGTCGGGGCGCATCTTCACATGACCCGCGAAGGCGGTGACCTTGTCACGGCCGCCGAGGAGGGTGCCGCCGCGGAGCTCCTCCTTGTGGATCTCCTCGCCGTTGACGGGGGCGCCGGTGACGGGGTCCACCCAGAACATGCGCTTGGTGGTGTACCAGCGCGTGGTGCCCGTCTGCTTCTCCAGCGTGGTCGCGTCGACACCGGGGATGGGCATCTTCTTCGGGAAGGGGACCTTGGTCCAGGGGATGGTCTGTTCGAAGTAGTAGACGTCGAGGCCCCGGTAGGTCCTGGTGCCCTTGTAGTGGATGGGGGCGGAGGTGCGGGTCTGGGCATCGAAGTACTCGTAGTCCCGCTTCTCGGTGAGGAAGGGCCACTTGTACTCGATGCCCTCGCGCCGGACGGGGTCGCCGTCGACGGATTCGCCGGTGGCGTGGACGGGGTCCTGGCTGTGTGCGTCGAAGATGTAGCGCTCGGGGATCTGGGAGACCATCTTGCCGTCGGGGCCCTGGATGTAGGAGAGGGCGTCCCAGACCACGACGTCGCGGCCGGCGCTGCGTTCGATCTTCTCGGACTCCTCGACGTTGCCTTTGAGGGTCTGGACGATGGTGACCTTCTCGACCTCCTTCGCCTGGAGGGTCCCGTAGTCCAGGAGGGTCGCGGGCCGGGCCTCCAGCACCACCTCCTGGTACTGGCTGGGCGGGACCTTCACCAGTCGGGGGAAGGCGTACCAGCGCAGCAGCGGGGAGAGCGCGGCGAGGAAGACGGCGAGGGCAAGTAGCACGAGGCTCGCACGGCGGCGCACAGCTGCCCCCTACTTCTTGGGGCCGGGGACGGTGGTCAGCAGCGGCTCGGGGGAGGTCTCCCCCGGTGGCGCGCCGATCGCGGTGACGGTCAGGACGAGGGCGAAGGCGGCGGCCAGCCCGACGGCGGCGGCGACGAGGGCGCGCATGCTGGGCCTCCCGGGTTCGGATCCATCTGACGTGGCGTCAGAGCGGGGGCACCGTAGCAATCGGGCCGTGAGATGAGAACACGTCGCACCGCCCCCCTTCACCGGGTGGCGGAGGGGGGCGGTGCGATCGAGTGGTGGCCGGGCCGTCAGGCGGCCGGGGCGACGACCTTGAGTTCGATGGTCAGGGTCTGGCCGCCCGCCGCGGTCAGCCGGAGCAGGAAGGTGCCCGTCTGATCGTCGGTGTGGATCTTCGGGAGCTTCAGCAGGCCGTCGGCATCGGTCGTGAGGTCGGAGAGGGTGTGGACCGGCTTGTCGTCGGCGCCCTTGAAGTAGGGGCCGGACTTGCTCGGGGTCTCTTCGCCGTTCGCGCCGACCTCGAACAGTTCCGCCTTGACCGCGACGCCGGAGATGGCGGTGCCGTCGTGGGTGGCCTTGGCCTCCAGCAGGTGCTCGAATCCGGCGCCGGGAGCGGCCGTCATCTCCTTGGCGTTCACCCATGTGACCTTGTCCGCCTCGGGGGCGGTGATCTTCGCGGTGAAGTCGGCGGGCGCCACCGTGCTGCCGACGACACGGGCACGAACGGTGAAGGTCCCCGTCTTCTTGCCGGACTTCAGGACGGGGGCGGTGGCCGTGCCGTTCACACCGGTGGGGCGGATGACGGACTTGGCGCCGTCCGCGAAGGCCGCGTCCGTCGCGCCGACGATCTCGAAGCGCACGCTCACTCCCGCCATGGCGCGGTCGGCGTTGCTCATGACGCGCACCGCGACCCGTTCGGTGAAGTCGCGGCCGGCCATCGCGGAGAGTTCGCCCGTGCCCGCGTTGACGATCGCGGAGACCTGGACCGGCTTGGCCGGCTGCTTCGGCGGCACCGTGGGGTTCGGGGGCTTGCTGCCCGGCGGCGTCGGCGGCTTGCTGGGCTCGGTCACGGGCTCCTTCGCCGGGTCCTCAGGCTTGTCCCGGGGACCGCTCGACGGAGGCGGCGTGGCCGTGGCGGGAGGCGTGGGCTTGGCCGGCGGCGTGGCGACGGTGCCCGGGCGGCTGTCGGGGGTGCTGGAGCCGGGCAGCACGCCGGAGCCGTCGGGCACGGAGTGGGTGCCGCGCTTGTAGTAGTCGAACCAGGACAGCACCGTCGTCAGGTACTCGCGCGAGCGGTTGTAGCTGAGGATGGCCCGCTCCAGGTCCTGCGCCTGGGTCAAGTCGCGGTCGTTGGCGCAGAGGTAGCGGCCGGCGGCGAGGGCCGCGTCGTAGATGTTGTTGGGGTCCTTGCGCCCGTCCCCGTTGGCATCCTGCCCCCAGGAGGCCCAGGTCGAGGGGATGAACTGCATGGGCCCGACCGCGCGGTCGTGGGTGGTGTCCCCGTCGTACGCGCCGTTGTCGGTGTCCAGGATGTTGGCGAAGCCGACTCCGTTGAGGACCGGGCCGAGGATCGGGGAGAGCGTGGTGCCGTTCGCGTCGACCCGGCCGCCGCGCGCCTGCCCGGACTCCACCTTGCCGATGGCCGCGAGCAGTTGCCACGGGACCCGGCACCCCGGGTCGGAGGAGGCGATGGTCCGCTCGGCGCGCTTGTAGGCGTCGAGCACGGTGGCCGGTATGCCCGCCTCGGCGGCTCCCTTGACGCCGCCGCTGGGCGAAGTGCCCTGCTTGTTGGGCGACTCCAGGGGCGGGAGGTCCGTGTAGTAGGGGGAGTCGCCCGTTGCGGGCGTGCCGGGTGGGGGCGTTGCGTCCGCCGCCTCGTCCTGGGTGCCCTGGCTGTCACCCGAGATCGCGTGTGTGACACCGGGTGCCTGTGAGGCCGAGAGCGCGGCCACGGCAGCCGCCGCCACGGCGGTGGTGGTCGCTCCCCTGCGCAGCCGACGGCCGAAGTGCGCTGCCATACGTCTGTTTCCCTCCCCGGGCGGTCATGCCACGCTCACCAATGCGCCAACCCAGGCGACACTACGGCAACCGAGCTCTCCAGAACACCAGTGCGTGACCGGTATTCACCGTTTCGGCACCTCTCGTTAGCCCACCGGACCCCCTCACTCCGCTATCGCGGTCACCCAGTCGCCGACAGGACAACGGGCAGCAGCGACAAACGGCGTGAGGGGGGTACAGGTCAGTGGGCCGCGGACTCCCAGTCCGGTCCGACGCCGACGGAGACGTCCAGCGGCGCGCTCAGCGAAGCCGCGGACGACATCTCCCGGCGCACCAGCGCCTCGACGTCCGCGCGCTCGCCGGGGGCGATCTCCAACACGATTTCATCGTGCACCTGGAGGAGCAGCCGCGAGGCGTGCCCGGCCTCTTGCAGTGCGGCGTCCACCCGGAGCATGGCGATCTTCACGATGTCCGCGGCGGTGCCCTGGATGGGGGCGTTCAGCGCCATGCGTTCGGCGGCTTCCCGACGCTGGCGGTTGTCGCTGTTCAGATCGGGGAGGTAGCGGCGGCGGCCGAACAGCGTCGCCGTGTAGCCGGTGGCGCGGGCTTCGTCCACCACGTGGTGGAGGTAGTCGCGGACGCCGCCGAAGCGCTCGAAGTAGGTGTCCATCAGGGCGCGGGCCTCGGCCGCCTCGATGTTCAGCTGCTGGGAGAGGCCGAAGGCGGACAGGCCGTAAGCCAGGCCGTACGACATGGCCTTGATCTTGCGGCGCATCTCGGCGTCGACGGCCGACGTCTCGACGCCGAAGACCTGGGAGGCGACGGTGTTGTGCAGGTCCTCGCCGGAGGTGAACGCCTGGATCAGGCCCTCGTCCTGGGAGAGGTGGGCCATGACGCGCAGTTCGATCTGGCTGTAGTCCGCCGTCATGAGGGACTCGAAGCCCTCGCCGACGACGAAGCCGCGGCGGATGGCCCGGCCCTCGTCGGTGCGCACGGGGACGTTCTGCAGGTTCGGGTCGGTGGAGGAGAGTCGACCGGTGGCCGCGACCGTCTGGCTGAAGGTGGTGTGGATGCGCCCGTCCGCGGCGATCGTCTTGATCAGGCCCTCGACCGTGGAGCGCAGTCGGGCCTGCTCCCGGTGGCGCAGCATGATGACGGGCAGTTCGTGCTCGGTCTGGGTGGCGAGCCAGGCGAGCGCGTCGGCGTCGGTGGTGTACCCGGTCTTCGTCTTCTTCGTCTTGGGCAGGTTCAGCTCGCCGAAGAAGACTTCCTGGAGCTGCTTGGGCGAGCCGAGGTTGAACTCGTGGCCCACCGCGGCGTGCGCTTCCTTGACGGCCTGCTGGACGGCGCCGGCGAACAGCTGCTCCATCGTCTCCAGGTGGGCTCGGTCGGCGGCGATGCCGTGCCGCTCCATCCGGGCGAGGAGGAGGGAGACGGGCAGCTCCATGTCGTGCAGCAGATCGGCCGCGCCGACTTCGGTGAGCTTGGTCGCGAAGGCGTCGCCGAGGTCGAGGACGGCGCGGGCCTGGGCCATCAGCGCGTCCGCTTCGGCGTGCTCGTCGGTGCCGAAGGCGAGCTGGCCGTCGGCCGCGGCGGGGGCGAGTTCCCGGCCCAGGTACTCGATCGCCAGGGTGTCCAGGGCGAAGGAGCGACGGCCGGGCTTGACCAGATAGGCCGCGAGGGCGGTGTCCATGGTGACGCCCGCGAGCTGCCAGCCGTGCTCGGGGAAGACCCGGAGGGACTCCTTGGCGTTGTGCAGGACCTTGGGGCGGTCCGGGTCGGCGAGCCATTCGGCGAAGGCCCGCTCGTCGGCCTCGTCGAGCCGGGTCGGGTCGAACCAGGCGGCCTTGCCGTCGGCCGCGGCCAGGGCGACCTCGCTGACGCTGCCCACCCCGAGGGCCCAGGTCGCGACCGTGGCCACGCCGAGCGGCGGTGCGCCGTGCTCGGCGAGCCAGGGCGCGAGTTCGCCGGCGGCGAGGACGGTGCCGTCCAGCTCCACGCCGGCCTCGGGCGCCGGGGCCTCGTCCTCGGCGGCGCCGGGGTCGACGGCGAGCAGGCGCTCGCGCAGGCTCGGGTTCCGGATTTCCAGGACCTCCAGGAACCCCTTCAGCGCGGACCGGTCATAGGGGGCGCGCTCCAGGTCGATGACGCCCTTGGGCAGTTCGACGTCGCGCACCAGCTCGGTGAGGTGGCGGTTGAGCTTGACCGCTTCCAGATGGTCGCGGAGCGACTGGCCCACCTTGCCCTTGACCTCGTCGGCGCGGGCGACGAGCTCCGCGAAGGAGCCGAACTGATTGATCCACTTCGTGGCCGTCTTCTCGCCGACGCCGGGGATGCCGGGGAGGTTGTCCGACGGGTCGCCTCGCAGGGCCGCGAAGTCCGGGTACTGCTGCGGGGTCAGTCCGTACTTCTCCTCGACCTTCGCCGGGGTGAAGCGGGTCAGCTCCGAGACGCCCTTGGTCGGGTACAGGACGGTGGTGTGCTCGCTGACGAGCTGGAAGGAGTCCCGGTCGCCGGTGACGATCAGCACCTCGAAGCCCTCGGCCTCGGCCGCGGTCGCGAGGGTGGCGATGATGTCGTCCGCCTCGAAGCCCTCCACCGCGAACCGCACCGCGTTCATCGTGTCGAGCAGTTCGCCGATCAGCTCCACCTGGCCCTTGAACTCGTCGGGGGTCGAGGAGCGATTGGCCTTGTACTCCGGGAAGTCCTTGGACCGCCAGGTCTTGCGGGACACGTCGAACGCCACGGCGAAGTGCGTGGGCGCCTCGTCGCGCAGGGTGTTCGCCAGCATCGACGCGAAGCCGTAGATGGCATTGGTCGTCTGCCCGCTCGCGGTGGTGAAGTTCTCCGCGGGCAGCGCGAAGAACGCCCGGTACGCCAGGGAGTGCCCGTCCATGAGCAGCAGGCGGGGGCGCGCCTCACGGCCACCGCGGTCGTCGGGCTTCTGGGTCTTCTTCGATGCTGTCTCAGCCACGGGGACGATCCTGCCACGTGCCACTGACAACGCCGCCATCGCCGCGTCCGCACCCGGCCGCCGGGCCGGGGGCCACCACGTCCGCCCGCCTGCCCCGGGGCCGCTGACGGCCTCGTCCGCACCCGGCTACCGGAACGCTGTCAGTGGTGCGTGCCACCATGGACGTCGGAAGGTGAAGCGGCGGTGGCACCGAGTGACCGGTCCCTCCGCCGGGAACATCGAGGGGATATCGAAGGGGAGCACGATGGCCAGCAAGCCGCCCGCGGACGACCCGGTCCAGGACGCCCCGCGCATCACCGCGCCCGAGCACTCCGCCGCGGGCGTCCCGGCCATCGGGCACACGCTCAAGATCGCCCAGCGGCAGATGGGCTTGGGCCGCGCCACCAGGGCCCTGCTCAAGGTCAATCAGAAGGACGGCTTCGACTGCCCCGGCTGCGCCTGGCCCGAGCCCGAGAAGCGTCACCACGCCGAGTTCTGCGAGAACGGCGCGAAGGCGGTCGCCGAAGAGGCGACCCGGCGTCGGGTGACCCCCGGGTTCTTCGCCGCGCACCCCGTCGCCGACCTCGCCGAGCGCAGCGGTTACTGGCTGGGGCAGCAGGGCCGCATCACCGAGCCCGTGTATCTCCCCGAGGGTGCCGACCGCTATGAGCCGGTGAGCTGGGAGCGCGCCTTCGCGATCATCGCGGAGGAGCTGACCGCGCTCTCCTCCCCCGACGAAGCCCTCTTCTACACCTCGGGCCGCACGAGCAACGAGGCCGCGTTCCTGCTCCAGCTCTTCGCCCGCGAGTTCGGCACGAACAACCTCCCCGACTGCTCGAACATGTGCCACGAGTCGTCTGGCTCCGCCCTGTCGGAGACGCTGGGGGTGGGCAAGGGGAGCGTGTCCCTGGAGGACGTGCACCAGGCCGACCTGATCATCGTCGCCGGGCAGAATCCGGGCACGAACCACCCCCGGATGCTCTCGGCCCTGGAGAAGGCGAAGGCGTCGGGTGCCCGGATCATCTCGGTCAACCCCCTCCCCGAGGCCGGTCTCGAACGGTTCAAGAACCCGCAGACGCCGCGCGGCATGCTGAAGGGCACCGCGCTGAACGACCTGTTCCTCCAGATCCGCATCGGCGGCGACCAGGCGCTGTTCCGCCTGCTCAACAAGCTCGTGCTGGAGACGGACGGAGCCGTGGACGAGGAGTTCGTCCGCGACCACACCCACGGGTACGAGGAGTTCGCCGCCGCGGCCCGGGCCGCCGACTGGGACGAGACGCTGGCGGCCACCGGGCTGGACAGGGAGGCCATCGAGCAGGCGCTCGCGATGGTCCTGGAGTCCCGGCGGACCATCGTGTGCTGGGCGATGGGTCTGACCCAGCACAAGCACGCGGTGGCCACCATCCGCGAGGTGGTGAACTTCCTCCTGCTCCGGGGGAACATCGGCCGCCCCGGCGCCGGCGTCTGTCCCGTTCGCGGCCATTCGAACGTGCAGGGCGACCGCACCATGGGCATCTTCGAGCGCCCGGCGCCCGCCTTCCTCGACGCCCTGGAGAAGGAGTTCGGCTTCGCGCCCCCGCGCCACCACGGCCTGGACGTCGTACGGTCCATCCGGGCGCTGCGCGACGGGGACGCGAAGGTGTTCTTCGCCATGGGCGGGAACTTCGTCGCGGCCACCCCCGACACCGAGGTGACCGAGGCGGCGGTGCGGCGGGCGCGGCTGACGGTGCACGTGTCGACCAAGCTGAACCGCTCCCACGCGGTCACCGGCACGCGCGCGCTCATCCTGCCGACCCTCGGCCGCTCCGACCGGGACGTCCAGGCGGCCGGCCGGCAGTTCGTGACCGTCGAGGACTCGATGGGCATGGTGCACTCCTCGCGCGGCAACCTCCCGCCCGCGAGCCCGCACCTGCTCTCGGAGCCGGCGATCGTGGCGCGTCTGGCGCGCGCGGTGCTCGGCCCCGGTTCGGCGACGCCGTGGGAGGAGTTCGAGCGGGACTACGGCACGATCCGCGACCGCATCGCACGCGTGGTGCCCGGCTTCGAGGACTTCAACGAGAAGGTCGCGCGCCCCGGCGGCTTCACGCTCCCGCACGCGCCGCGGGACCTGCGCCGCTTCCCGACTGCGACGGGCAAGGCCAACTTCACGGCCGCCCCGGTGGAGTACCCGCGGGTGCCCGAGGGACGGCTGCTGCTCCAGACCCTGCGCTCGCACGACCAGTACAACACCACGGTGTACGGGCTGGACGACCGCTATCGGGGCATCCGGGACGGGCGGCGCGTGGTCCTGGTGAACCCCCTCGACGCCGAGGAGTTGGGGATGGCGGACGGGGCGTACGCGGATCTGGTCGGCGAGTGGCGCGACGGTGTGGAGCGGCGGGCCCCCGGCTTCCGGGTGGTGCACTACCCGACGGCGCGCGGATGCGCCGCGGCGTACTACCCGGAGACGAACGTCCTGGTGCCGCTGGACGCGACGGCGGACACGAGCAACACCCCCGCGAGCAAGTCGGTGGTGATCCGCCTGGAGCCGGCCAAGCCCTGAGGTGCGCCCCACCCTCCGGCCAAGCCCTAAGCGTTCGCTCAGGCATCTGATAAGACAGTGCACGGAGCACGCATTCGCACTTCTGCACTGGACGACGGAGATCGGAGTCGGCCCCATGGGCGAGCAGCGCACGACCAAGTTCCCTCAGGACATCATCGACGAGTACGCCGCACTGGGGGTGGACCTGCCGGCGCTGTTCTCCGCGGGGCACCTGGGCCATCGGATGGGCGTGGAGATCGTGGAGGCGTCGGCCGAGCGGGTCGTGGGCACGATGCCGGTCGAGGGGAACACCCAGCCGTACGGGCTGCTGCACGGCGGCGCGTCCGCCGTGTTGGCGGAGACGCTGGGGTCGATCGGCTCGATGCTGCACGGGCGCAGCGCCAAGATCGCCGTGGGCGTGGACCTCAACTGCACGCACCACCGCGGCGCGCGGTCCGGACTGGTCACGGGCGTGGCGACGCCGCTGCACCGCGGGCGGTCGACGGCGACGTACGAGATCGTGATCACCGACGAGCAGGACAAGCGGGTGTGCACGGCCCGGTTGACGTGCATGTTGCGGGACGCCAGGCCGGGCGACGCGGATCACGTGCCTGGGGCCGCACGCGGTTTCGCGGCCGGCACCGAAGGCGCCTGAAGGCACCTGATGAGGACAGCTGAGGACACTTGAGGACCTTGAGGGCAACTGAAGGCACTTGAGGGCACCTGCGGGCGCTCGTACTCGATTCGACGGGCGGCCGACCGGGCGCCCCGTGGCGCCGCGTTGGGGCACGTCCCCGCCGCGGCGCCTTCTTCATGGCCGGTCCGGCACCCACGGCGGGCCGCAGCGCACGCGATCGTGGCCGCGCCCGTACTCTCCGTGATCCACCTGTCGTCCGGCCGCACGACGCCGCATCCGCTTCCGGAACCATGCGCACCACCCGCACCAATGAGCACTGTCGCCGGGGCCAACACTTCACCCGTACGAGTGAGTTCGCCGTCCGCGACCCCTGACCGTCAGCCCGATTCGCTGGTCACGGTCCAGACCTCTCACCCGGCACCCCGCGCGGACCTCGGTCGACCTGCACCGCCGACCGCCCCCGCCCCTCCCCGACCGGCACTGGACGATCACGTTCCACATAGCCGCTCAACAACTCCCCGTCATGGCACGTGATATGTCACAGCCCGCAGGAAATGTCACTCTCGGTAATTGAGCCCGGGTCGCGAAAACGCGCCAGAACGCCCGGCCCGACACCGCCGACGATCATGGAAATGCGAAAGATGTGATAGACGCCCTGACAGCAGCAAGATCACCTCAAGGGCCTTAGCGGAACTGGGCGTTCTCACCATGTGAGCCGGGACCTCGACGGAAGATTGCCCGATCTGCCCACACTCAGCGCACCGATACCTGACCTCGGCATAACAAGAGCGTCACATCCTGACTTCCCTAGTGCCCCGCTCAACCACCTCCCCTTAGAGTCACCGCCAGTCACCGCGCCGCCGGGCGCATGAGGAGCACGGCGCACATCTGGCGACCCGGCGACCTAACGGCACCTCTAGGGGGAGGGCCGTGCCAGGGAGAGGACACATCGTGCGAAACCGTTCCTTGCTCATACTCACCGCCGTGGTCACCACGGGAGCACTCACCCTCACAGCTTGCGGCTCGCGCGACGACGACAAGAAGAGCGACAGCGGCGGTGACAAGACCACCGTGGTCATCGGCATCGACGCCCCGTTGACCGGCTCCCTGTCCGCGCTCGGCCAGGGCATCAAGAACTCGGTGGACCTCGCGGCCAAGACCGCGACCAAGGAGAACGTCGTCCCCGGCGTGGAGTTCAAGGTCGAGTCCTTCGACGACCAGGCGCTGCCCGCGTCGGGTCAGACGAACGCCACCAAACTGGTGGGCAACAAGGACGTCCTCGGCGTCGTGGGCCCGCTGAACTCCGGTGTCGCCCAGTCCATGCAGGGCGTCTTCGAGCGGGCCGACCTGGCCCTGGTCTCGCCGGCCAACACCAACCCCGCGCTCTCCCAGGGCGACGACTGGGGTTCCGGTGCCAAGAAGCGGCCCTTCAAGACGTACTTCCGCACCGCCACCACCGACGTGATCCAGGGCAAGTTCGCCGCCCAGTACCTCTTCAACGAGGCGAAGAAGAAGAAGGTCTTCGTCGTCGACGACAAGCAGACCTACGGCGCCGGCCTGGCGTCGATCTTCGCAGAGGAGTTCAAGCGGCTCGGCGGCGCCGTCGCCGGCGAGGACAAGGTCACGGTGAAGACCACGGACTTCGCGGCCACCGCCGACAAGGTGAAGGAGTCCGGCGCCGACTCGGTCTTCTTCGGCGGCCAGTACCCCGAGGGCGGGCTCCTGTCCGACCAGGTCAAGAAGGCCGGCGCGAACATCCCCACCATGGGCGGCGACGCGCTGTACGACCCCGCGTTCATCAAGGCGTCCGGCCAGTCGAACGACGGCGACCTCGCCACCTCCGTCGGCTACCCGATCGAGCAGCTGCCGACCGCGAAGAAGTTCATCGACGGCTACAAGGCCGGCGGCTACAAGGACCCGTACGCGGCGTACGGCGGCTACGCCTACGACGCCGCCTGGGCCGTCGTGCAGGCGGTGAAGGCGGTCGTCGAGGCGAACGACGGCAAGGTCCCGAGCGACGCCCGCGCCAAGGTCACCGAGGCCCTGTCCAAGGTCTCCTTCGACGGCGTGACCGGCAAGGTCTCCTTCGACGAGTTCGGCGACACGACGAACAAGCAGCTCACGGTCTACACCGTGGAGAACGGCGCGTGGAAGTCCATCAAGAACGCCACGTTCAAGGACTGACGCCGCCACCGGCTCCAAGGCCCCGCAGCACATGAACCAGCCGCGCGAGGGCGCAAACAGCGCCCTCGCGCGGACTCATATCCGACACGCTCATCGGAGGCTCTGCGGTGAACGAACTGCCGCAACAGCTGGCGAACGGCCTTTCCCTGGGTGCCCTCTACGGTCTCATCGCCATCGGGTACACCATGGTTTACGGCATCGTCCAGCTCATCAACTTCGCCCACGGCGAGATCTTCATGATCGGGGGCTTCGGCGCCCTCACCGCCTACATCGCACTCCCTGACGGGACCTCGCTGATCGTGGCGATACCGATCATGATCATAGGCGGCGCCATAGCGGCCGTCGCCGTCGCAGCCGCGGCGGAGAGATTCGCCTATCGGCCCCTCCGAGGCGCTCCCCGGCTCGCTCCGCTGATCACCGCGATCGGTCTGTCCATCACCCTCCAGCAGGTGGTGTGGGCCTGGTACCCCGACGCCAAGAAGGCGAGGAGCTTCCCCGAGTTCACCGGCAGCTCCTTCCAGATCATGGACAACCTGGCGATCCAGCGCGCGGACGCGTTCGTCCTGATCGTCGCGCCCCTGTGCATGCTGGCCCTCGGCCTCTTCGTCTCGAAGAGCCGCAGTGGACGCGCCATGCAGGCCACCGCGCAGGACCCGGACACCGCCAAGCTCATGGGCGTCAACACGGACCGCATCATCGTGATGGCCTTCGCCATCGGCGCCGCCTTCGCCGCGGTCGCCGCGGTCGGGTACGGCCTCGACAAGGGGCAGATCCACTTCGAGATGGGCTTCATCCTCGGGCTCAAGGCCTTCACGGCCGCCGTGCTCGGCGGCATCGGCAACATCTACGGAGCGATGGTCGGCGGAGTCGTGCTCGGAGTCGCGGAGGCGCTGTCCATCGCGTACATCGAGGAGATCCCCGGCATGCAGCAGCTGGGCGGTGGCGCCTGGTCCGACGTCTGGGCCTTCGTCCTACTCATCCTTGTGCTCCTCGTGCGACCCCAGGGTCTGCTCGGCGAGCGCGTCGCGGATCGGGCGTGATAGCGATGACCACCGAGAACCAAGCCACTTCCCAGACCGCCGACACCACCGCCGAAGGCGGCGGGTCCCGCACGGCCCTGCTGCGCTGGCTCGTTGCGGCCGGTGGCCTCGCGACCTTCGCGAGCACCTTCCTGGCCTGGACGTACACCGACGAGTTCCCCGGTGACCTGACCGTCTACGGGTATCCCGGCGGGCTCCAGGTGCTGAGCCTGATCGGCGGCCTGCTGGTCACCGTGTTCGCCCTGGCGGCCCTCGGCATCAAGGGCCTCGGCTGGCTGGTGCCCACCGGCTCGGCCCGGGCACTCCAGTTCTTCGCCCTCGGCGCCTTCGGCACCACCGGCTACACCGTGGTCGCGATCGCCGTCGACCTCGGCGGCCTGGTCAACCTGGAGCCCGGCGGCTTCGTGGCGGTGGTCGCCTCCGCCCTGCCGCTCGCGGCCTTCCTCCTGCCGGACGACACCCGCAAGGCCGGCCGCCCCCGCGAACTGCCCTCCTGGGCCGAGATCCTGATCATCATCGGGGTGTTCGCGCTCGGCCTGTACGTGGTGACGTACGGCATCGACACCGAGTACGCCGAACTCTTCACCGGCTACCTCGTCACCGTCGGCTTCGCCGTGGCGGCGCTCGGCAAGGCCGGGCTCATCGCCCGGGTGTCGGCGCTCACCGCCAAGTACCGCCAGGTGACCGTGGTCGCCGCGTTCGCCGCGGCGGCGGTCTTCCCCTTCACCCAGAACACCGACACGTACACCCTGATCGCGGTCCAGATCCTGATCTTCGCCACCGTGGCGCTGGGTCTGAACATCGTCGTCGGCCTCGCCGGGCTGCTCGACCTCGGTTACGTCGCCTTCCTCGGCGTCGGCGCGTACACCGCGGCGCTGGTCTCCGGCTCCACGGCCTCCGTGCTGGACGTGCAGTTCCCGTTCTGGGCGGCGGCACTCACCGGCGCCGCGGTCTCGCTGATCTTCGGCGTGATCATCGGCGCGCCGACGCTGCGGCTGCGCGGGGACTACCTCGCCATCGTGACCCTGGGCTTCGGCGAGATCTTCCGGATCGTGATGCAGAACCTGGACGGCGAGTCCGGCCCCCAGGTCACCAACGGTCCAAACGGCATCCCCAACATCCCCGACCTGAAGTTCTTCGGCTTCGACTTCGGGCAGTCGCACGACGTCTTCGGGATCGAACTCGGCAGCTACGCCAACTACTACCTGCTGATGCTGCTGGTGACGATCATCGTGGTGCTGGTCTTCAACCGGGCCGGCGACTCCCGGATCGGCCGCGCTTGGGTGGCGATCCGCGAGGACGAGACCGCGGCGACGGCCATGGGCATCAACGGCTTCCGGGTCAAGCTGATCGCCTTCGCCCTCGGCGCCTGCCTCGCCGGGCTCGCCGGCACCGTGCAGGCGCACGTCCAGCACACCGTCGTCCCGGAGATGTACCAGTTCGCCGGGCCGGTGCCGCCCAACTCGGCGTTCTTGCTGGCCGCCGTGATCCTCGGCGGCATGGGCACCGTCAGCGGTCCGCTGATCGGCGCGGCCCTGCTGTACATGATCCCCTCGAAGCTCCAGTTCCTCCAGGACTACCAGCTCCTCGGCTTCGGCCTCGCGCTGATCCTGCTGATGCGCTTCCGCCCGGAGGGCCTGGTCGCCGACCGGCGGGCCAAGTTGGAGTACCACGAGAGCGACCAGACCGACGGACCGGACAAGGGACTTCCGGAGTCCGGGGTCGGCCTCACCAAGGCGGGGGCGTGAACGCCATGACGACCACCACCACGACCGCGAGTCCGGTCTCGGCGCAGACCGTCCTCGACGCCAGCGGGGTGACGATGCGCTTCGGCGGTCTCACCGCCGTGCGCTCGGTCGACCTGACGGTAGGCGCCGGCGAGATCGTCGGTCTCATCGGTCCGAACGGCGCCGGGAAGACGACGTTCTTCAACTGTCTGACCGGGCTGTACGTCCCCACCGAGGGACGGGTCCGCTACAAGGGCGCGGTGCTGCCGCCCAAGCCGCACCTGGTCACGCAGGCGGGAGTGGCCCGTACGTTCCAGAACATCCGGCTCTTCGCCAACATGACGGTGCTGGAGAACGTCCTGGTCGGACGGCACACCCGGACCAAGGAGGGGCTGTGGTCGGCGCTGCTGCGCGGCCCCGGCTTCCGCAAGGCCGAGGCCGAATCGCGCGAGCGGGCCATGGAGTTGCTGCGCTTCACCGGTCTGGAGGCGAAGGCGGAACACCTGGCCCGCAACCTCCCCTACGGCGAGCAGCGCAAGCTGGAGATCGCCCGGGCGCTGGCGAGCGACCCGGGGCTGCTGCTGCTCGACGAGCCGACCGCGGGCATGAACCCGCAGGAGACGCGGGCGGCGGAGGTCCTGATCAACGCGATCCGGGACCAGGGCATCGCGGTGCTCGTCATCGAGCACGACATGCGCTTCATCTTCAACCTCTGTGACCGGGTGGCCTGTCTGGTGCAGGGCGAGAAGCTCGTGGAGGGCACCCCGGAGGTCGTCCAGGGCGACGAGCGGGTCGTCGCCGCGTATCTGGGCACGCCCTTCGAGGGCGCGCCCGGCGCCGAGGAGGTGGCGGAGGTGGAAGCGGCCGAGGCGGTCGCTTCGGGCGCGGACCACGCCGGCGGACCGTCGGACTCCGGCCGGCAGGACAGCGACACCGGCACCGCCGGCCGGCCGGAAGGGAAGACCCCGTGACCGCACTGCTAGAGGTCGAGGACCTCCGGGTCGCCTACGGCAAGATCGAGGCCGTGAAGGGCATCTCCTTCAGCGTCGAGGCCGGTCAGATCGTGACGCTGATCGGGACGAACGGCGCGGGCAAGACGACGACGCTGCGCACCCTGTCGGGGCTGTTGAAACCGACCGGGGGCCGAATCGTCTTCGACGGCAAGCCGCTGACCGGGGTGCCCGCCCACAAGATCGTCGCGCTGGGGTTGGCCCACTCCCCCGAGGGCCGGCACATCTTCCCCCGGCTGTCGATCGTGGAGAACCTCCAACTCGGCGCCTTCCTGCGGAAGGACAAGGCGGGCATCGAGAAGGACATCCAGCGCGCCTACGAGCTCTTCCCGATCCTGGGCGAGCGCAGCAAGCAGGCCGCGGGCACCCTGTCCGGTGGTGAGCAGCAGATGCTCGCGATGGGCCGGGCGCTGATGTCGCAGCCGAAGCTGCTGATGCTCGACGAGCCTTCGATGGGGCTGTCGCCGATCATGATGCAGAAGATCATGTCGACGATCTCCGAGCTCAAGGCGCAGGGGACGACGATCCTCCTGGTCGAGCAGAACGCGCAGGCCGCGCTCTCGCTCGCGGATCAGGGGCACGTGATGGAGGTGGGCCGGGTGGTGCTGTCGGGCAGCGGTGACGACCTGCTGCACGACGAGTCCGTCCGCAAGGCGTACCTCGGCGAGGACTGAGCGACCGCCGTACGCGATGGGCCCGCACCCTTGTCGGGGTGCGGGCCCATCGCGTACGGGCTGCGGCGGCGCGGGCTACTGGCCCTTCGTCGCCTTCTTCTCCTCCGAGTCCTGGATGACGGCTTCGGCGACCTGCCGCATGGAGAGCCGGCGGTCCATGGACGTCTTCTGGATCCAGCGGAAGGCGGCCGGCTCGGTCAGTCCGTACTCCGTCTGCAGCACGCTCTTGGCACGGTCGACCAGCTTGCGGGTCTCCAGCCGCTGGGAGAGGTCGGCGACCTCCTGCTCCAGCGCCCTCAGCTCGGCGAAGCGGGAGACGGCCATCTCGATGGCCGGCACCACGTCGCTCTTGCTGAACGGCTTGACGAGGTACGCCATCGCGCCGGCGTCGCGCGCCCGCTCGACCAGGTCGCGCTGGGAGAACGCGGTCAGCATCAGGACGGGGGCGATGGACTCCCCGGCGATCTTCTCGGCGGCGGAGATGCCGTCCAGGATCGGCATCTTCACATCGAGGATGACCAGGTCGGGCCGGTGTTCCCGGGCGAGTTCAACGGCCTTCTGGCCGTCGCCGGCCTCGCCGACGACCGTGTACCCCTCTTCTTCCAGCATCTCCTTGAGGTCGAGCCGGATCAGGGCCTCGTCCTCGGCGATCACGACGCGCGTCGTCAGCGGTGGAACGTGTGCGGTGTCGTCGTCCGGGACGGGATGTGGCTGGTCGGGGGCGGTCACGGGACTCCTCATTCCAAGGCAGGGTGCTCTCCAAGAGATTACCCAGCTCCTGTATGGTTAGGACACGAAGGGTGCTCTTGACCCTTCGTTTCTAAGGATGCCCCGGTAGCCCAGCGGTAGAGGCAATGGTCTCAAACACCATATAGCGTGGGTTCGAATCCCACCCGGGGTACTTTCCCTTCCTTTCCAAGGTCAGGCGTGTGAGGCCCCTCCGTGGCGTTCCCGGAGGGGCCTCGCCGCGCTCAGGCGTCGAGTTCGGCGTCACCGATGTGGTGCACCCGCACCAAGTTGGTGGATCCGGACACTCCGGGCGGCGAGCCCGCGGTGATCACCACGATGTCTCCGCGCTCACAGCGGCCGATCTTCAACAGCTCCTCGTCGACCTGGGCCACCATCGCGTCGGTGGAGTCGACGTGCGGGCCGAGGAAGGTCTCCACGCCCCAGGTCAGATTGAGCTGGGAGCGGGTGGCCGGGTCCGGGGTGAAGGCCAGCAGCGGGATCGGCGAGCGATAGCGCGACAGCCGTCGGACGGTGTCTCCGGACTGAGTGAAGGCAACCAAGAACTTGGCGCCCAGGAAGTCGCCCATCTCGGCTGCCGCCCGGGCGACCGCGCCGCCCTGGGTGCGCGGCTTGTTCCGCTCGGTCAGCGGGGGCAGCCCCTTGGCGAGGACGTCCTCCTCGGCCGCCGTGACGATCCGGCTCATCGTCCTGACCGTCTCGACGGCGTACTTGCCGACGCTGGTCTCCCCGGAGAGCATCACCGCGTCCGTGCCGTCGATGACCGCATTGGCCACGTCGGACGCCTCGGCGCGGGTGGGGCGGGAGTTCTCGATCATCGAGTCCAGCATCTGGGTGGCGACGATGACCGGCTTGGCGTTGCGCTTCGCCAGCTTGATCGCGCGCTTCTGGACGATCGGCACCTGCTCCAGGGGCATTTCCACGCCGAGGTCGCCGCGGGCGACCATGATGCCGTCGAACGCGGCCACGATCTCGTCGATGTTCTCCACGGCCTGGGGCTTCTCGACCTTGGCGATCACCGGGAGGCGGCGGCCCTCCTCGTCCATCACGCGGTGAACGTCCTCGATGTCCCGCCCGCTGCGGACGAACGACAGCGCGATGACGTCGGCCCCGGTGCGCAGCGCCCAGCGCAGGTCCTCGATGTCCTTGTCCGACAGCGCGGGCACGGAGACCGCGACGCCGGGGAGGTTCAGCCCCTTGTTGTCGGAGACCATGCCGCCTTCGACGACCGTGGTGCGCACCCGCGGCCCGTCCACCGCGAGCACCTCAAGGGCCACCTTGCCATCGTCGACGAGGATGCGCTCACCGGGCGTGACGTCGGCGGCCAGGCCGGAGTACGTCGTGCCGCAGAGGTGGCGGTCGCCCTCCGCGGGCTCGACGGTGATCGTGAACTCGTCGCCGCGTTCGAGCAGGACGGGACCTTCACGGAAGCGGCCGAGCCGGATCTTGGGACCCTGGAGGTCGACGAGGATTCCGACGCTGCGTCCGCTCTCGTCGGACGCCTTGCGCACGCGCTGGTAGCGCTCCTCGTGTTCGGCGTAGGAGCCGTGGCTGAGATTGAGGCGGGCCACGTCCATTCCGGCCTCGACCAGGGCTTTGATCTGGTCGTAGGAATCGGTGGCAGGGCCCAACGTACAGACGATTTTTGCTCGGCGCATGGTCTGAGCCTATGCCGTACCGGGCGGTAGCGAATGGGCTCCACATGACGACTCAACAACCTTTGCGTTAAAGGGTATTGACAATTCGCGAACTGTGCACAGGGGTGCTCCTTTGAGCGTTCAGAGTGGGGTGACGGCAGGGGCAACGGCAGCGGCAAACGGCAGGGGCAGGGCGGGGGTCACAGCCGGGGCGGGGTGATCGTGAAGCGGGCGTTCACCTGGGCGTAAACCGTCTGTCGACGGGGTTCGAGATCGAGCGCGGGGGCGGCCTCGACGCTCGCGCCGCCGTACCCCCTGGCCATGGCACCGGGTGCGGGCGGGGCGTACGCCATGGGGGCCTCCGCGCCCAGGTCGGCGAGCTCCACCAGGGCGGCGAGCTCGGCGCCCAGCGCGCCCGCGTACTCCCGGGCCCGCTGGACGGCTTCCAGCACCGCCTCCCGCCGCGCGTCGCCGTGGGCGGAGGAGTCGGGGCGCAGTCCCCACCACGGGCCGTCGACGCTGGTCAGCTCCAGATCGGCGAGCCGGGTCGTCAGCTCGCCGAGGGCGGTGAAGTCGGCCAGCACGGCGGTGAGGTGGACCCGGCCGTGATACGTCCGCACCCGCTCGCCCCTGCCGTGCCGCGACAGCTCGGGCGTGATGGAGAAGGCGCCCGTCTCCAACTTCTCCACCGCTTCCCCGTACGACCTGATCAGCTCCAGGGCGGCGAGGTTGCGGCGCGTCAGGTCTTCCAGGGCGCTGCGCCGGTCGCTGCCGCGGGCCTTGACCGTGATGGCGATCCGCGCGATCTCCGGATCGACCTCCAAGGTGGCTTCGCCGCGCACGGCGACCCTCGGTGCGTCGGGCGTACCAAAGGGCGTGGCGGACGGGTTGGTGAACTGAACGGTGGACTGAGCGGAGGACGGGGCGGTGGAGTGGGGCGGGACATCGGTGGTCATGGCGAACTCCCTCGTACGGACCGCGGCGGCGCCGCTGCTGACGTACCGACACTGTCGCATCCACGGCCGACATCCCGCGGCCCCTGTGGATAACCTCCCCGCCCCACGGCGTCCGCCCTGGTCAACCCGGCCCGCACCACCGGACCCGGCGCCGCGTCACCGGGCCCGCACAACCAGACCCGGCGACCCGTGTCACCAGCCCCGCACCAGCGGCGTCAGTCGCCTGCCCTGGCCGGGGATCTTCGGTGCCTCGCGCTGGTCGAGTCCGAAGGTGGTGAAGGAGGTGCGGCGCGGCAGCGGATACGGCTGGCGCCCCGTGAGCGAGTTGAGGATGCTCGCGCTGCGCCAGGCCGAGAGCCCGAGGTCGGGCGCGCCGACGCCGTGCGTGTGCGTCTCCGCGTTCTGCACGTACACCGAGCCCGTCACCGACGGGTCCAGCACCAACCGGTGCTCCTCGTCGATGCGCGGCCGGTTCGCCGAGTCGTGGCGCACGTACGGGTCGAGTCCGGCGAGCATCCGGCCGAGGGGCCACTCGCGGTAGCCGGTGGCGAGCACGACGGCTTCCGTCGTCAGCCGGGAGCGGGTGCCCTGCTGGACGTGTTCCAGGTGCAGCTCCACCTTCGTCGTCGCGACCCGCCCCGCCGTGCGGACCTGCACCCCGGGCGTGAGGACGGCGTCCGGCCAGCCGCCGTGCAGCGAGCGGCGGTACAGCTCCTCGTGGATCGCGGCGATCGTGCCGGCGTCGATGCCCTTGTGGAGCTGCCACTGCCGCGGTACGAGCCCGTCGCGGGTCTCCTGCGGCAGGGCGTGGAAGTAGCGGACGTAGTCCGGGGTGAAGTGTTCGAGGCCGAGCTTGGAGTACTCCATCGGCGCGAACGCCTCGGTGCGCGCCAGCCAGTGGATCTTCTCGCGCCCCGCCGGGCGCGCCTTGAGCAGGTCGAGGAAGACCTCCGCGCCGGACTGTCCGGAGCCGATGACCGTGACGTGGTCCGCGGCGAGGATCCGTTCTCGGTGGTCGAGGTAGTCGGCGGAGTGGAACACGGGAGCGGCGGGCGCGTCGACGAGGGGCCGCAGCGGATCGGGTACGTACGGCTCGGTGCCGACGCCCAGCACCACGTTCCGGGCGTGCGTGCGCCCCAGGGCCTCCACCTCGCCGTCGGCGCCGACCTGGGTGAAGTCGACCTCGAACAGGTCCCGTTCCGGATTCCACCGCACCGCGTCGACCTGGTGGCCGAAGTGCAGTTCGGGCAGGTGCTCGCTGACCCAGCGGCAGTACGCGTCGTACTCGGCGCGGTGGATGTGGAAGCGCTCGGCGAAGTAGAAGGGGAACAGCCGCTCGCGCGAGCGCAGGTAGTTCAGGAAGCTCCAGGGGCTGGCGGGGTCGACGAGGCTCACGAGGTCGGCGAGGAAGGGCACTTGGAGGGTGGCACCCTCGATGAGGAGCCCGGCGTGCCAACTGAAGGCGGGGCGCTGTTCGTAGAAGGCGACCTCAACGCCGTCCGCCGCCGCGCCTTCGACGACGCCGGGCCCCGGCCCATTGAGGACCGGCCGATTGAGGTCCGGCCGGTTGGGGACCCGCCGGTGGTTGAGGCCGTCGGCCAGGGCCGCGAGCGAGAGGTTGGCCGGCCCGATGCCGATGCCCACGAGGTCCAGGGGACGTTCCGCGGGTCGGGTCCGGTCGGTTGGCGGTGCGGGCGCGTCGGTCATCGTCGGGTGCTGCCTTCCACGAGGGCGATCAGGTCGTTCAGTTCGCTGGGGGTCGTACGGGGGTTCAGCAGGGTGGCCTTCAGCCAGAGCCGGCCGTCCGCGCGGGCCCGCCCCAGCACGGCCGCACCTTCGGCCAGCAGGGCGCGCCGGGCTGCGGCGACCTCGTCGTCCGTCGCCCCCGCCGGCCGGAAGAGCACCGTGGTGAGCGTGGGCGGCTCCCACAGCTCCAGCCGCGGGTGGCCCGCCACCAGGCGCGCGAACTGCTCCGCGAGTTCCACGGTGCGGTCCACGAGCGCGGCGAGCCCGGTACGGCCGAGGGCCCGCAGGGTGACGGCGACCTTCAGCACGTCCGGGCGGCGCGTGGTGCGCAGGGAGCGGCCGAGGAGATCGGGGAGGCCGGCCTCCGTGTCGTCGTCCGGGTTCAGGTACTCGGCGGTGGTGGCCAGCGGCGCGAGCCTGGCCCGGTCCCGTACCGCGAACAGGCCGGCGGCGACCGGCTGCCACCCCAGCTTGTGCAGGTCGAAGGCGACCGAGTCGGCCCGGTCGAGCCCGCTGAGCCGGGCCCGGTGCCGGGGGCTGAACAGCAGCGGCCCGCCGTACGCGGCGTCCACGTGCAGCTCCGTGGCGTGCCGCGCGCACACGTCGGCGATCTGCGGCAGCGGGTCGATGCGCCCGGTGTCCGTGGTGCCGGCGGTGGCGACGACGAGGTGCGGCGGCGGTACGTCCGTCAGCGCGCCGTCCAGCGCGGCCGGGTCGAGCACGTCCCCCGGCCCCGGCACGGCGACGGGCTCGGGCAGCCCCAGCAGCCAGGCCGCACGCCGTACGGAGTGGTGCGCGGCGGCCCCGCAGACCACCTGGACCGCGCCGTGCCGCTCGCGGGCCAGCAACAGGCCGAGGAGGTTGGACTCGCTGCCGCCGGTGGTGACCAGGGCGTCGGGGTGCGGTGCGCCCGACACGCCCGGGTACACCTCGGCGGCCAGGGCCGCGGTGATCGCGGCCTCCATCTCGGAGGCGGCGGGCGCCTGGTCCCACGAGTCCATCGAGGGGTTGAGGGCGCTGGCCGCGAGGTCGGCGGCGACCGCGAGGGCCAGCGGGGAGGTGTGCAGATGGGCGGCGCACAGGGGGTGGGCGGGGTCGGCGGCGCCGTGCGCCGTCACCCGCACCAGGCTGCGCAGGGCTTCCTCGGCGCCCGCGCCCCGCTGCGGGAAGGGGTCGCCCAGCGCGTGCCGCACTTCGGCCCCCACCCGCTGGGGTCCGCCGGCGGGGAACGGCCCCCCACGGGTCACGGCGCCTTCGTGCAGCGCCTCCAGGACGACGTCGATCAGGGGTCGCAGCGCGCCGGGGCCCTCGGCCCCACCTGCCGCGGCGGCGTTCGAAGAGGGCACGGCCATCGCGCTGCGCTCCTTCGGGGGTCGTGGGCAGCGAGTGCCCGGGACCCGGGACACCACGATGCACAACGACGCGGAGGCCGCCCGGTGTTGGCCGCACCGCGTGATAGCCCGGCGCGCTGCCGCGAAACTTCGGCCCGCCCACCCGAAACATCGGCCCGCCGACCCGAAACGTCGACGCGTCTGCGCGAAATGCCGCGGCCCGTACGACGTACCTCCGTCGTACGGGCCGCGGCGCAAACCCTCCGCTGAGCGGTCTCTCAGACCGTGGGCTGGGCGCGCACCGCCAGGGCCCGGCGCAGGTCCGAGAGCTGGTCGACGAGCTGACGGCGCAGCGCCGGCACCAACTCCGGGTCTTCCAGGGCCTGCTCGCCGCGCTCCAGCACCTCGCGGTCCACCGCGTGCAGCGGGAACGCCCAGCGCCCGGCCGCCGTGGCGATCGCCGGCCCCCTGCGGGCGGCGAGCGCCCCTGCGTCGGCGAAGTAGCGCGGCAGGTAGTCGCGCACCAGCTCGGCCTGCTCGGGCTGCCAGAAACCCTGCGCGGTGGCGTTGAAGAGGTAGTTCGAGAGGTCGTCGGAGGCGAACAGGGCTTCCCAGGCCGCCGCCTTGGCCTCGGGGGTGGGCAGCGCGGCGCGACAGCGGGCGGCGCCCTCCTGCCCGGTGGCGCTGGGGTCGCGGTCGAGTTCGGCCGCGATCGCCGCTTCGTCGACGGCGTCGAGGACCGCGAGCCGGTACAGGATGCGCCAGCGCAGCTCGGGGTCGAGTTCGGGCCCGCCGGTGACGCTGCCGTCGTTCAGCCACTCCTGGATGGTCTCGGGCTGCGCGGTCGCGTCGATCACCTGCCGTACGGCGATCAGCCGCAGGCTGCTGTCGCTGCCGTCCTCGGTGCGGCGCAGGATGTCGCGGCAGACCGCGCGGATCGTGCCGAGCGCGGCGGACCGTTCCTCCTCGGGCAGGTAGCGCAGCGCGATCTGGTGGGTCGCGAAGGTCAGCACGCCCTGGACGACCGCGAGGTCGGATTCGCGGGGCAGGTGGGCGCGGGCCAGTTCCAGGTACGCGGTGGGCGTCAGCTCCCCGTCGCGGACCATGTCGCGCGCCGCGTTCCACACCACGGCGCGGGTCAGCGGGTCGGGCACGCAGGACAGGGACCGTACGACCGTCTCCCAGGAGACCGGGTCGAAGCGGACCTTGGCGTAGGTGGTGTCGTTCTCGTTGAGGACGACGAGGGAGGGGCGCCGGCCCGGCTGCGGGTCGGCGGCGGCCTCGACCGACGGCACGTCGACCTCGAACCGGCCGCGCGGCACCAGCCGGTCGGGGTCGACCGGGTCGGTGTCGTACGCGGCGACGGAGATCCGGTGCGGCCGGCCGCCCTGTCGTGCCACCTCCAGCGACCAGTTCCCGCCGCCGTCGGCGAGGGCGGGGCGCAGGGTGTCCACGCCGTCGGTGCGCAGCCAGGACTCGGCCCAGGCGTGCACGTCGCGGTCGGTGGCCTGGGAGAGGGAGTCGATGAAGTCGGCGAGGGTGGCGTTGCCGAACTTGTGCCGGGCGAAGTGGACGTTGATGCCGGCGAGGAAGTCCTTCTCGCCGAGCCAGGTCACCAGTTGCCGCAGCGCGGAGGCGCCCTTGGCGTAGGAGATGCCGTCGAAGTTGAGCAGCGCGGACGCGGTGTCGGGGACGGCGTCGTGGGCGGGCGCCACCGGGTGGGTGGAGGGGCGCTGGTCGGCGTCGTAGCCCCAGCTCTTGCGGTTGGCGGCGAAGTCGACCCAGGTGTCGGTGAAGCGGGTCGCCTCGGTGAGGATCTGGTAGCCCATGTACTCGGCGAAGGACTCGTTCAGCCAGATGTCGTCCCACCAGGCGAGGGTGACCAGGTCGCCGAACCACATGTGCGCCATCTCGTGCGAGATGACCATGGCGCGGGTCTGGCGCTCGGTCTCGGTGACGGCGGAGCGGAAGACGAACTCGTCGCGGAAGACCACGAGTCCGGGGTTCTCCATCGCGCCCGCGTTGAACTCGGGCACGAACGCCTGGTCGTAGGAGTCGAAGGGGTAGGGCTCCTCGAACTTCTCGTGGTAGCGGTCGAAGCACTGGCGGGTGATCTCGAAGATCTCCTCGGCGTCCTCGTCGAGGTGGTGCGCGAGGGAGCGGCGGCAGTGCAGGCCGAAGGGGAGCCCGGCGTGCTCGCTGCGCACCGAGTGGAAGGGGCCGGCGGCGACGGCGACGAAGTAGGTGGCGAGCGGCGGCGTGGGGGCCAGGGTCCAGCTGCCGTCGCCGTGGTCGGTGGCGACGCCGTTGCCGAGGACGGTCCAGTCCCGGGGCGCGGTGACGGCGACTTCGAAGACGGCCTTCAGGTCGGGCTGGTTGAAGGAGGCGAAGACGCGCTCGACGTCGTCGAGGAAGAGCTGGGTGTAGAGGTAGGTCTCGCCGTCCACGGGGTCGGTGAAGCGGTGCATGCCCTCGCCGGTGCGGGAGTACCGCATCCGGGCCTCGACGACCAGTTCGTGCTCCCCGGCGGTCAGTCCGGTGAGCGGGTAGCGGTTGCCGTCGAGGGCGGCGACGTCGAGCGGGGTGCCGTCCAGGGTGATCGACAGCAGTTCGGCCGGTTTCACTTCGACGAAGGTGTCCCCGGCCGCGCGGGCGGTGAAGTGTATGGCGGTCCGCGAGCCGAAGGTCTCGGCTCCCGACGCGTCCGCCGCCCGCGGCCCGGTGTCCGCTGCGGCTGCTCCGGTGCCTTCGGCTCCTCCGGTCCCCGTCCCCGTGGTCAGGTCGAGGCCGATCGTGTAGCGGTGGACGTCGAGGAGCTGGGCTCGGGTCTGCGCTTCGTCACGCGTGAGTACGGGCATGAGGGCCATGCTGCCTGATGGGGGTCGGATCGCACACCGGGTGGGGGTTGCGCTCTGAGCGCACGGGGTCCCGGCGGTGACGGCGGGCGCACGGAGCGTACGCCCGCAGGCCCGGTCAGCCGTTCGGTAGGGCCGGCGCGCGGGTCAGTCGTTCGGTACGGCGGACGCGCCGGCGTCCCCGTCAGAGCCCGCGCCGTGAGCCCGCGCCGTCAGCCGGCGTTGCTGGAGCCCGTGCCGCTGGAGCCCGCGCCGCCAGAGTCTCGACTGCCCGAGTCCCGGCCGCCGGAGTCCCGCGGGTGCTCGTTCGCGGCGATGGTCTCGTGGTGCCTGATGACCTCCGCGATGATGAAGTTGAGCAGCTTCTCGGCGAACGCCGGGTCGAGCTTGGCGCTCTCGGCGAGCTCCCGCAGTCGGGCGATCTGGCTGGCCTCGCGGGCGGGGTCCGCCGGCGGCAGTTGGTGCAGCGCCTTGAGGCGGCCGACCTGCTGGGTGCACTTGAAGCGCTCGGCGAGCATGTGGACGACGGCGGCGTCGATGTTGTCGATGCTCCCCCGGAGCCGTTCGAGCTCGGCGGTGACGCTCTCGTCGATGTCCCTGGTGGTCATGGTCACCGAGCTTACGTCGACAGCGGCGGGCGGGTCGGCGCAGCTCAGCTTCTGGGACGGGTCCGACACCGCCACTACTCCTCCCCTACTCCGCAGCCTCCCGCACCTCGAAGGCGTCGAGGACGAACTCGGCCTTCCCGTCCGCCCCGGTCTTGCGCAGCCCCACCCACGTCTCGCCGCCCTCGGGGGCGGTGAATTCGTACGCGTACGTCGTCGGCGCGGTCGCCACCGGCAGCGGCACCCGGGTCAGCTCGCGGTCGTCGACGCCGGTCACCCACGCGTACTGCTCCGCCTTCTCGTTCTCGTACCGGAAGGCGACCCGGTAGCGGCGGCCGGCGACGAAGCGGACGGTGTGCTGCACGGTCCGGTACACCAGCCCCTGGTTCTCGCCGCGGGACTTGAGGGATTCGGTGCCGTCGACGACGTCGTCGATGATCTTGCCGTTCCAGCCGCGCTGGGTGTACGGCGCGTGACGCTGCGCGATGTGGGTGCGGGGGTCGGTCGCGCCGCCGGCGTCGCCCTTGACGAAGACGCCCCACCCCTGGGGCACGTGCTCGAAGTCCTCGTGGGCCACGACACCGGGCCGCGAAGAGGCGGTGGTGGCGGCGACGACGCGGACGTTGTCGAAGCGGACGCGGGCCCCGCCGGCGCCGGCGCGCAGGGTGAGGGTGACGGGGCCGCCGCCTTCGGGGACGGTGAAGCGGGTGAACATCCGTTGGAAGCGGGTGCCGTGCTTGCGGTCGGCGGCGACGTAGTTGGTCGCGGTGGAGACGTCCGTCCAGTTCGCGGCGGTGACGCCGTCGGCGGTGCGGACCTCCAGGCTCGCCCGACGGCGCTGGCCGGCCCGCTCCCCCACCTCGACCTGGACGGACGCGGCGTACGTACCGGGCGCGAGGCGGGTCAGCCGTTGGGCGACCGCCGCGGCGGGCCCGGGCGGCACGTTCAGTTCGCGGTCGCCGAACGCGGTGACGACGACGGCCGCGGCGCCGGTGACGGCCCAGGCGTCCAGGGTGCCGGAGTGGAAGCCGGGGTCCTTCAGCGCGGTGCCCTGGCCGTAGCGCGGCGCGCGCGGCGCGGGCACCCGGGTGCGGTGGACGACGTACGGCTGTCCCGGCTCGGCATCGATCGCGATCTCTCCCCCGCCCCGCACCTTCAGGTCCCGCACGTGCACCCGGCCCTGGTCGGTGAGGCGGTACAGCGCCGGGCGGCTGCGGCCGACCCAGCCGCGCGGCAGTCGCCAGTTCGTCGTCCCGCCGGCCGGGTTGTAGTGGTACAGCTTCGCCGGGTCGGTGGCGTCGCGCGGCTCCCACGGCAGCAGATAGGTGCCGTCGTCGTAGACGGTGCGGCCGTCGGTGACGATCCGGCGGGTGCCGTCGGCGTCGGACACGGCCGTGGCCTCGGGGCCGAAGAAGGTGATCTCGTGGTCCGTCCACCGCTTGATCGGGCGGGCCTGGAGGTACTTCGCGGGCAGCGACTCGGTCCAGATCTGCCGGTGGAAGACGGTCCAGTCGATCTTGCCGACCCAGCCTTCGTAGTTCCCGGTGCGCGGGATGCCGAGCAGGGTGGGCCACTTGTCGGCGAAGACGTCCTTCTGGTGGTTGCGGATGAAGCGGATCAGCTTCGAGTTGATGCCGCGGGAGGTGTCGGGGCCGTAGTCGGTCTCGGTCGCCCAGTGGGCCCACAGCGCGGAGCGCTCCAGGCCGTGGCCCCACTCGGTGGTGATCAGCCAGCCCTGGTCGCGCAGGGCGCGCTGCAGCCGGTCCGAGGTCCAGCCGGACTCCCGGAAGACGTCGATGTAGAGCATGTTCAGCGCGGGGTCGGTCTCGGCGCGCAGATCGGCGAAGCGGCGCACGACGTCGCCGGAGGTCAGGTCGCGGCGCTGGTCGATCCGGTAGGACTGGTCGAGCCAGTCCCATTGCTCGTTCCTCTTGTCGACGAGGGTTTCGGAGAAGGCGTTGGCGACGGGGTACGACTCGGTGACGTTGACGTGGACGCCGAAGTCGCTGCCCCAGGTGCGGCCTTCGCGCACCAGCGCGTTGAGGTCGGCGAGCCCGCCGGCGCGCTTGTTGTGGTTGCCCGCGTAGTCGGGGTGCGCGGAGTCGTGGCCTTCGGACTGGTAGCCCTTGAGCAGGGTGTACTGCCGCAGTCCGTCGGTCGCCAGCGAGATCCGCTTGACCTCGTCGAGGGTGGCGAGGAAGGGGTTGGTGGCCTGGGAGGCGAAGTTGAAGGGGATGTGCGGGACGACCCTGAGGTGCTGTTCGTCGGCGCCGAGGGGTTCGACCATGACGTCCCGGAAGGCGATCGCCGCGTCCTGCCAGTCGACGACGCCGTCGCCGTTGCGGTCGCGGGTGACGATGACCGTGGCGTACGGGAGGGGTTCGACCTCGTCGACGTCGGCACCGGCCGCGCGGTGCGTCCACTGGCCGGGGCCGAGGCGGGCGGTGCGGTGCCCGTCGCGTTCCACGGTCTGCCGCCACAGCCGGCCGTTCTCCCAGGTCGTGCCGGCGGCGGAGGTCGGCTTGTCGTAGACGGCGTTGGTCTCGACGGCGGCGCCGAGCCGGTCGTGGGCGACGACGGCGTACGCGCAGCCGGTCGGCGCCGGCTCGGCCGGGGTGTCGGGGGTCAGCGTGACGAGGGTGTCGCCGCTGCCTGCCTTGTCGAGGTGGATGCGCGCGGCGTACAGCACGGCGCCGGGCTGGTCGCTGCGGACGGCGAGCAGCGGGTGCGCCTGGAGCGTGCCCACGCGCAGGTCGGGGGTGTCGGCGAGGCGCGTCACGCGCCAGTGGACCCGCCAGCCGTCGACCCGTATCTCCACGTCGATCTCGGTCGGCCCGAAGGCGAGGGTGTACGCGATCCGGTCGGCGCGCGCCCGGGCGGTGACGGAGCCGGGGGTGCGGGCCACGGAGTCGATCGTGAGAGAGGCGACGGTCTCGTCCAGGCCGTGCAGGACGGCGCCGGTGCCGCGGTCCGCGTACGACACGATCCGCGGGAAGCGGCTGTCGACGACCACCTCCAGCTCGCGCGAGCGCAGCACGGTGGTGGGGGCGGTGGTGCGGGCGTACGGGGCGGCCTGGGCGCTGCCGGGGGCGGCGGTGACGAGCCCGGTGGCGCCGGCGGCGGCGAGTGCGGCCGACGCGACGACGGTACGGCGCCGGGGGCGCCCCGCGTCCGAGCCCGTTTCGGCGGTGGGGTCGTGGTGCACGCGGGGTTCTCCTCGTACTCGTCGTACTCGTGGTCCTCGTCGGGCGGTCAAACGCCTGGGACGTGCCGAACTTTCAAGTCCTTCAAGTCTTTCAAGTGGCGCTGTACGCACGGGGCCTGCGGGGCCTGCGGGGCCTGCGGGGCTTGTGCGCCTTGTACGGCTTGTGCGCCTTGTACGGCTTGTGCGGCTTGCGGCGAGGGGCAGGCGCATGGACCCGAAGTCCACGCGCCTGCCCGCAGGGGATTCGCGTCGCCGCTAAGAAGCTGCTGCTCCTACTGGTGCCGCGGGGCTACAGGCTCGCCGCGGCCGACTTGATCTGGGCGGCGAAGTTGGACACCTCGGTGTACACGCCCGGGTAGTTGGGGCGGGCGCAGCCCTGACCCCAGCTCACTATGCCGACCTGGATCCAGGCGTTGGCGTTGTCCCGGCGGAACATGGGGCCGCCGGAGTCGCCCTGGCAGGTGTCGACGCCGCCCTGCGGCAGCCCGGCGCAGATCTCCTCGTTGTTGACCAGGCCCGGGTACGCCTGCCGGCACGTGGCGTCGGAGACGAACGGCACCGTGGCCTTCAGCAGGTACCGCTGCTGCGCGCCGCCCTCGCGGGCCGCGCCCCAGCCGGCGACGGTGAAGTTGCCGCTGTTGTACTCCGCGGTCTCCGCGATCTTCAGCGTCGGCAGGTTGATCGGCTGGGCGAGCTTGATCAGCGCCCAGTCCTTGCCGGTGCCGTTGTAGCCGGGGGCCTGGAGGACCTTGGTCGAGCGGACCTTGATGGCGCTGCTGCTCTGGAGGTCCACGACACCGGCGGTGGCGGTGATGCTGGTGTTGTTGCCGGAGCCGCTGACGCAGTGCGCGGCGGTCAGCACGATCTGCTGGGTCAGCAGGGAGCCGCCGCAGCCCATCGAGAGCCGGACCATGAAGGGGAACTCGCCCTGCGCGGCGCGGGTGCCGCCGACGACCGGCGGCGGGGCGGCGAAGGCGGCCGTGGGCTGGAGGCTGACGGCGGCGAGCACGACGGCGCCGGCTGCGGCGACTCTCTTGAACATGGTGAGGAGCTTCAAGGCTCTGCCCTTCGTGGGGGGTCGGTGTGTGACTGACGTGCTCATGCCAGATGAAGGGTGCATCTGTCATGGGCCCGACAAGACGTGATCCGGATTATGGAGAGTGCGCGACGTACGCCACAAGGCGCGGTTTTCGGCCATGCCCCGGAGGTGCGCCGGGTCCGGGGAGCGGCTCGACGTGCCGACGGACGCCGTCCCCGTACAGTGGATTGCGGGCCGACCGTCGTACAGGGGGTACGGAACGTGGTGGCGAACGACAGGGGGACCGCCGGGCGCGGAAGCGCCGCCGCAGCGGCCGAAACCATCGGCACGACCAGGGGCGCAGGTACGCCCGGAGCCATGAGCACGGCCGGGACGACGAGTACGGCCGACGTCACGGGTACGGCCGAAACCATCGGTAGAGCCCGCACCATGGACACGGCCGAGACCGCGAGCACCGCCGGTACGAAGAGCGCTGCCGGAACCAAGAGTGCCGCCGGACCCACGGGCGCGACCGCCGCGACCACCACGAGCACCACAAGCACCGCGACCACCGCGACCACCGCCAGTACGGCGACCACCGCCAAGGTCGCCGGCACCGCCGGCGCCGTCGCGCACGGCTTCCCGCACCTCGACACCGTCCGCGCCGCCATCACCGCCCTGCACCGCACGCTCGCGCCCGACGCCCTCCAGGCGTACGCCCTGAGCGTCCTCCCCGCCGACGTCGCGTTCTCCGACGTCGACGACCTTCACCTGGGCGCCCAGCGGGTCGCCCGCGCACTCGTGCGCCACCTGCGCCTGCCCGACGCCCGGATGATCGTGAGCTTCTGCCCCATGGACCACGCGGCCAGCGTGGAACTGACGGAGGGCCCGGAGTACTTCATCGAGCTGAACGACCGCTTCCGCACCCACCGCAGGGACATCGGCGCGGCCCTCGCCCACGAGGTCACCCACGTCCTGCTGCACCGGCTCGGCCTCTCCTTCCCCGACACCGGCGCCAACGAGATCCTCACCGACACCGTGACCACCTACCTCGGCGCCGGCTGGCTGCTGCTGGACGCCTTCCGCGAGGACGCCCTCACCAGCCAGAAGCTCGGCTACCTCACCCCGGAGGAGTTCGGCTACGTCCTCGCGAAGCGCGCCCTGGCCTTCGACGAGGACCCGTCGCCGTGGTTCACCTCGCCGCAGGGCTACACCGCGTACCGCAAGGGCCGCGCGCACGCGCTGCGCGACGCCCAGCAGCCGCCGTTGACGACGGCGGGGTGGACCGGCCGCCACCGCTACGCCAAGGACCGCCGCCACGCGCGCGAGTCCCCCGAGGGCCCGCGGCCGGCGTACGCCACCAGCGGCGGCACGAGCACGGTCCCCGGCAGCAACTCAAACACCGGCAGTGGCCGTGGCGGCGGTGGCGCGGGGTACGCCTTCGAGCACGGCCCCGACGGTCTGCGGGTCTCCTTCCCCTGCCCCACCTGCCACCAGCGCATCCGGGTCCCCGTCCGCGGCCGGGTGCGGGCCCGCTGCGGACTTTGCCGGACGATTCTCGAATGCGACACGTGAACGATCTTCCGTACGCTCGGGCGATGCGAGGTAATGCGGATTTGGGACCGGAGGCGCTGTTCGCGGCCGTTCACGAAGGTGACGCCGACGGGGTGGTGCGTGCGCTGCGGGCCGGCGTGCCGGCCGACGCGACCGACGAAGAGGGACAGACCGCGCTGTACGTGGCCGCCCTCCACAACGACCTCGGCGCGGTACGCCTGTTGCTGGCGGCCGGCGCCGATCCTGAGCGCCCCAGCGGCGACGACGGCGGCGACCTCCCGCTGTGCGGCGCGGCCGTCGGCGGCCACGCGCAAGTCGTCCGGGCGCTGTTGGCCGCCGGCGCCCGCCCCGACACCGCCGAGTCGATGGGCTTCCGCGCGCTGACCTGGGCGGTCCAGCAGGGTTACGCGACGACCGCACGGGTCCTGCTGGAGGCCGGCGCGGACCCCGACCTGCCGGGCCCGAACGGCGAGCCCCCGTTGGTGGTGGCCGCGCGCAGGGGCTCGCCCCGGACCGTACGCGCCCTGCTCGACCACGGCGCCGCGGCCCAGCGGGCGAACCTCTCCACGGCCCTCGCGGAGGCCCGGCCGTGGCTGGAACGCGACGTGGCGCAGGAGGTGCGCAACGCGCTCCTCGACACCTGGGACGAGGTGTCCGGGACGGTCACCCGACGCATCTCCGAGGAGGGCGGGGTCACCGTCGTCGTCGAGGTGCTGCGGGACGGGCGCGTGATCGGCGGTCGCGAGTCGCAGACCGGGCACCCGGCGGTCGTGACGCTGTTGGAGTCCGCCCTCGGGATCCGTACGCCCTACGCGCAGTTGGCCGACCGGGCGCTGCGCTGCGGCGGCCGTGCCCGGGACAACTGGACGGAGCAGGTGTCGGCGCTGTGGGCGCGCGGCGACGAGGAGACGTTCCAGGCGGCGCAGGCGTGGTGCGCGAGCACCGATCCGCTGCGGCGGGCCTTCGGCGCGGACGTACTGGCCCGGCTGGGCGGTCCGGACGGCGCGCTGTCGGGGCGCGCGGTGGAGGTGTTGCGTGCGGTGGCGCAGGAGGCGCGTGAGCCCGTACTGATCGAGGCGGCGGTGGCGGCGCTGGGCGAACGGGCCGACGCGGCGGCGCTCCCGGAGCTCCTGCGGCACGCGGCCCACCCGTCCCCCGCCGTCCGCAGCCAGGTCGCCCGGGCCCTCGCCGTCGTCCCCGTCGACCACGACGAGGGGATCGCCGCGCTGGTGGGCCTGAGCGCGGACGCGGACGGCGGCGTACGGGACGGGGCCACGAAGGCGCTCGCGCAGTTGCCGGCGGACACCCCGGAGGTGCGCGAGGCCCTGGCCGCCCGGCTCGACGACCCGGACCCGGCGACGGCGGCGCGGGCCGCGGGCGGGCTGGCTCACCGTCAGGATCCGCGCGCCGTGCCGGCGTTGGTACGGCTGCTCTCGGACGGCACCCCGGACGGTGCGGCGTACGAAGCGGCGCGCGCGGCGGCGGACGCCGTCACGGACGAGACGGCGCGCCGCCGCCTGGACTCGACGGCGCCGCGCTGCCGTTAGCTCCGCAGGCGGTTCCTTCAGCGCAGGCGCACCCCGCCCGGGTAGCGGCGCTCGATCGCCTCCACCAGCCGGTCGAAGAGCGTGGGCCCGTCCCCGGCCTCGGCGTGCGCCAACTCTTCACGGATCACGGGGTGGTTGGAGGGATGGGCCCGGCGCAGCTTCTGTTCCAGGTAGCGGGCGGTCTCCTGGTGCCCCAGGGCGGCGCGGGAACGCTCGTGGTCCCGCCACTCGAAGACGACGTCGTCGTCACCATCGGGGGTGCCGTAGCCGCCGCTGAGGCAGTCGGCGAAGGCGTCGAAGTTGCTGCCGAAGTATCCGCCGGGCCCGTTGACGGCCTCGCCGACCGCCCGCCAGAAGTCGGGCAGGCCGGCGATGGTCGAGCCGTCGATCACGTACGTCGTCGTCATGGTCCCTGTTTACAGCCGCGGCTGACGGTCGTGGCTAGCAGCCGTGGTCGACCAGGTCGAACGACGCGTAGTGGTCCCGGGTGTAGTAGTCCTCCTGGTGCTGCTCCCCGGTGACGATGCGCCGGGTCCCGCGGTTGCTCGCGCCCGGCGTCTTGACGGTGTACTCGTGGTAGTACGCGCTGGGCTGCTGCGGCAACAGCCCCTCCCGGTTCTGGAACACCCCTCCGTCCTGCGGGTACGGGAAGGGCCCGTCGGACTCGATGAGCCGAAGGGTGGTGTGGGCTTCGGGCGGCAGGGCGGAGTAGCAGATCTCGCCGAATCCGGCGATGGACGTGGACGCGGACGTGGGGGTGGCGGTCGCGGTGGTGACGAGGAGTGCGGCGGCGATGGCCGCGCCGAGGGTTGCGATGCGGTGGGGGATGCGCATGGGCCCATGATGGCCCCGGTGGGCATGCACGCATCAACCCCATGTCCGGTGTGTTCGCCGGACGTTCACCCGACGGGCGCACACGGGACGTCCCGGACCCGCTCGAACAGCCGCACCGGGATCACGCGTGGGCTCGCACCCGGTGTCGCTTCGCGTAGGACCAGGTCACCGCGGTCATCAGGGCCGGAATCGCGAACAGCGGGGCGAAGGCCAAGGCCCACACGGTCTGCGCGGCACCGCTCGCGAAGTCCGTCTGGCTCTCGACGGTGAAGGCGACCACGACCTGCCACAGCGCCCCCACGACCAGGACGGCGGAGGCGGTCCAGGCCAGCCGGGCGAGGGTCGAGGGCCGTAGCGGCTGCCACCGTTCGCTGACCAGCAGCAGGGGGAACAGGGCGGCCAGCTCGCTGATGACGGCCAATCCCACGACGTACGCGATGCCCCACCCCGGGATGTCGAAGACGTCACGCAGGACCTGATCGCTGTACCCGACGTAGACGCCCGAGGCCATGGCGAGGCGCCACAGTCCGGAGGGGACGGCGCACAGGGCGATGGCGTGGGCGGCGCGGCGCGCCCAGGGGGGCGCGGGGGCCGTAACGGAGCAAGCAGCGGGGGGTGCTGTCGTCATGGCACCCATGCTGGCCGTGGACCCGCCGGCTCCACGTCGCCCACGGGAAGGGCGCGCACCTGGCCCGGCTCCGCCTCTGGGCGAGTCAAACGTCCTCCGTGAGACTGACTCCCCGGCCCAGCAGCTAACCGACCGTCCCCGCGCCGGCGGGTTGATCGGTTCGCCCGCTTGCTGTTTGGCTGGCCGGCATGACCGAACTCTGCCCCTCCGCCGCTTGGCCACCCGCCCCCATCACGACGGAACGGCTGGTGCTCCGCGAGTCGGAGGCGCGGGACCGTGCGGCGTTCGTCGGCCTGTTCTCCTCCCCCGAGGTGAACGCCTACCTCGGCGGCCCGCAGCCGCGCGAAGCGCTGGAGCGCGACATGCCCGCGGTGCCGGGCCGCCGCCCCGGCCTGTTCGTGGTCGACCTCGACGGAGCGATGATCGGCCAGGTCCTCCTCACCCGCGACTCGGGCCACCTCCCCCAGGCGGAGGGCCGGGTCGAACTGGGCTATCTGTTCCTGCCGTCGGCGTGGGGCCGTGGCTACGCCACGGAGGCGTGTGAGGCGGCCCTCGCCTGGTTCGCCACGACGCTCCCGGGCGAGCCGGTGGTCCTGGCGACACAGACGGCGAACGCCGCGTCGATGCGGCTCGCGTCGAGGCTGGGCTTCGAGGAGGAACAGCGCTTCGTGGCGTACGAAGCGGAACAGTCCTTCGCCCTCCGCCCGCCACCACGAGCGCCGGGCCGCGGCAAGGACGACAAGGGTTTCAGAGCGGGCTCACGGCGCGCCAAGGGGACGTAGCCGAGTGACGCCGCCGGCGTTTACCGCCAGCTCACTTCCGTCAGCACTGAGCGCAATGGATCTGATGGAATCGAAGCCGAACCACAATTCGTCGAGCTTCGCGCAGTCTTCGAAACCACCTACGGCGACAGCATCTTCATCCGTGACCGCAGCCACACGCGCACCATTTCCGCTAATTCGCCAATAATCAGCAGGCCCCTCACCCCCGCCACGCACGCATGACTTCCGCTCCTTGGTTTTCGTGTCCAATCGAATCAGCTCTTCACGATCCGTTAACTGAACATGAAGCTCGTAACGGCGATCATTCCCGATAGCTGCCGGAAAATCCCGATCTCGAAACTCCTTGGGCGAGCTCCATTTCCCTTCTCGCCATCGAAACAGACGTTCACGCACTCGCTCTTCTCTGCTAAATTCATCCCGCCGATATGCTTCGCGAACCAAGATCCCCTCCGCAAGGAGATCGAATCCCGTGAAACCTCGCTCGCGGCCGTCACGCCAGATGGTTTCATCCGAAACCTTCACATCACCCCTGACCTTGTGCCCGGTTCTCGTGTTCCACCACGCCATCTCTCCGCGCCTACTGACCGTAATGAGCGTGTTGGGCTTTGTATCGTAGGCCATGAGCACAACTTCACCCGTTTTCATGAAGCCGGGCCGGAAATCATCAGCGGCATTTTCGCGTACAGCAAGCGCACCGACCAGAAGGAGAACGGCGGCAGCGACCGCCTGGATCGTACGGCGGTCGGTCCGGGCGGCAGCGGGGAGCGCCCTGTCCTGAGCCAACGCCCGACCGGCAAGCCGCTCCTGCAGACGGATGTGCCGGAACTGGTACGCACCCGCCGACTGCCGCAGCAATTGCCGGTCCCGCGCATCCGAAAGGAAACGCATGAAAGTCCAGGGCAGCCTTCCCTGGACTGCGAGGATCAGGCGGAGCAGGAGAAACCTCGGCCACGCCCTAACAAGCAGGACAAGCAATGCGAAAACCACTGCGGGTAGCACCCCGGTCATGGCGACGGCAGTTTTTGAACTGTATACGGTGTTGGTGCGGAATGTCTCGGCGATGAAAGCAGCACCCGAGGGAGCAACAGGGCCGTACGTGAGTTCGGAAAAGACGATGTACGCGACTGCCCAGCAGAGGATGGCCAGCGGTGTGACGACGACTCCGAGAATCGTTCCGGATACCAGGGCCCCGATCAGTGACGATGCGCGGTCCTGACGCAGGAGGCCCGAAGGGCTAGCCTCTTTGGAATGTTCCGGCGATGCATCGAGCCAGGCGTGGACGGCCAGGGCCAGGCTGATCGCGAGGGCGATCCCGCACCCTCCCGCCGACACGATGACGTACAGGCCGAAATCCATCTCGGTCCGCTCGCCCAGGATCATGAAGACGACGACTCCCGCGGCGCAGACGGGGACGACCAGGATGGCCCCCAGACGCAGACCTGAAGCGAATCCCTTTCCCAGCCGTCCCAGGGACCCTTGCCGCCTCAGAGACAGCCTTCCGGGCGAATCTCCCGGTGTCGCGTACCAGACGATCACAGCCAGAACCGCGCAGCCGAGGCCGGTCATGATCGAAACCATGGGGTCGTCCCGGCTCTGGGACTCCTCATCCATGAAGGACATTCCGCCGATCATGGTGAACATCACGAGCAGGCCGACGCCGATTCCCAGGGCCAAGCCGGTGAGCCGGGACAACAGGCGTCGGCTCATCTTCCACCAGACGAGGTCGCGTTCGCGGTGCTCTTCGAGGTAGGTCGCCAGATACGTCAGGTACGCCTCGGCCTGTTTCGCGCGCTGGCGCCAGTCATCCGCGTTCCCCTGCCCGCCGCTGCCCGGCGCCGGGGCGTACGCAGCGGTGACGACGTGGTCGAGGAGGTGGTCCTCCACCGCGTGCGTGCTGTCGAACTCCAGGAGTTCACTCGGGTCGCGGTCGCAGTTGCTGTACACGGTGCGGGTCAGGGTGAGGGTCAACGGGGTGGACAGGGCGACCGACGTCGAGCTGTCGGGGAGCGCCCGCAGATGCTCGTACACCGGCTCCCATTCGACGCCGGCGGGCCAGCTGATGTCGCTCAGGTACGCCACGGCGTCCGCGACCGAAACCGGCGCCACCTCCACCACCGGTGCGCGCCTCAGGACGGGCGAGCCCCTCTCGATGACGTCCTGGTACTCGGCCGAGCGGCAGGTCAGTACGACCCCGGTACCGTCACCACAGGAACCGTTGATCGCTTCTACGGCCTTGCGACGCCATGTCTCGGGCATCTCGTCCAGGCCGTCCAGGATCAGTAACAGGCGCTGGCCCCGCAGCAGCAGCCTGGGAATGTCGGTCCGCCCGCCGTAGTAGGCGGTGCCCAGGGTGCGCTCGATCCAGTCGTTGAGCGATTCGTTCACGGGGACCCAGTCGGACAGCGTGAGCAGCACGGGTACCGGCGTTCCCGGTTCGCGTTCGGCCAGCAGCCCCAGAGTCAGCATGGTGGCCAGTACCGTCTTGCCCGCACCGGGTTCGCCCAGGATCACGAGTCGGCCTGAGGGCACGCGGCGGTAGCCCTGGGCCAGTTGCCGGGCGGCTTGGTCGAAGTTGCCTTCCAGCCGGCCGTTCAGCGACAGCCGGAGCACCGGGGTGTCGATGGTGCCTCCGTGCGTCTCCTCGGGCCGCGCAGCCACCGGTCGGCTGGTGGCGGACCAGGACAGCGGGATCACGCGCGGAAGGCGCAGACTGCGGGCGGTGACCTCTTCCTCCCATTGCCTGCGCACCGACGCCTCCAGGTCGTCCGCGAGCTGCGCCACGTCGGCCGGCGGAGGGAGCGGCGGGAAGAGCTGAGCCGCGGCCACTGCCAGAGAGGCCAGGGCCACGAACAGTCCCGCCCAGGCGACGAGTTGCTCGGCTCCCAACTTCTCCTTGGATCCCAGCAACACCCAGCCGAGTGCCGCCGACACCAGCGCGCACAGCACTAAGAGGCCCAGTCGCACCCACCGTCGCTGCTGGTGCTGGGAGAGTCGAGTCATCGCCACAGGATGCCGGAGCCGAATCCCGCATGGACGCGAGACGGCTTTATGCACACCAACGGTGAGCAAGATCCGGCCAGTGCGCCCACCGCGCAGCAGGCGTCGCCGCGCGCGCGTCCCCGCGCGTCACCGCCCGTACGAGCACACCGCGTCGGGATCCCGCGTCACCGCGATCACGTCGTCGAGCCGGTCCCGTACGGCGAGCAGGTCCGTGATCCGCTCGTCGACGCGGACGCGCTCGGCCTCAAGTTGGTCCAGCAGCTTGGGGGCCGGCTCGCCCGAGTCCACGCACGGCAGCACCTGGCGGACCACCCTGCTCGGTAGCCCTGCCGCGTACAGCTGCTGGATCAGGCGAACCCGGCTGACCGCGCTGTCGGGGTAGTGCCGCTGACCGCCGGGGCTGCGGCGCGCGTGGAGCAGGTCCTGCTCCTCGTAGTAGCGCAGCGCCCGGACGCTCACTCCCGCCTTCTCGGCGACCTCTCCGATGCGCACGGGTCCTCCTTCGCCCGGGCGGCCGGCCGCCCGACTTGCACCTCACGTTGGCGTCAGGTTTTAGCGTAGTGGTCGTCGGCACCCGCCGAGCATTCGCCTTCACTGACCTGCGGAAAGGTAGTACGTCATGCGCGCAGCCCGCTATCACGAGTACGGCGGCGTGGAGAACCTGGTGGTCGAGCCGGCGCCCGATCCGCATCCGGGATCCGGCGAGATCCGCATCCGCGTGGCGGCGGCCAGCGTCAACCCCGTCGACTGGAAGGTGCGTTCCGGCGCGGTGCGCGACGTGCTCCCCGTGGACCTGCCCGCGATCCCCGGGCGGGACGCCGTCGGCGTGGTCGACGAGCTCGGCGCGGGCGTGCAGGGCGTACGCATCGGCGACCGCGTCTTCGGCCTGGGCGGCGTCACCGGCGCGACGGCGGAGCTGGCCGTCCTCTCGGCCTGGGCCCCCGCGCCCGCCACCTGGACCGACGAAGAGGCCGCCGGCGCCGGCCTGGCGTCCGTGACCGCGCTGGGCGGCCTGAACGCACTCGGCCCGCTGGCGGGCCGCACCCTCCTGGTCGAGGGCGCCGCGGGCGGTGTGGGCAGTGCGGCGGTCGAGTTCGCGGCGGCCCGCGGCGCAACGGTGATCGGCACGGCGAGCGAGCGCAACCACGCCTTCCTCGCCTCCCTCGGAGCCGTCCCGACGACGTACGGCCCCGGCCTCGCGGCCCGCGTCGCGACGCTGGCGCCGGGCGGCGTCGACGTCGCACTCGACACCGCGGCGTCCGGCTCCCTCCCCGATCTCGTCGCGATCGTCGGCAACGCCGCACGCGTCTCGACGATCGCGGACTACGCGAACGCCCACCGCTTCGGTGTGCGCCTGGTGAATGCGTCGAACGACTCCGCACTGCTGGCGGAAGCGGCCGAGCTGGGCGACCGGGGCGCCTACCGCCCCCGCGTCGAACGGGTCTACCCACTTGAACAAACCGCCCAGGCCCACACCCACGCCGAACGCGGCCGTACGCGAGGCAAGCTGATCATCTCGCTCTGACCTGCGCCGCTACACGCCCCTGCACGTGTCGGGACGGCTGCGGTGGGGACCTTCAGCACCACACGGCTAGGTTCTGTCCGGCGGATCATGACGTCGTAGGCTCCAGCGCATGCACAGCACGCTGACCGAGCACGCCCGGTGCCTCTACGGAGATGAGTACCGTTTGACACCGGCATGCGGTCGAGATCACCACGAGCACAACTTCATCGAAGAGCTGACCTTCGCTGATGCGGATGCGATTCTCTCGATGCTGCGGGAGCTCTGCCCGAACGTGGTCGACGGCCAGCTCCCGGTGCGGATTCGCAACCTCGCCTACCGGCTCGTGCTGCTGCAGAAGCCGGACCAGCCAGCGCTTCTGCGGGAGGCCGCGCAGAACCTTTGGCTACACGGTCCGGAATGGGACGACATCGCGACGGAACTCACGCAGCAAGCCGAAGAGCTCGAAGCCCGCTGACGGACCGGGCCATCAGACCTTCCCGCCCCGCCCCGCAGCAAGCCGCAAACCTCACCCCGCCCCGTACACCGGCCGCGGAGGCTCAGACACCGCCAGCAGCTTCCGCACCGCCTCCCCCGTCTCCGACGGTGTCCGGCGGACAGAGGACGTGCTCGTCGGGCCGGGGTGCCAGCCCTCCATGACCGTCAGCCGGCCCGCCTCCGACTCGAAGACGCGGCCCGTCACACCCCCGCTCGACTCCGAGCCCAGCCACACCACCAGCGGTGACACGTCTTCCGGCAGTGCGGTGAGGTCGGCGAAGACCTCCTCCGTCATCCTCGTGCGGGCCGCGGGGGCGACGGCGTTCGCCTGGACGCCGTAGCGGGCCAGCTCCGCCGCCGCGACGAGCGTCAGCGCGACGACGCCCGCCTTCGCCGCCGCGTAATTCGCCTGGCCGACGCTGCCCAACAGGCCCGCGCCCGACGTCGTGTTCACGACCCGCGCCGCCACCGGCCGCCCCGCCTTCGCCTCGCTGCGCCAGTGCGCCGCAGCGTGCTTCAGCGGCAGGAAGTGGCCCTTGAGGTGTACGCGTACGACGGCGTCCCAGTCGTCCTCCTCCAGGTTGACGAGCATCCGGTCCCGTACGAAGCCCGCGTTGTTGACCAACGCGTCCAGCCGGCCGTACGTCTCCAGCGCGGTGGCGACGAGCGAGGAAGCGCCGTCGCTCGTCGCGACGTCGCCGCCGTGCGGCACCGCTTCGCCGCCCGCCGCGCGGATCTCCGCGACGACGTCGGCCGCGGGGCCGCGGGACGTGCCCGCGCCGTCGAGGCCGGCACCCAGGTCGTTCACGACCAGCCGAGCGCCCTCCGCGGCGAAGGCGAGCGCGTGCGCCCGCCCGAGTCCCCGCCCCGCGCCGGTGATCACCACGACCCGGCCGTCGCACAGTCGTCCCGTCATCTCAAGCCTTCCCGGAGTCGGAGCCGAAGTCGGAAGAAGCAGCCGCGGCGAGGAACGCCGGACGCTCTCCCCCGCCGTGGACGTGCAGCGACGCGCCGCTGACGTACGCCGCCCGCGCCGACGCGAGGAAGACCGCAGCTTCGCCGACGTCGGACGGCTCCGCGAGCCGCCCCAGCGGCACGGTCGCGCCGACCGCGGCGACGCCGGCCGCGTCGCCGTAGTGCAGATGGGACAGTTCGGTACGGACCATGCCGGGCACGACCGTGTTGACCCGCACTTCGGGCGCCCACTCCACCGCCATGGAACGCGCCAGGTTCGCCAGCCCCGCCTTCGCCGCGCCGTACGCCGCCGAGCCGGGCGATGCGCGGTCCGCGCTGACGCTGCCGATCATCACGATCGAGCCGCGGGCGGCCCGCAGGTGCTCGTACGCCGCGAGGGACGCGGTCAGCGGCGCGGTGAGGTTGAGTTCCAGCACCCGTACGTGCCGGGCGGCAGGGGCGTCGGCCAGCGCCCGGTGCGGCGTCCCGCCCGCGTTGTTGACCAGCACGTCCAGCCGTCCGTACCGCGCGGCGACGTCCGCGAAGAAGTCGAAGACGGCGTCCGGGTCCCGTAGGTCCAGTGGTACGAACTCCACTCCACCGATGGCGACTTCGGGTGGGCGGCGGGCGCAGACCACCACCACCGCCCCGGCCCGCCGGAAGGACCGTGCGATGCCCGCGCCGACGCCGCGCGTGCCGCCGGTGACGACCGCGACCCTCCCGTCCAGCTCCATCCGCTGCTACCTTCCTCACCTAACAAATGTTTGGTGGAAAGGTAGCTGATCCTGTGATGGGTGTCTCCACCACGAACGAGACGAAGGGGGTGCGGACGGTCACGGTCGACCGTCCGCCCGTCAACGCGCTTCCCGTCCAGGGCTGGTACGACCTGGCCGACGCGGTCCGCGCCGCCGGCCGGGACCCGGACGTCCGCTGCGTCGTCCTCGCCGCCGCCGGCCGCGGCTTCAACGCGGGCGTCGACATCAAGGAACTCCAGGGCGCCGCGGACAACTCCGCACTGATCGACGTCAACCGCGGCTGCGCGGAGGCGTTCGCCGCGGTGTACGAGTGCGAGGTCCCGGTGGTCGCCGCGGTCGCCGGCCACTGCCTCGGCGGCGGCATCGGCCTCGTCGGCAACGCGGACGTGATCGTCGCCGCCGACGACGCGACGTTCGGGCTGCCGGAGTTGGACCGGGGCGCGCTCGGCGCGGCCACGCACCTGTCCCGGCTGGTGCCCCAACACCTGATGCGCGCGCTGTACTTCACCTCCCGGACCGTGAGCGCGCAGGAGCTGCACGGCCACGGCTCGGTGTGGCGGGTAGTGCCGCGCGCAGAACTCGACGCGACAGCACTGGAGTTGGCGCGGGAGATCGCCCGCAAGGACGGCACGCTGCTGCGGCTCGCGAAGGCCGCGATCAACGGCATCGACCCGGTGGACGTCCGCCGCAGCTACCGCTTCGAGCAGGGCTTCACCTACGAGGCCAGCCTCAGCGGGGTCGCGGACCGGGTCCGCGCCACCTTCGGAAGGCCAACCAGCCCCGACGGCCCCACCACCCCCGAGAGGAGCGGAGGCGCATGAGCGACAAGGTCATGTCACTCGACGACGTCGTCGGGCGGCTGCGCAGCGGAATGACCATCGGCATCGGCGGCTGGGGCTCGCGCCGCAAGCCGATGGCCCTCGTGAGAGCAGTGCTCCGCTCCGAGATCACCGATCTCACCGTGGTGTCGTACGGCGGCCCGGACATCGGCCTCCTCGCCTCCGCCGGCCGCATCCGCCGCCTGGTCACCGCCTTCGTGACGCTCGACTCCATCCCCCTCGAACCCCACTACCGCGCCGCCCGCCAGCGCGGCGACTTCCCCGTCACCGAGATCGACGAGGCGATGTTCATGTGGGGCCTGCACGCCGCCGCGAACCGGCTGCCGTTCCTGCCGGTGCGCGCCGGCATCGGCTCGGACGTGCTGCGGCTCAACCCGGAGCTGCGGACGGTGACTTCGCCGTACGAGGACGGGGAGGAGTTCGTCGCCGTGCCCGCGCTGCGCATGGACGCCGCGTTCGTCCACCTCAACCGCGCCGACCGGCTCGGCAACGCCTGCTACCTGGGCCCCGACCCGTACTTCGACGACCTGTTCTGCGAAGCCGCGGACACTGCGTACGTCTGCTGCGAAGCGCTGGTTGACACGTTCGCGGACGTCCCGCCCCAGTCCCTCCTCGTCTCCCGGCACTCGGTCACGGGCGTGGTGGAGACCCCGAACGGCGCGCACTTCACCTCCTGCGCCCCCGACTACGGGCGCGACGAGGCGTTCCAGAAGGCGTACGCCGCCACGCCCTGGGACGAGTTCGCGGCGCGCTTCCTCGACGGCGACGAGAAGGCGTACCAAGCCGCGGTCGCCCGCTGGCAGGAGGAGTCCCGATGAGCACCCACACCCGCACCACTACGCCCGCGACCGCGACCGTGACCCGCGCCGAGTACTGCGTCGTCGCCTGCGCCGATGCATGGCGCGACGACGGCGAAGTGCTCGCCAGCCCCATGGGCCTGATCCCGTCCGTCGGCGCCCGCCTCGCGAAGCGCACCTTCTCCCCCGACCTCCTCCTCACCGACGGCGAAGCGCTGCTCGTCGGCCTCGACGGCGCGGTGGAGGGCTGGCTTCCGTACCGCCGCCACCTCGCGATGGTCACCGGCGGGCGCCGCCACGTGATGATGGGCGCGAGCCAGCTCGACCGCCACGGCAACCAGAACATCTCCGCCATCGGCCCCGACTTCGCCCGCCCGACCCGCCAACTCCTCGGAATGCGCGGCGCCCCCGTCAACACCCTCAACAACCCCGTCAGCTACTGGGTCCCCAAGCACTCGCCCCGCGTCTTCGTCCCGGAGGTGGACGTCGTCTGCGGAGTGGGTTACGACCGCGCCGCCGCGGCCGGGCCGAGTGCGACGCGCTTCCACCGCATCCCCCGCGTCGTCTCCGACCTCGGCGTCTTCGACTTCGCGACCCCGGACCGCACGATGCGGCTGGTGTCCGTGCACCCCGGCGTGACGGTGGCGGACGTACGCGCCGCCACCGGCTTCGAACTGGCCGTACCGGACGACGACGGGGACGTACCGTCGACACGTCAGCCGACCCCCGAGGAACTACGGCTGATCCGCGAGGTGATCGACCCGGACGGCCTGCGCGAGCGCGAGGTGAAGGCCGGATGACGGACGCCGTGATCGAGACGGCCCTGACCCGGCTCACCGGCGTACGCCACCCCGTCGTGCAGACCGGCATGGGCTGGGTCGCCGGCCCCCGCCTCGTCTCGGCGACGGCGAACGCGGGCGCCCTCGGCATCCTCGCCTCCGCGACCATGACCGTCGACGAGCTACGGCACGCGGTGCGCGAGGTCGCCGCCCGCACCGACGCCCCCTTCGGCGTCAACCTGCGCGCCGACGCGGCGGACGCGCGCGAGCGGGTACGGATCATCGTCGACGAGGGCGTACGCGTCGCCTCCTTCGCCCTCGCGCCGTCCCGCGACCTGATCGCCGAACTCAAGGACGCGGGCGTGGTCGTGATCCCGTCGGTCGGCGCCCGCCGCCACGCGGAGAAGGTCGCCGCGTGGGGCGCGGACGCGGTGCTGGTGCAGGGCGGCGAGGGCGGCGGCCATACGGGCGCGGTCGCCACGACCGTGCTGGTCCCGCAGGTCGTCGACGCGGTCGACATCCCCGTCGTCGCGGCCGGCGGCTTCCACGACGGCCGCGGCCTGGTGGCCGCGCTCGCGCTGGGCGCGGCGGGCGTCGCGATGGGCACCCGCTTCCTGCTGACCTCCGACTCCACCGTCCCGGCCGCGGTGAAGGCGCGCTATCTGGCGGCGACGGTCAACGACGTGACCGTCACGCGCGCGGTGGACGGCCTCCCGCACCGGATGCTGCGTACGGATTTGGTGGCCGCCCTGGAACGCCACGGCCGCGCCCGCTCGCTGGCACTGGCCCTACGCCACGCGGCGGCGTTCCGAAAACTGTCCGGCCTGACGTGGCGCTCGATGGTCCGCGACGGCCTCGCGCTGAAGCACGGCAAGGAACTGACCTGGAGCCAGGTCCTGTTGGCCGCCAACACCCCGATGCTGCTGCGCGCGGCGATGGTCGACGGCCGTACGGATCTGGGCGTACTGGCGTCGGGCCAGGTCGCGGGCGTGCTGGACGACCTGCCGAGCTGCGCGGAGCTGGTGGACCGGGTGGTACGCGACGCGGACGCGGTCCTACGCGGGCTGGGCGCGCGCTGAGCCCCGTACGACCAGTGCGGCGTACGGGGCTCAGGGTGTGGCTGTGGAGCTACGGGCTATAGCGCGGCGCCTCGCGCGAGCGAGACGAGGCTGGCGAACGCGCCAGCGGACACCATCAGGACCGGCCCTTCGGACTGCTTGCTGTCCCGAACCGGAACTACGCCGTGCGCGGACGCGTACGCGGGGGCCCATTCGATGCACTGACCGCCGTTGTCGCTGTACGAAGACTTGAACCAGTGCAGTGGTTCGGTTGTGGTCGTCACGGGGTGCCCTTCCGTACCTCATGGATCATGTCGACGGATGCCGATTGCGGGAGCGCTTCGGCCTGTAGCTGATGGTATGCCGTCAACAACGGAAGGACAGCGGTGGTTTCGCGGTCCAGATGACCGAGGGTCTGTGACTCCGCGTAGGCGACCATGGACAGGTCTGACAGCGTCAACAGAGTCACCGGCAGGTTGAAGGGCCTGCGCTCCCCTATGGCGAACGGGACGACCTGAAGCACGGTGTTCGGGCGCGCTGCGAACTCCAGCAGTCGGTCGAGCTGTCCGCTCATGACGTCGTGACCACCGACCCATCTCTGGATGCAGCTCTCGTCCATGACCACGAACATCATGGGCGGACGGTCACGCGTCAGCGCCGACTGCCGCTGCATCAGCATCGACACTCGTTCTTCCGCTTGGGTCTCCGAGATGGCACCGCGTTGAACTGCACTGTTCGCAAGCACCGTTGCGTACTCAGGTGTTTGCAGCAGCCCAGGGACGATCCCGATTTCGTACAGCCGGAGCTCCACAGCGCGACCCTCGTGGCCGATGAACTCCGGGAAGCCTTGCAGCAGCGCACCGTGTCGGATTTCCCGCCACGCGCGTTCGAATGTGTCGGCCGCACCTTCGAGTTCGAAGACATGGTCCGCACTCAGCGAGAATTGGCGCGTTGGCGTTCTACGGCCGGTTTCGACGGCCGAAATGTGCCGCCCCGAGTAGTCCATCAGGGACGCGAGTTCGTCCTGCGTCCATCCGCGGGCGTCGCGCAGACTGCGTAATCGCGCTCCGTACGCCGCCTGGGCCGATGCTTCCGGATTCAACTCCTTGCGGTTCACCAACGTGCTCTCCTCGCCCTGTCCCGTTGAGGCAGTACCAACACTAGGCCAATCTGACTGCGCCCGGTAGCGGTTTGGCTACAGAGAGGAGCATTCATGTGCGGCGACCTTGGTGAACTCAGAGTTGGCGAACTCGCGTACGACACCGAGACCCAGGAACTCGGGGTGGTCATGGAGGTGTTCAGGAACTACTACGCCCTCCGCCCGCCCCGCGGCGGCATCGAGTGGGACGCCCTGCGCGACCTCACCCGTCGGGCGACCAACAGCGACCGGATCGCGCCGGCCCTGAGCGAGCGCAACGCCAACAGCAGTCAGCGGAGCTGACATGGGATCCCCCCACATCCCCGACCCGCCCCGCGCCTGCCGCGCTCCCGCCGTACTGCCTCCGGAACTCGTGCTCGACGCCCGGGACGCCGAAGGCCACGCGCCCGAAACGCTCATGGCGATCCAGACGCGCCTGACGTGCGAACTCGAAGCGCACCAGGACACCCCGCACGCCGCGCTCGTCCGTCTACTACCGGCCCCGCACGGCGAGAACCTGTGGACCCACTGGACGGACGACCACCCCCCGGAACAGATCACCGCGCTCCCCGACTGCGCCGAGACGAACGGCGCGCCTTCGGGCCGGGACGACGTGTGCTTCCTGTACCGGGACCACCCGGGCCGCTGCTCGTACGACATCGACGCACCCGGCCTCGTATCCCCGGACCCGTAACCCCCCACCCCCAAGAACGCCCGCCGGCCTACGCCCCGGCCGACGGGCCGGCCCGCCCCCGAGGTCCCCGGTCCCGGCCTCCGGGGGCGGGCCACCAGCCGCCCGTCCGGCCCACCTGGGCAAGGGTCAGGGCCGGACGGGCGCCCTCTGAACCGATCCGAACCGATCCGATCCGAACCGACCCGGTTACGGCTTGCGCGGGTCGGCCTCCCGCACGTCGTGGAGGTGGATCAGGACGTCGAAGGAGCGGCCGAGAGCCAGGTCGTACAGGGGGTAGTTGGCGTCGAAGCCCGTGCCGATGGTGCGGGTGGGACGCGCGGTGTCCAGCCAGCGGCGTGCGCTGGGCGCGGCGGCGCGCATGTCGGCGTAGTAGTCGTCGTGGCGGACCCGGTCGAGGGTGTGCTCGTTGGTGCCGGGGGCGGCAGCGCCGACGGTGAACTTCTTCCAGTCGCCGCCGACGCCGGTCTTCTGGGCGAGGAAGGAGCCCCGGTCGAAGGTCATGCCGACGGGCAGGTAGTTCCGGCCCAGCGCGTCGCGCAGGAGGGACCCCTGGGTCTTGGGGTACATCGAGGCGGTGCCGGCGATGAGGCCGAGGTGGTCGTTGTGGGCGGAGATCAGCATCTTGTGGCCGGTGCGCTTCTGCCACCACAGGACGTTGTCGGCCATGGCCTTGTCGCGGATGCGCTGGAAGTCGGGCATCTTCGCGGGGTCGCTGGGGTCAGCGGTCAGGAACCTGGTGGTGTCGGCGACGGAGCGGGCGTTCTGCACCGCCCACGCGTGGGCGTTCCGGTCCTTGCCACCGGCCGCGCTGATCAGGTCGAGGGCGGTCTGGGCCCGGTCGGCGAAGCGCTGGCGCTCGGCGAGCGGCTTGTTGAGGTAGGCGAAGACGTCGTCGAGGGGGCGCAGCCCCGTGTAGAGGTCGTTGATACGGGGTTCCAGCGTCGGGTGGTGCTGTCGGACGTAGTCGGTGATCCGGGCGAAGAAGTCGTCGGTGATGGCGGGGCCGCCGAGGTCGTTGCCGACGAAGTGGACGGTGCGGGTGGGGTTGCGGCTGTTGTGGTCGCGCATCCACTCGATGAGGTGGACGAACTCTTCGCGGTCCCAGGGCGTACCGGCGAGGGTCTCCTTGACGACCTGCCGGGCGTCGCCCTTGCCGGTCTGGAGGTAGTCGTTGATCCGCAGTCCGGCGGGCCAACTGAACTCCAGGGAGAAGGCGCGGAATCCCTTCTCCTGGACGAGGTAGCGGAAGAGCCGTTCCTTCATGGTGAAGAACTCGTGGGAGCCGTGGGTGGCCTCGCCCACGCCGACGACCTTGGCACTGCCGATCATCGCGCCGAACGCCCGAAGGTCGGCGTTCTTCCCACCGGGTTCGGTGGAGCGCAGCGGGTGGGCGATCCGGTCCAGCGCGCGGACCACGGGGTCCTGGGCCTGCTCCCGGGCGGCGGCCCGCGGCGTCGCCCCGTCCCCGACCGGGGCCGCGTACGCCGCCCCGGCGACGAGGGCCGCTCCCATGACACCCGCCGTCGTGGCGAGCAGCGCCCTGCGGCCGATGCGCTGGTGGTGGTGCTTGGTCATGCTACTGAACTCCTTTTGTCTGCCCCCGACGGCCTGAACCCATCCTCACGGTGAAGAGCCGGCGGCACACGGGAGCAGCCTCCCATTTATCCCGGGGGAAATATCCCCCTTGAGGTCTGGTCGGCGGGTGGTATTGCACCCACGCGCGGAAGCCAGCGGAAGCCAGCGGAAGCCAGCGGAAGCCAAACGAAGGCAGGGCCTCCCGGTCCCATCCGAAGCGAGTCGCGCTCCGGGCGGCCGTGAGGCCCTGGCTTCACGCACCTTCGGCCCGCTCAATCAACGGGCCGGAAAGGGAGCCGCTTTACGAGATCCCGTTGCAGTAGGCGGTGCTCCCACCCGGCGTTCCGACGGACGTGTAAACCTTGCGCCCCTCAGGAATGTTGAAGGTCTCCGTCACGGAACCACCGGTTCCAAGGTGCCGCTCCCACGCCTTTTCGATCCGGCTGCCGTCCGCGGTCGCCCACTTCAAAGTGAAGCGCATCATGGCACCGGACCAGTTCCTGATGGTCAGCGTCTCGCCAGCGGCCTTAAAGGACGAAATGGCGCCCTTGTTCGGGTCGCCCGTCTTGTAGATCATGGCGATCAGGTCGTGGGCGCCCGGGTCGCCGGTCGCGGGCGTCTTGTCACAGTCCACGGTCCAGTAGGCGGCCTCCGCCGCGTGCGCCTGGCCAGGCATCGTCAGAACGCCGGCCGCGAGGGCCGCCGCCATCAGGCCGACGACTCCGGTGAGGTTCTTCCTCCTGAGAATCTGCATGACCGATCCCTTCCTCTCTCTCCGACCACGTGCTCCCTACAGCAATAGAGAATTGCTCAACGGATGCCATCGATCAAGCGATCACCGCGTGATTCAACATTTAATGGGCGCCCGCCCATCAATTTGCACACAAAGAAAAGCCAGGACCTGCCGGCCCTGGCTTCACCTGACGAGCGAGACCCTTACGACTTGCCCGAGCAGCGGGCGACGGTGCCGTCGCCGGCGGAGATGGACGTGTAGACGGTGCGACCTTCAGGAATATCGAGCAGCATGTGCCTGGCCAGGCCGGACATCACGCTGTACGACGAAGTCCGCTCGATGGCGGTACCGCTCGCGTTCGTCCACTGGATGGTGTACCGCATCGTGGTTCCCGACTCGTTGCGCACCGAATACCTGTCTTCCGCAGGCTTGAAGATCGACTCGGCGAGCTTGCTGGGATCGTCCGTCTTCCAGACCGATGCTCGCTGGTCATAGACGCCCGGCGCTCCCACCACAGGCGTCTTCGCGCACTGCGCCGTCCAGCCGGCAGCCTCCGCCGCGTGCACCTGCCCCTGCGTCGCCAGGACGCCGGCCGCAACAGCCGCCGCCATCAGGCCGACGACACCGGTGTGGTTCTTCCCCCACAGAAGCCGCATGACCGACTCCCCCCTCTCGCACATCAGGGACTCCTACCGCGGCACAGAGTTCCCCAGAGGAGGTCTCCGATCAAGGCATCACCGCGCGATCGCATTAAATGGGCGCGCGCCCATCAAATTGTTAGCGAATAATTAAGAGGGTGTCTCACGCGGCAACCCCGGCCCGGCCGTCGATGCCTTCGCGCAGGATGTCGGCGTGCCCGGCACGCCGGAGTCTCGCCGAGGGAAAGCTCGCGGCCGGCACCAAGGCGCGCACCGCTCAGTAGCATCGCCCTTCATGATCGCTCTGGTCGTCACCATCGGACTTGCGCTCGTCGGCTTCGTCGCCACCTACCTCAACGGCCTTCGCCTGGCACAGCGCCAAGAACGTCTGGCGCGCCTGAACCGCCAGCTCAGCGACTTCTACGGGCCCCTGTTCGCCCTCACGGAGGCCAACAGCCGCAGCTTTCAGGCGTTCAAAGAACGCAACGCCCGCCCTGACGGCAGATCGCCCTTCGCGCACGGGACACCACCGCCCACGGACGACGAACTCGCCGAGTGGAGGCTGTGGGTCACGACCGTCTTCCTCCCGAACATCCAGGCCATGCGCGATCTCGTCATCAGGCATGCGGACCTCCTGGAGGAGCCGGAGATGCCACCGATCCTGCTCCAGCTGTGCGCCCACGTCTCGGGTTACGAGATAACGACGGCCCGGTGGGCGCAGGGCGACTACGGCCAGCACCTCTCACTGGTGCCGTTCCCCAGCGAGGAACTCGCCGCGTACGCACGGCAGGGATTCGCCGGCCTGAAGCGCGAACAAGCCCGCCTGCTGGGACGGCGGGCCGCCCGCCGGGGCTGAGGGACGGGCCGCGGGACGGTCCGGGCCATGCAAAATGCAGGGCCTCCGGTCACTCCCGGAGGCCCTGCATTCACACTCTAGCCGGTGCAGGTGACCACCTGCCCGGAAATCAAATCCCGTTACGACTTGCCGTTGCAGTAGGCGGTGCTCCCACCCGGCGTTCCGACGGACACGTAAACGGTGCGCCCCTCGGGGATGTTGAAGTCCTCATTGCGGGTTTCACCGGACCCCAGGTGCAGTTCCCAAGCCCTTTCGATACGGTTACCAGCCGCATTAGTCCATTGCAGAGTAAAATGCATCATGGCCCCGGCCCGATTGCTGAGCGACAGCGTCTCGGGACCGCCCTGGAAATGCGCCAGGGCAGACTTTCCAGGCTCGGCCGTCCGCCAGATGCGGGCACTCAGGTTGTGGGCCCCGGGGTCACCCGGAGCAGCCACCTTGTCGCAGTCGACAGACCAGAACGCAGCCTCAGCCGCATGCGCCTGGCCCGGCATCGTCAGAACGCCGGCCGCGACAGCCGCAGCCGTCATTCCGATGACACCGGTGAGCTTCTTCTTGAGGATCTGCATGAGGTTTCCTCCCTTGGCCGGGGTGTTTCCCGCAACACAGAGTTCACCAAGAGGAGGCAATCGATCAATGCATCACCGCGCGATCACTTGCCGTGGTCACCTACTCAGAGAATCACGGAGCCGCGCAAAGAAATCACGCAGCTCCGGAGGTTTCGCGCAGGTTTCGACGTCACTCGCAGAAGACCTGGACGGTGGAGTCGGGGTCGTCGACGTTCACATGGATGTCGTCGAGGTGCTCGACGAGTTCCTCAAGGTGCTGCGGCTTGAGTTCGGCGAGGTCGATCGGGACCCCGTTCCGGTGCAGTTGCTCATTGACCTTGGTGAGCGCCTGGGGCGGAATGAGGCTCGCGAGCCGGACCCCGGCGCGCAGCAGTTGCAGCGGAATGCGGACGTTGATCCGGCTGGGTCCGTCGCCGCCCGGATCGTCCGAGTGCACCACCACGCGCAGGTACTTGGGGCGGCGGTCCTTCGGCCCGGACGCGACCCCGGGCGGCGCCTCCTCCCGCTGCCGCCCCAGCGCGTCGATCAACTGCCCCGCCTCGTCCGCGGTGATCTTCCCGTCGGCCAGCATCTCCAGGATCTGGCGACGCTCCTCGTTCACTACCGTACTCATGTCGTACTCCCCCTCCGTCTCAACTGACCTTGATTTGCACGGCCGTTCGGCCCTGCACCATCTCGAACCGGGCCCCGGACAGCGCCCACAGCACCCGCCCGACGCCGAGCAGCGCCCCCGGCGCACCCCGCAGGCCGATGCCGAAGACGCGGCAGGCGATCAGCCCGCCCACCACGGCGAGCAGCAGCAGCGGCGCCAGCACCAGCAGGACCGGGACGACCGGGACGTACAGCCGTCGCACACGGCCGTCAGCCCGGCGATAGCGCGCCGTCACCAACTGCGGCATCACCGCCGCCCCTCCAACTCGGCCAGCGCCTCCTGGACGTCGATCTCCCCGCGCTGAAGGCGGTCCAAGGTGTCCGCGCCGCTGGGCGCCGGGTCGGTGTCGACGAAGTCGAGGCGCTGCGCGATCCGGTTCAGCCGGGACTTCACCGTGGGGTAGCTCACCCCGAAGATCCGCTCCATCTCCTTGATGGACCCGTGCGCCCGCACGAACGCGGCGACGAACACCTGGTCATCGACATCGAGCTGAGCCAACTGCGGCGGCTCGAACTGCCCCTCGACCGCGACACCGCTCTCCACGAGCCGCACCCGCTCGACCACGAACGACCGCCCCTGCGTCAGATCGGTCAGCTCCTGCCACTCCACCCACGACCCCCTAGCCCTTCGACGGCACACCCTCAGCGCCGCACCTGCCCTTCATTTGTACCTTGAGTTTTTTAAGTCTGCAACGAGCAGGCCTTAATTTTCTGAAGGTCTACTTCAAGTGAGTGAAGCCAACGGGTACGCATGACGGGTCCACGTGGTGACGGCGGATGCCGAGGGCGGCGTGCCTGAGGGCGCCCCGTACGACAGGGTCCTCGTCACGGCGGGCTCCTGGGACGTACCACCCGCCTGGACGGCTCAGCTCACGGAAACCGGGCGCTTGATCGTTCCGCTGCGCATGCGGGGCCTGATGCGCTCCGTCGCCTTCCAGCCCAGGTGACCGTCTGGTGAGCACGTCCGCGCGCGCCTGCGGCTTCGTGCCGATGCAAGGCTCCGGCGCCCACGCCTCGCAGGTGTTGCAGCTCACCGGCACCGACGAGATCACCCTGCGATTCGACGACGGCCTGTCGAGCGATCCCCGCCTGCTGGACAACGTCATCCGCACCCGTCGGGTGGAACGGTGGACCGGCGTCATGGTCCGGCGCGGCGTTCCGCTGGACACCCTCCAGCTCTACCTGGCCACCGCGTTGCCGGGATTCTGCACCATGTCCGTCGCCCCCGCCCTGGACACCGGGCTGGTCGCGCCCTACAACAAGCGGTTCTCCCTCGCGGCCGTCTCCGAGGACGGTCGCAGCTTCGCCTACGTCACGCCTCGGCCGGCCGACGAGGGGACGTTCGAGTACGGGGTCCACGCCTTGGGTCCGGAGGCCGTCGGCTTCGTCGAGGAGGTGGCGGGACACCTGCGGGACTGGAACCGGAACCACCGCGAGGGGCCCGGCCCCCGCATCACCGTCTACCCGGCCGGCACGCCCGACGACGAGATCCCCGAGAGCTCCGGTGGACGGGTCATCGACAAGGCGCACAGCCGGGTCGCCCTGTCCTGGTCGCCGTTACCCGACCTGGATGAACCGCTGCTCCCGGGTGTGCCAGGGCGCTTCCCCGGCACACCCGCCACACCAGATGCACCAGGCTCGACGGGGCTGGATGGGGAGGCGCTGTGGAGTTCGTTTGGCAGGGCGCCGCTCTGGTCCGGGTGACGACGGTTCCCGTCGGTCTGGACTTACCGGACGGCCCCGACCCGGCCGCCCCTGACGAAGCGGCCAACGGCCGTGAGTGGCTCGTGGAGTGCTGGTCACGGGAGCGGCTTCGCACCACGGTGAGTGCGACCAGCCCGGGCCTGGGCGAGCAGGTTCAGCGCATCGTGAACGGGCAGGTGCAAGAGGCCCGGAGGGTCCGACGGGCGGTGCTGTCCGTCGCTCTGTACCGGCTGCGCTGGCAGCACCGGGCCACACCCTTCGGCCTCTTCGCCGGCATCGCGCCGGTACGCGTCGGTGATCCGCCCCGGGCCGATTGGCCGGAGGCCGACACACACCGGAGGGTCGCCCGAGTCGATGCCGGGTGGCTCGGCGAGGTCCGACACCACCCAGCTCGCCCGACTCGCCGACGCCGGCATCTGCCACGGCTGGGCCGGTACCCACCAGACCGCCTGGCGTGCCACCCGCGACGAGACCCCGACCTCGGAATGGGACGCATGCCTCTGATCGACTGAGCGCTGTCGGACCGACCGTCGCAGCAGTCCTGGCCGTGCTGGCAGGAACGCCCCCGCTCGAAGCGGCCGTCCGTGCCGGCATCACCACCGACGCTCTGGAGAGCGCCGTCGACTCCTTCTGCGCCGCCGGAGCCAGGGCCGTCGAAGAGCGCTCCACCGCACCTTGGTGGCAGGCAACGGTCGAGTTCCCCGACTGGACCGCGGCCGAACAAGTCGCCGCCACCCATCTGTTGCCCGTCCTCGAAGCCACCTCTCGCCCCTGGTGGTTCATCCGCAAGCACCCCTGCTGGCGCATCCGTCTGCACACCCGGGACACCGCCTTGCGTGCCTCGGTGAGTGCCGCCCTCGACGCCCTCACGGCGCACGCTCACCTCCGACGCTGGCGGACCGGAGTCCACGAACCCGAAACCGCTGCTTTCGGCGGCTCCGACGCGATGGACACCGCGCACGACCTCTTCCACGCCGACAGCCGGGCCGCCCTGATCAACGGTGCCAAGGACGTCGCCGGGAACCCGCGCGGGCTCGGGCTCGGCCGTCGGGAGCTGTCCGTCCTCCTGTGCACGGCCCTCCTCCGCGGCGCGGGACTCGAATGGTACGAACAGGGTGACGTCTGGCAGCGCGCCGCCGACGAACGCCCACTCCCGCCGGACGCCACCCCAAAACGGCTCGCACGCCTCGCGAACGAACTGACGACCCTACTGCGGGCGGACCTTCACCTCCACGGTCCGCTGCTCGGCCCGATCGACCTGCGGGCGGTCGGCATCATCGAGACCAACATCGGGACGATGCTGATCCGAACCGGCGAGGCCGAAGCCGCCCTCGCCCCGCTGCGCCGCGCCCTCGCCGCCCACCACGCAGCCGGGAACCCGCCCCGAGGCGCCACGGTCTGGCGCGAGGCCCGCACCGCCTTCCTGGACATGCCGCCGTCCCAACTCTTCGGCGTACGCCAGATCCTCACCCTCCAGGACCGGGAGCCCTGGGCCCGGGAACTCCCCAACGGGACGAAGAGAACTTGACCCGTTCGCTACGCGATCAACGCGGTGGGAAGCTCCCCGTGCAGCACCTGCTGCCGCGGCAGGCTCAGCCCGAACGCCTCCTCCACGACCGCGAGGGACTTGGCGTGGGCCGCGTCCCTGTCCTCCTCCTGCGGGATGCCAGCGGCCCGTACCGCGTCGCTGACCAGCTCCGGACACGGCCCGGTGATCTCGCTCGACCAGGTGTGCATGTACATCTGGAAGCCGCACGCGTAGACGCCGTCGTGGAAGTAGGCGAACTCCGGTGGCGGCAACTTCGGGTTCTGCGTCTCGCAGTAGAGCTGGAAGACGTGTTCGTCCCGACCGTCCCGAACGGCCAGTCCGTCGGCGTAACCGGGCCCCACGACCCCGGGCCACTGTCCGTACGCCACCGCGAACGACAGGCCGTCCGAGTCCCCGTAGCGCACGGCCACCCCGTCGTCCCGACCGCGATCCCGGTCGCGCCGGGCCAGGAGGCCGGTCAGCTCCTCGGCCCCCCGGTCACCGATCTCCTCTGACACCCCGCCCCCCGCGAGGCGCCGCACCAGCTCCACCGGCTCCATGCCTTTGGCGAGCGTGACGCAGTAGCCCAGCCACGTGATGTCCGCACGCGCCAGCCACCCGATTCCGTCGTTCAACTTGCCCTCCTTCGCAAGCGGTGGGGGCGGCGCTCCGCACCGCCCCCACCGCTCTCCCGTCAGCAGGCCGACGGGCCGGTTTCTGCTAGAGCGTCACCGGACGTCGCACTTCACGGTCGGCTTGCTCGCGTCACAACTCTCGAAGCCCGGCGTCCTGACAAAGTACAGATCCTGATCGAGCAGACGCAGCTTCTTGGAGAAGGACGAGAAGCGGCTCATGGAGGTGGAGTTGATCCACCCGGACATCGCCGAGCGACCACAGACCTCCCGCCAGGTGGGAGCCGCCTGGCGATCCTCGTCGTACAGCTTCCACGTGCCGTTGGACAGCTTGGTGGCGAAGGTCTGCACGCACGCGTCACCGGAACTGACCGGATTGGTGCCCTCGGCCGCCGCCGGCATGCCGCCGCTGTTGTACGTGGAGGCGAAGGCGAACTCGTCGCAACTCGCCCGGTCCGAAGCACTGATGTCGGTGACTGGCGTCGTCCTCGGATTGCCGTCCCTGGCGGCCCAGCCGTCGGGGCAGATCACCTTGCGGTTGGCGTCCGGGTCGCGGTTGTAGCGGTTGCGTTCGCCGTGCGTCCCGGTGGAGCCCCTGCGGTCCGGGAGGTAGTTCAGCGGAGCACCCCTGCGGATCTTGGTGTTGATCAGCCAGGCGTGTGCGGCAGCCGCCGGCGTCTTCGCTGTGTTGAAGACGTAGCCCGGCATGTAGTCGCGGAGGACGCAGCCGGACGGAGAGTACACCGCGTCGCAGCGGGTGTAGACCGGACTCCCAATGAAGCCGTGGCTGTTGTCGGTGGGGAAGGTCTCGGGAACGCTGGTGGAGAAGGTCGCGAACGGGGCGAAGGCCATGGCCTGCGACAGGTCGCTGTCCTTGACTCCACTCGCATTCGGCACCTTGCCGTCCCACTGGACCGTCGAGGTAGCGGTTTCCTCGTGGCCGTCGATGTCGTAGGACCCGCCCCACATGAGGTTGCCGTCCCAGCTGTACGCCGGCTTGTCCTTGCATCCGGCGCTGCACATCGGCGTGATCGTCAGCTTGATGGCACCCGGCTGAGCGGGGAACGGGAGTTTCCCGGCCGGCATCGGCAACGGTGTGATGCGTGCCCACAGGCTCATCTGGGTGCCCAGCAGGTCCGTCTTCATGTGGTAGGACATCAGGAATTCCTGGTAGCCCTTGGACTCCGTCTGCTGCTGGTTGGTCACTTCCACGGACAGCACGTTGTACATGCACGCCGCATCGCGGGTGAAGATCGACTCGTACTTCCCCTGCGGTGCACCGGCCTCACAGTTGGCGTTCAGCGGAGGAGCCGCCGCTCGCGCCTCTTTGAGACGGGCCCGAGCCTGTTGCGCCCGCGCGATGTCGGCATCGGCCACCGGGGCGGACGTGATGCAGAGTCGATCACCGCTCCTGGTCGGCTCGCAGTGGCGGGCGTCAGCCGTGGCCCGCGGCCTGGTGGTGACGTTCGGCCAACCGGGGACCGGCTGCCACGCGTTGTCGAAGTCGGGGTTCTCTGCGTTCTTGTTCGGCGCCGGCAGGGTGATGTCCACGGCGTGGTCACGGATCTTGAACTTCGCCCACGGAGACCAGGACGTCTCGTACAGGGCGCCGTCGTAGGCGGACGTGCGGAACACGTACGTCGTGTTCGGCTTCAGCCTCTCGTAGGGCACGGAGACCTCCGCGGTCCGCCCGGACGCGACGAACGCCGAGACCAGCACGCCGTACGGATTGGCGTCGGTGAGCTTCACCTGGGTCTTCGGGTTGCCGTTGGCGTCGACGGTCCAGACCTCGAAGCTCAGGTTGGCCCGATCGCCGTCGGCGTCGGTCACGGTGTTGCGGAGTACGGCGGTGGAACGGTTGACGTTCCACACCCCGCCGGACTGGGTGAACGTCGGGCCGGCCTGCGGATTGCGGCCGGACACCGGGCGGCTCGCCGCGGCCAGGACGGGCTTCTCAGGCCCGGCCGCCGGCCTTTCGGCCGGGGGACCAGCCGGATCCACATTGGGGAGGAATCGTTTCGTCGCGGAAGCCGGCTTGGTCTCCTCAGCGAAGGCACCCGTCGTCACGGCGAGCGGAACCAAGGTCAGCAGCGCCACGCCGATGGTCATGGATAACGGGTGTTTGCGCTTCGCCTTCACCTTCGTCTTCTTCTTCGCAAACATGCCAGTCGGTCCTCTCACGCCGCCCGCACCCACGGGCGACGGTTAGCCGATCGGTTGCCGATTGCGACACGAGTTCGATGTCGCCGCAGGCATTCCTACGCCTGAACGACTATCACGACAACGAATTCAATCAATCGAGTCATGCATCAGCGCGATCTGGACACAGCAAGCATCACGGTCTGACTGCGACGGCCCTATCACTTCGCAAGGGTTCCGTGCCACCGATGGAGATTCCGTGCGGCCGTCGAAAAGGCCGGACGTGGCGCGCGCACGCCCTTCGCGCACGGCGGGGGGTGGCGTGTCCGTCAGGCCAGCCGTTCGATGATCGTCACGTTCGCCTGTCCCCCGCCCTCGCACATCACCTGGAGCCCGAGCCGGCCCCCCGTGCGCTCCAACTCGTACAGCAGGGTCGTCATCAGGCGTGCGCCGGTCGCGCCCAGCGGGTGGCCGAGCGCGATCGCGCCGCCGTTGACGTTGACCTTCGCCGGGTTGGCGCCCGTCTCCTTGAGCCAGGCGAGGACGACCGGGGCGAACGCCTCGTTGATCTCGACGAGGTCGATGTCGTCGAGGGTGAGTCCGGTCTTCTTCAGCGCGCGGGCGGTGGCCGGTATCGGGGCGGAGAGCATCCGGATGGGGTCCTCGCCGCGGACGGAGAGGTGGTGGATGCGGGCCCGCGGGGTCAGGCCGTGCTCGCGGACCGCGGCCTCGCCGGCGAGCAGCAGTGCCGCGGCGCCGTCGGAGACCTGGGAGGAGCAGGCGGCGGTGATGGTGCCGCCGGGCACGACCGGGTCCAGGGCCGCCATCTTCTCCAGGGAGGTGTCGCGGCGCGGGCCCTCGTCGCGTACGACGTCGCCGTACGGGACGGTCTCGCGGTCGAAGCGGCCCTCGTCGAGGGCGCGGACGGCGCGCTCGTGGGAGCGCAGGGCGTACTCCTCCTGGTCGCGGCGGGTGATGCCCCACTGCGCGGCGATCAACTCGGCGCCGTGGAACTGGTTCACCGGCTGGTCGCCGTAGCGTGCGCGCCAGCCCTCGCTGCCGGCGAAGGGGCCCTCGGTCAGTCCGAGCGGGTCGGCCGCCTGGCGGGAGGCGTACGCGATGGGGATCATCGACATGTTCTGGGTGCCGCCCGCGACCACCAGGTCCTGGGTGCCGGAGAGCACGGCCTGCGCGGCGAAGTGGACGGCCTGCTGGGACGATCCGCACTGGCGGTCCACGGTCACGCCCGGCACCTCCTGCGGCAGCCCCGCGGCCAGCCACGCCGTGCGGGCGATGTCACCGGCCTGCGGGCCGACCGCGTCCAGGCAGCCGAAGACGACGTCGTCGACCGCGGCCGGGTCGATGCCGGAGCGTTGGACGAGCGCGGTCAGTACGTGGGCGCCCAGGTCGGCGGGGTGGACCCGGGCCAGTCCGCCCCGGCGCCTGCCGACCGGGGTGCGGACCGCTTCGACGACGTATGCTTCGGCCATCTCGCTCTCCTCCTGCTCATGTCTATGTGCGTACGGCGATGCCGTCCAGGACCATCGACAGGTACTGGCGGGCGATCTCCTCGGGGCTGTGCTGTCCGCCCGGGCGGTACCAGGACGCGGCGACCCACACCGTGTCGCGCACGAAGCGGTAAGCCAGCCGGACGTCGAGGTCGGCGCGGAAGACGCCGTCGGCGACGCCGCGCTCCAGCGTCCCCAGCCACGCCTGCTCGAACTTCCGCTGCGAGTCCGTGAGGTAGTGGAAACGGGGCTGCGCGGCGAGCGCGCGGGACTCCTTCTGATAGATCGCGACCGCGGCCCGGTGCCGGTCGATCTCCCGGAAGGACTCGGTGACCAGCGCCTCGATGGTCTCGCGTGGGCCGAGGTCGGCGCCGAGCACCGCGTCGTACCCCTGCCAGAGCTCGTCCAGGAAGGTGGAGAGGATCTCGTCCAACATCGACTCCTTGGAGTCGAAGTGGTAGTAGAGGCTGCCGGCGAGCATGCCGGCCTCGTCCGCGATGCGGCGGACGGTGGTCGCGTTGTAGCCCTGGGCCGCGAACACCTCGGCGGCGAGGCGGAGCAGTTCGCGACGGCGCTCGGGCGAGGCCGTCACCTGGGTCTTCTTCGTCTTCGGCACGACTCCATTGTCCGTGCGCCTTCTTGCGCCCGCTTGCGCAACTGGACGGGGGCGCCGTTGCCCTGCGGTGCGTTGGTCTCCACCGGTCGGTGGTGGGCTTGTCGCATGGCGAAACGGGGCCGGCTCATGCGCGTTGGCTGCTGACCGAGACGACCTCGCCCGTCAGGTAGGACGCGTAGTCGCTGGCCAGGAAGACGATGGTGTTCGCGACCTCCCACGGCTGCGCGTACCGGCCGAACGCCTCCCGCTCGGTCAGCTCCGCCAGCAGCTCGGCCGAGGTCACCTTCGCCAGGTGCGGGTGCATCGCGAGGCTGGGGGCGACGGCGTTGATCCGTACGCCGTACTCCGCCGCCTCGATCGCGGAGCAGCGGGTCAGCGCCATGACGCCCGCCTTCGCCGCCGCGTAGTGCGCCTGGCCGGCCTGGGCGCGCCAGCCGACGACGGACGCGTTGTTGACGATCACACCGCCGCGGCCGGTCGTGCGGAAGGCCCGCAGGGCGGCGCGGGTGCAGCGGAAGGTGCCGTTCAGGGTGACGTCCAGGACGCGGCTCCACTGGTCGTCGGTCATGTCGACGACGGTGGCCGTGCCGCCGAGGCCGGCGTTGTTGACGACGACGTCCAGCCCGCCGTGCTCCTCGACGGTGCGCGCGAAGAGGGCGCCGACCTGGGCCTCGTCGGTGACGTCGCAGGGCTGGGCGGCGACCGCGTCCGTACCGAACTCGTCGGCGAGCGCGGCCCGCGACTCGGCGAGGCGGCGTTCGTGGGCGTCGCTGATGACGACCCGGGCGCCCTCCTCCAGGAAGCGGCGGGCGGTCGCGCCGCCGATGCCGGCGCCGGCCGCCGCGGTGATCACGGCGGTGCGGCCGGTGAGCAGGCCGTGGCCCGGTACGTAGGCGGGGGCCGGTGCTCCCGGTGCGGTCCGCTCCCTGTTGTTCGCCACGTGGGCACGTTAACCTACCAAACACTTGTTAGGGAAGGGTGGGTGTCGTCGTGGACCTGCAACTCGGCGTCGAGGAGGAGGCGTTCCGCCGCGAAGCCCGTGACTGGCTCGCCGCGCACGTGCCCCGTGAACCCCTCCCGTCCCTGGAGACGGGCGAAGGGTTCGCCGAACACCGCAAGTGGGAGGCAGAGTTGGCGGCGGACCGCTGGTCGGCGGTGTCGTGGCCGGTCGCGTACGGCGGCCGGGGCGCCGACCTCGTGCGCTGGCTCCTCTTCGAGGAGGAGTACTGGGCGGCGGGCGCGCCCGGCCGCGTCTCGCAGAACGGCATCAGCCTGCTGGCGCCCACCCTCTTCGACCACGGCACGGCCGAGCAGCGCGCGCGGGTGCTGCCGTCGATGGCGAGCGGCGAGGTGGTCTGGGCGCAGGCGTGGTCCGAGCCGGAGGCGGGGTCCGACCTCGCGGCGCTGCGGTCGCGCGCGGTGCGCACGGAGGGGGGCTGGCTGTTGCGGGGGCAGAAGACGTGGTCGTCCCGGGCGGCCTTCGCGGACCGGGCGTTCGGGATCTTCCGCACCGACGAGAAGGTGGACCGGCCGCACCGGGGGCTGACGTATCTGATGTTCGACCTCGCGGCGCCGGGCGTGACCGTGCGCCCCATCGGCCGGCTCGACGGCAAGCCGGCCTTCGCGGAACTCTTCCTGGACGACGTCTTCGTCCCCGACGACGACGTCATCGGCGAGCCCGGGCAGGGCTGGCGCATCGCGATGTCCACGACCGGCAACGAGCGCGGGCTCACGCTCCGCTCCCCCGGCCGCTTCCTCGCCGCCGCCGACCGGCTCGTGGCGCAATGGCGCACGGCGGGAGCGCCTGGCGGGGCGCTCGGCGACCGGGTCGCGGACGCGGTGATCGGGGCGCGCGCGTATCAACTCTTCACCTGGGCCGCGGCGTCCCGGTCCGCGGCGGGCGAGCAGCTCGGCGCGGAGTCCAGCCTCAACAAGGTCTTCTGGTCCGAGTACGACATCGCGCTCCACGAGACCGCGCTCGACCTGCTGGGCGAGGAGGGCGAGTGCGCGGACACGGCGTGGGCGGAGGGCCATCTCTTCGCCCTCGCCGGCCCCATTTACGCCGGGACGAACGAGATCCAGCGCGACATCATCGCCGAGCGGCTGCTCGGCCTCCCGAAGGGCCGCCGCTGATGCGCTTCTTGCTGACGGACGAACAACGCGCCTTCGCCGCGTCGCTGGACGCGATGCTCGCCGCGGCCGACGCGCCTGCCGCGGCGCGCGCGTGGGCCGCGGGCGACCTCGCGCCGGGGCGCGCGCTGTGGGCGCGGCTCGCGGAGGCGGGACTCTTCGCGCTCGCGGCGGACGAGGCGTACGGGGGCGTCGGGCTACTGCCGGTGGAATTGGCCGTTGGCTTCGTGGAGTTGGGCCGGCACGCGGTGCCGGGCCCGGTGGTGGAGACCGCGGCGGCTGCGGTCTTGTTGGGCGGGGCGGGCGGGGCGGGCGCGGGGCGGCTGATTCCCGGGCTGGTACGCGGCGGGACCGTGGCGACGCTGGCGCTGTCCGGAGCCGGCCGCTTCGCACTGGACGCGGACGCGGCGGACCTGGTGCTGGCGGAGTCGGCCGGCACGCTGCGGCTCGCGCCCGGGCACACCGGTCCCGTCCGGGTCTCGTCGGACCCGGTGCGGCGGCTGGCGGAGCCGGCGGAGGGCGGCGAGGTGCTGGCGACGGGCGTGGACCCGACCGACGCGGCGCTGCTCGCCCGCCTGTTGACGGCGGCGCAGTCCCTCGGCGTGGGCCTGGCCCTGCTGGACCGTACGGTCGCGTACGTGACGCAACGGGTCCAGTTCGGCGTCCCGGTCGGCTCCTTCCAGGCGGTGAAGCACCGCATCGCGGACACGCTGGTGGGCCTGGAGTTCGCGCGTCCGCTGGTGTACGGAGCTGCGGTCACGCTGGACGGGCGGGATGTGGCGGCGGCGAAGGTGGCGACGGGGGAGGCGGTTTACGCGGCGGCGGGGGCGGCGCTCCAACTCCACGGTGCGGTGGGCTACACGGACGAGCTGGACCTCGCGCTCTGGCTCCGCAAGGCCCGCCCCTTGCGGGGTGCGTGGGGCACGCCGAGCGCGTGCCGCGAGCTGGTGCGGACGAGCGGCTGAGCCATCCGCCACGGGGGCGGGCCTGCGCTGTCGGCTGCGACCCGCCTGTGGTTGCTCGCGCAGTTCCGCCCCCTGTGCCACCTGGACATCCCCGCCGTGACGGTACGGACGCGTTGCCACCCGCGGCCCGGTGGTGGGCTGTTCGCGCAGTTCCCCGCGCCCCTAAAACCCTCACCCCCAGCCCGCAGGGCTACGGCGGGTGGTACAGCCCCGCGCGGTCAGGGGGTTCCGGGGTCCCCCACACCCACAGGGCACGGCGACGCGGGGGACTGCGCGGTCTGGGGCTGCGAGGGGGTGTGGCTGGCCCTGCGGGAGGCTACTTACGGCGGACCGTGCGCAGGGGGGCGCCCGGGTGCCACGATCGGACCACCAGTTCGTTGTCCTCCACCGACGTGCGGACCGCCTCCGTGACGTCCGCGCGGAAGAGGTGGAACGGCTCCGGCGGGCGGACGCCCTCCACGAAGCGGGCGAACTCTTCGGAGTCGGCGGTCACCGGGGTCGCGCGGCCCGACACGCGGACGTCGCCGAGTTGGGAGGCAGCGGCGCCCTCGCCCGGGTTCGCGTGGAGTGCGAAGCGCGGGTCGCGCAGGAGGTCCTTCGCCTTCCAGGAGTCGTACATCATGCCCAGGTACAGCTCGCCGTCGCGGAAGTTGACCTCCAGCCCGCTCACCCGGGGCGAGCCGTCCTTGCGGAGCGTGGCGAGGACGTGGTGCAGGTGCTGTTGGAAGCGGGCTTGGACGGTGTCCGCGAAATCGGGCTCGGCGGCGTGGAAGTCCGCCCAGGAGGTGTCGGTGCTCATGGGCACCACCTCAGCAGAGAATCCGGACACCTGCTGTCTGGGATTAACGGACGATGCCCCGCGCCCGCGCCGCCGCCAGCCACCTCGGGAACTCCCCCAGCAACCGGTCGTACAGCTCCTTGTCCGAGACCTTCGAGGGCTCCTCGCCCGCGTGGAAGAAGCCGGCGTTGTCCACGGCGCGCTTGGTGGGGACCGGGAGGTCGTCGAGCTTGCGCAGGAAGTCGAACTGCTTGCTGCTGGTGTTGCCGAAGCCGACGAACTGCCAGAACAGCGGCAGCTTGGAGGACTTGCACAGATAGCGCTCGGCCGCGAGCTTGTTGATCGGGCCGCCGTCGGTCTGGAAGACCACCAGCGCGGGGTCCCTCGCGCCGGCGTCCTGCTGGTCGACGTAGTGGTCGATCACCGCGTCCATGGCCAGGTGGTAGCTGGTCTTGCCCATGTGGCCGAGGCCGGCGACGATCTCGGCGACCCTGCCGTGGTGGTTGTCCAGCGCGATCTCGGTGACGGCGTCCACGTCGGTGGAGAAGAAGACCGTGGGGACCCGGCCGTCGTCGTCGACGTTCGCCGACAGGCTCAGGACCCGGTCGGCGAGCGCCTGCACGCTGCCGTCCCGGTAGTAGTCCTTCATCGAGCCCGAGTAGTCCAACACCAGGTAGACCGCGACCCGCTGGCCCTCCATGCCGTGCTTGCGCACCGAGCGGCCGGCCTCCTTGTAGAGACTGACGAGGGCGGGTGCCTTCTCCTGGACCTTGCGGAGGTCGATCATGTCGCGAGATTACGCCATCTGTGCGATATCACCGGCAGGAACGGGGATACACACCGCGGCGCCCGCCCCTTGTCCGGTCGGGGACAGGGCGAGCGCCGCGTTCAGTTCCGTACGCCGTTGTACGGGACGTCTGTGTCGTACGGGACGACCGGTGCCGCTTGCTCAGACCGTGAGCGCACGGTCCGTCGGGCGGATCGGCGCGGGCAGGTCGCTCGCGCCCGTCAGGAAGCGGTCGACGCCGCGCGCGGCCGAACGCCCCTCGGCGATCGCCCACACGATCAGCGACTGACCTCGGCCCGCGTCGCCCGCGACGAACACCCCGTCCACGTTCGTGGCGAAGTCGGCGTCGCGCGCGACGTTGCCGCGCCCGTCCAGCTCCAGGCCGAACTGCTCGACCAGGCCGTTGGACTGGTCGATGCCGGTGAAGCCCATCGCCAGGGTGACGAGCTGCGCCGGGATGCGGCGCTCGGTGCCCGGCTTCGGGGTGAACTTGCCGTCGACGAACTCGACCTCGACGAGGTGCAGGGCCTGCACGTTGCCGTCCTCGTCGCCCTCGAAGTGGGTGGTGGAGACGGAGTACACCCGTCCCTCCTTGCCCCCCGGCGGGCAGGAGGGTCCCTGCTCCGACGCACCGTCGCTCCTCATGCGCGCCAGCTCGGTGGTCTCCTCGTGCGCCGAGGTGACCTTGTACAGCATGGGGAACGTGGGCCACGGCTGGCCCGTGCTGCGCTCCTCGCCCGGCCGGGGCATGATCTCCAGCTGGGTGACGGACGCCGCGCCCTGGCGGTGCGCGGTGCCCACGCAGTCCGCGCCGGTGTCGCCGCCGCCGATGACCACGACGTGCTTGCCCTCGGCGGTGATCGGCGGGGCGACGAAGTCGCCCTCCTGGACCTTGTTGGCGAGCGGCAGGTACTCCATCGCGTAGTGGATGCCGGCCAGCTCGCGCCCGGGCACGGGCAGGTCGCGGGAGACGGTGGCGCCGGCCGCGATGACGACCGCGTCGTACCGGCGGCGCAGCGCGGCGGCGTCGATGTCGCGGCCGATCTCCACCTCGGTGCGGAACTTGGTGCCCTCCGCACGCATCTGCTCGATGCGCCGGTTGATGTGCACCTTCTCCATCTTGAACTCGGGGATGCCGTACCGCAGCAGCCCGCCGATGCGGTCGGCGCGCTCGAAGACGGCGACGGTGTGGCCGGCGCGGGTGAGCTGCTGGGCCGCGGCGAGCCCGGCCGGTCCGGAGCCGATGACGGCCACCGTCTTGCCGGACAGCCGCTCCGGAGGCTGCGGAGTGACGTCCCCGGAGTCCCACGCCTTGTCGATGATGGAGACCTCGACGTTCTTGATGGTGACCGCGGGCTGGCTGATGCCCAGCACGCAGGCCGCCTCGCAGGGCGCGGGGCACAGCCGCCCGGTGAACTCCGGGAAGTTGTTGGTGGCGTGCAGCCGCTCGGAGGCGGCGCTCCAGTCCTCGCGGTAGGCGTAGTCGTTCCACTCGGGGATCAGGTTCCCGAGCGGGCAGCCGTTGTGGCAGAACGGGATGCCGCAGTCCATGCAGCGGCCGGCCTGCTTGCTGATGATCGGCAGCAGGGAGCCGGGTACGTAGACCTCGTTCCAGTCCTTGACGCGCTCGGCGACGGGGCGGGTCTCGGCGACCTCGCGTCCGGTGGTCAGGAAGCCCTTGGGGTCAGCCATTGGTCGCCGCCTCCATCATCTTCTCGGTGGTCTCCTGCTCGGAGAGACCGGCGAGCTCAGCGGCGTCCTTGGCGGCGAGCACTGCCTTGTACGTGGTCGGGATGATCTTGCTGAACCGGGCGGCGCTCGCCGGCCAGTCGGCGAGCAGCTTCTCGGCGACGGTGGAACCCGTCTCCTCCTGGTGGCGGCGCACCACGTCGTGCAGCCACTGCTGGTCGGCCTCGCTCGGGGCCTCGACGGCGGCGAGGTTGCCGGCGTTGACGTTGTCCCGGTCGAGGTCGATGACGTACGCGACGCCGCCGGACATGCCGGCCGCGAAGTTGCGTCCGGTCTCGCCGAGCACGACGGCGTGGCCGCCGGTCATGTACTCGCAGCCGTGGTCGCCGACGCCCTCGGAGACGACGGTCGCGCCGGAGTTGCGGACGCAGAAGCGCTCGCCGGTGCGGCCCCGCAGGAAGATCTCGCCGCCGGTGGCTCCGTACGCGATGGTGTTGCCCGCGATGGTGGAGTACTCGGCGAGGTGGTCGGCGCCGCGGTCGGGGCGGACCACGATCCGGCCGCCGGACAGGCCCTTGCCGACGTAGTCGTTGGAGTCGCCCTCCAGTCGCAGGGTGACGCCGCGCGGCACGAAGGCGCCGAAGGACTGGCCCGCGGAGCCGGTGAAGGTGATGTCGATCGTGTCGTCCGGCAGGCCCGCGCCGCCGAAGCGGCGGGTGACCTCGTGGCCGAGCATGGTGCCGACGGTGCGGTTGATGTTGCGGATGGCGACCTGGGCGCGCACCGGCTGGGCGGCTTCGGCGGAGTCCGCGGAGAGCGCGTCGGCGGCCAGCTTGATGAGCTGGTTGTCGAGCGCCTTCTCCAGGGCGTGGTCCTGGGACACCAGGGCGTGGCGGACCGCGCCTTCGGGCAGCTCGGGCACGTGGAAGAGCGGGGCCAGGTCGAGGCCCTGGGCCTTGAAGTGGGTCACGGCCCGCTCGGTGTCGAGCAGTTCGGCGTGGCCGACGGCCTCCTGGAGGGTGCGGAAGCCCAGTTCGGCGAGGAGTTCGCGGACCTCTTCGGCGATGTACTCGAAGAAGGTGACGACGTGCTCGGCCTGGCCGGCGTACCGCTCGCGCAGCACCGGGTTCTGGGTGGCGATGCCGACGGGGCAGGTGTCCAGGTGGCAGACGCGCATCATGACGCAGCCGGAGACGACCAGCGGCGCGGTCGCGAAGCCGAACTCCTCGGCGCCGAGCAGCGCGGCGATGACCACGTCGCGGCCGGTCTTGAGCTGGCCGTCGGTCTGCACGACGATCCGGTCCCGCAGGCCGTTGAGCAGCAGCGTCTGCTGGGTCTCGGCGAGGCCCAGCTCCCAGGGGCCGCCCGCGTGCTTGAGGCTGGTGAGCGGGGAGGCGCCGGTGCCGCCGTCGTGGCCGGAGATCAGCACGACGTCGGCGTGCGCCTTGGAGACGCCCGCGGCGACCGTGCCCACGCCGACCTCGGAGACCAGCTTCACGTGGATGCGGGCCTGCGGGTTGGCGTTCTTCAGGTCGTGGATGAGCTGGGCGAGGTCCTCGATCGAGTAGATGTCGTGGTGCGGCGGCGGCGAGATCAGGCCGACGCCCGGGGTGGAGTGCCGGGTCTTGGCGACCCAGGGGTACACCTTGGGGCCGGGCAGCTGGCCGCCCTCGCCTGGCTTGGCGCCCTGGGCCATCTTGATCTGGATGTCGTCCGCGTTCACCAGGTACTCGCTGGTGACGCCGAAGCGGCCGGAGGCGACCTGCTTGATGGCGGAGCGCCGGGTGGGGTCGTAGAGGCGCTCGGGGTCCTCGCCGCCCTCGCCGGTGTTCGACTTGCCGCCGAGCCGGTTCATGGCGATCGCCAGCGTCTCGTGGGCCTCGCGGGAGATCGAGCCGTACGACATGGCGCCGGTGGAGAAGCGCTTGACGATCTCGGAGACCGGCTCGACCTCGTCCAGCGGGACGGGCGTGCGGTCGGCGGCGAAGCCGAACAGGCCGCGGAGCGTCATCAGCCGCTCGGACTGCTCGTTCACCCGCTGCGTGTACTGCTTGAAGACGTCGTAGCGACCGCTGCGGGTGGAGTGCTGGAGGCGGAAGACCGTCTCGGGGTCGAACAGGTGCGGCTCGCCCTCGCGGCGCCACTGGTACTCGCCGCCGATCTCCAGCGCGCGGTGCGCCGGGGCGAGGCCGGAGGCCGGGTACGCCTTGGCGTGGCGGGCGGCGACCTCGTCGGCGATCACCGCGAGGCCGGCGCCGCTGATCTTGGAGGCGGTGCCGTGGAAGTACTGCTCGACGAAGCCCTCGTCGAGCCCGATGGCCTCGAAGACCTGGGCGCCGCGGTAGGAGGCCACGGTGGAGATGCCCATCTTGGACATCACCTTCAGCACGCCCTTGCCGAGGGCGTAGATCAGGTTGCGGATGGCCTGCTCGGGCTCGATGCCGTCGATGAACGTGCCCGCGCGGACCAGGTCCTCCACGGACTCCATGGCCAGGTACGGGTTGACCGCGGCGGCGCCGTAGCCGATGAGCAGCGCGACGTGGTGCACCTCGCGGACGTCACCGGCCTCCACCAGCAGCCCGACGTGGGTGCGCTGCTTGGTGCGGATGAGGTGGTGGTGGACCGCGGAGGTCAGCAGCAGCGAGGGGATCGGGGCGTGCTCGGCGTCCGAATGGCGGTCGGAGAGCACGATCAGCCGGGCGCCGTCCTCGATGGCGGTGTCCACTTCGGCGCAGACGGCGTCGAGGCGGGCGGCGAGGTCGACGTGGCCGCCGCCGACGCGGTAGAGGCCGGAGATGGTCGCGGCCTTCATGCCGGGCATGTCGCCGTCGGCGTTGATGTGGATGAGCTTGGCCAGCTCGTCGTTGTCGATCACCGGGAACGGCAGGGTCACGCTGCGACAGGACGCGGCCGTCGGCGCGAGCAGGTTGCCGCCCGGGCCGAGGGAGGAGTGCAGGGAGGTGACCAGCTCTTCCCGGATGGCGTCCAGCGGCGGGTTCGTGACCTGCGCGAACAGTTGGGTGAAGTAGTCGAAGAGCAGCCGGGGCCGGGCGGAGATGGCGGCGATCGGGGAGTCCGTGCCCATGGAGCCGATGGGCTCCATGCCGGCGCGCGCCATGGGGGCGAGCAGGACGCGCAGCTCTTCCTCGGTGTAGCCGAAGGTCTGCTGGCGGCGGGTGACGGAGGCGTGGGTGTGGACGACGTGCTCGCGCTCGGGCAGGTCGCCCAGGCCGATGATGCCGGCCTGGAGCCACTCCTCGTAGGGCTGCTCGGCGGCGAGGGTGGACTTGATCTCGTCGTCCTCGATGATGCGGTGCTCGGCGGTGTCCACGAGGAACATCCGGCCGGGCTGGAGGCGGCCCTTGCGGACGACCTTCGCGGGGTCGATGTCGAGGACGCCGACCTCGGAGGAGAGCACCACGAGGCCGTCGTCGGTGACCCAGTAGCGGCCCGGCCGCAGACCGTTGCGGTCCAGGACCGCGCCGACCTGGACGCCGTCGGTGAAGGTGACGCAGGCGGGGCCGTCCCAGGGCTCCATCATCGTGGAGTGGTACTGGTAGAAGGCGCGGCGGGCCGGGTCCATCGAGTCGTGGTTCTCCCACGCCTCGGGGACCATCATCAGCACCGCGTGCGGCAGGGAGCGCCCGCCGAGGTGGAGCAGTTCCAGGACCTCGTCGAAGGAGGCGGAGTCGGAGGCGTCCGGAGTGCAGACGGGGAAGATCCGCTCCAGGTCGCCCTTGCCGAAGAGCTCGGTGGCGAGCTGCGACTCGCGGGCCCGCATCCAGTTGCGGTTGCCCTTGACGGTGTTGATCTCGCCGTTGTGCGCCACGAAGCGGTACGGGTGGGCCAGCGGCCAGCTCGGGAAGGTGTTCGTGGAGAACCGCGAGTGCACCAGGGCGACGGCGGTGGCGCAGCGGCGGTCGGAGAGGTCCGGGAAGAACGGCTCCAGCTGCCCGGTGGTGAGCATGCCCTTGTAGACGATGGTGCGCGCGGAGAGCGACGGGAAGTACACGCCGGCCTCGCGCTCGGCGCGCTTGCGCAGCACGAACGCCTTGCGGTCCAGCTCCAGGCCGGTGCTGTCGCCGTTGCTGACGAAGAGCTGGCGGAAGACGGGCATGGTGGCGCGGGCGCCGTTGCCGAGCAGGTCCGGGGTGGTGGGGACAGCGCGCCAGCCGAGGACGGTCAGGCCCTCGTCCGCGGCGATCGTCTCGATCCGCGAGACGGCGTCCTCGGTGCCGTCCACGGGCAGGAAGGCGATGCCGACGGCGTACGAGCCGGCCTCGGGCAGCTCGATGCCGCTGACCTCGCGCAGGAACGCGTCCGGCACCTGGAGCAGGATTCCGGCGCCGTCTCCCGAGTCGGGCTCGGAGCCGGTCGCACCGCGGTGCTCCAGGTTCCGCAGGACCGTCAGCGCCTGTTCCACCAGCTCGTGGCTGGCAACACCGGTCAGGGTGGCCACGAACCCGACGCCGCAGGCGTCGTGTTCGTTACGGGGGTCGTACATCCCCTGGGGGGCGGGGCGACCGTCCATGGGCGACCAGGCGTCGGAACGCATCGGCTCTCCCGTCGTCGTCGTGGCATGTGCTGTGCCGAGGGACGACGTTGGCCCTCTGCGAATTTTGTGCAGGTTACATGATGGACTGATTCCCAGAAAGTGGATTCTTCATTCCAACATGCGGACATGTGGTGGGGTGACCGATGAGGGTCCCACGGGGGTTCCACTGAGGTTCCACGGGGTCCCGCGGAGGCTCCGCGGGCAGGGGGAAGGGGGGCTGGTGCTGTCGGCGCGGGCTTCTTTGCCCGTAGCGCTTTCGGCTCATGCCCGGTGGTGGGCGATTCGAAACCGCGATGTCCGCTGTGTTTCGTGGACGTCACGCACAGTCTCTCACCCCGTGGCGTTCCCGTCCCGGGGAGCTACGTCACACGGCCCGCCGCGCCCTGCTCCGCGGGAGCGTGCCCATGCGCGCCCCTGGACGGCCTCGCCACCTCTGTACGGGGACTTTGGTCTCCGCGCCCCGGTGGGTGGCTTGTCGCGCAGTTCCGCCCCCATGCCCTGCGGGCATGGGGGGACCCCCAGCGCCCCTGTTTCGCTACCCCCGTCGATCGGGTGACGATCGCGCCGGGGGCTGACACTCCGCCCCTACGCCCAGAGGGCGTGGGGGACTCCAGCGCTCCTGGACACTCTCACCGTTCCCCTGCGGAAGCATTGGTCTCCGCGGACGGTGGTGGGCTGTTCGCGCAGTTCCCCGCGCCCCTAAAACCCCGTGCCCCAGGCCGCAGGCGAGTGACGGGGCAGCGAAACAGGGGCGCTGGGGGTCCCCCGTGCCCACAGGGGCGTAGGGGGCAGAACTGCGCGACAAGCCACAGAGCAGCCGCAGAGACGCACGCTCCCGCAGGAAAGCGGCGGGGCGTTTAGGGGCGCGGGGAACGGCGCGAACAGCCCACCACGGCCCGCGGAGACCAACGCCACCGCAGGGAGACGGCGCCGGCGTCCACAGGCGCCGAGGGTCCCCCCGTGCCCGCAGGGCACAGGGGGCGGAGCTGCGCGAACAGCCACAGACGGGGCGCGGAGGTCGACGCAGCCGCAGGGAGACGGCGCGGGCGCCAGGGGCCCAGCCGCGCGCAGCTAGAGCGCGGCGCCCAGTAGGGTGCCCAGGCCGTACGTCAGGGCCGCCGCGACACCGCCGAGCACCAGCTGCCGCAGCCCGCTGAACCACCAGCTCCGCGCCGTCACCCGGGCCACCAGCGCCCCCGCAGCGAACAGCCCCAGCAGCGCCAGCAGCACCGCCGGCCACAGCGCACTCGCGCCCAGCAGGTACGGCAGCACCGGCACCAGCGCTCCCAGCGCGAACGCGCCGAACGAGGAGACCGCCGCGACCAGCGGCGACGGCAGGTCGTCCGGGTCGATCCCCAGCTCCTCGCGCGCGTGGATCTCCAGCGCCTGCTCGGGGTCCTTGGACAGCTGCATCGCGACCTCGCGGGCGAGCGCGGGCTCGACGCCCCGCGCCACGTACAACCCCGCCAGCTCCTCCATCTCGTCCACCGGGTGCTTGCGCAACTCGCGCCGCTCCACGTCCAGTTCCGCCTGGACCAGCTCGCGCTGGGAGGCCACCGATGTGTACTCCCCCGCCGCCATGGAGAACGCGCCCGCCGCGAGCCCCGCCAGCCCCGTGATGACGACGGTCTGCGAGGACGCCGCGCCGCCCGCGACACCGGTCATCAGGGCGAGGTTGGAGACCAGCCCGTCCATCGCGCCGAAGACCGCCGGCCGCAGCCAGCCGCCGTTGACGTCGCGGTGCGTGTGGTTGTCGCGGTGCGCTTCGTGCAGCGTCGCGGCGGACTCGATGATGGACATGCCTCTCCCCTTGCTTCCCCGTCCGTTCACGGCGGAACCGACTCACAGCGGAACTGATCGTTCCGCCCCCTCGAACACCATCGAAAATACGCGCGATGTAAGGGGCGCGCTAGCAAGGTAGGCCGTACTTACCTGGGCTTCCACGGCACTTGCCTGGGCTCTCCCGGGTGACAGTCGGGGTGACAGGGACGTTTCTCAGACTCGTCCCGCGCCGCGTGTGGCACAGATTGCAGGCAAAGGCTCGCGCGCGCGAAAGGGGCCCTCCTCATGGAGCTCGTTGCATGCAATCCCGCCGATCCGTTCGACCCCGCGCCACGGCCGTCGGCCGCCCCCGCGCCCACCCGGCGCGACCGCGCCTGCGGCGCGCTGCTCGGCCTCGCGGTGGGCGACGCGCTCGGCGCGCCCGCGGAGAACCTGCGCCCCTCCGAGATCCGTCGCCGCTGGGGCCGCATCGAAGGGTTCGTCGACGACGACCCGGCCGGCACCGACGACACCGAGTACGCCATCTTCTCCGGCCTCCTCCTCGCCCGGCACGGCTCCGCGCTGACCGTCGCCCACGTGGAGAAGGCTTGGCACCACTGGATCGCTGACCTGGACGAAGGCCCCTTCAGGGGCGCGGGTTTCAGCGAGCGCGGCACCCTGGAGAACCTGCGGCGCGGGCTCGCCGCCCCCATCTCGGCGCAGCACCGGCACGCCTGGAGCGACGGACTCGCGATGCGGGCCGCGCCGTTCGGGGTGTTCGCGGCCGGCCGGCCCCTGGAGGCGGCCAGACTGGTGGCCATCGACGGCTCCGTCAGCCACGACGGCGAGGGCATCTACGGCGGCCAGGCGGTCGCCGCGGGCGTCGCAGCCGCGATGACCGGCGCGGGTCCCGCCGGGGTCATCGGGGCCGCGCTGTCGGTGATCCCGATGGACTCCTGGACGGCGCGTTCGCTGCGCCGCGGAGTGGTCACCGCACAGCGCACGTACCCCGACACCCTGACGATGGAGCGCGCCGTGCGGTCGTCGGTGGTCATCGGCGGCTACCCGTGGACGGACCTCGCGCCGGAGGCGGTGGGGCTGGCCTTCGGCGCGTTCGCGGCGGCCCGCGGTGACTTCCGGGGCTCGGTGCTGACCGCGGTCAACATGGGCCGGGACGCGGACACGACCGCGGCGGTCGCGGGGGCACTGGCCGGCGCGGTCCACGGGGCCGCGGCGATCCCCGAGGCGTGGGCGTCGGCGATCGGCCCGGTGCGCGGCAGTTGTCTGCCGTCGATGGCCGGTCAGCACGTGCTCGACGTCGCCGATCTGCTCACCCCGGACGACGACCCGAAGGCGGCGTCGTGACCACCGGAGCGCAGCCCGGCGCCGAGGGCACCGGCCGCACCGCCGCATCAGCCCGTACGAGTACGAGTACGGATCCAGGCACGGACACCGGCACCAGCACCGGCACCGGCAAGCGGCGTACGCTGCGCACCTCGTCCACCGCAGGAACGGTCCGCCTCCCCGACGCCGCCCCACCGGCGCCCCCGTCGCCACCGCACGCTTCGGCCCTCGAAGGCGCCCGCGTCGTCATCGCACCCCCCGCCGACGCCGCCCGCCCGCCCGCCCGTCACAAGGGCCCCGACCTCCGGACGCGCCCCGTGGAGGGCCTGTTGCTCGGCCTCGCCGCCGGGGACGCCGCCGGCTGGCCCGCCGCGCGGCACCGGGCGGCCCGGATGCCCGAGTGGACCCGGCGCCTGACGCGGGAGTTGGACACCTTCGCCGAGCAGAACGCGACGACCACCCTCCCCGTCCCCATCGCGCTCAACCAACCCCCCGAGCCCCTGCGCCTCGGCCCGTCCGACGACGCCGAGTGGGCCGCCTTCGCGGCCGAGACCGTACTCACCGCGGCCGGTGACCTGTTCGCGAGCCTCGCCCCGGAACGACGGCTGCGCGCCGCCGTCGACCTGGCCTGGAACTCGCTCGCCGCCGAGGTCGCCGCAGCCGCGGCCCGTGCGCCCGAGGTCGAGTCGGCCGTGCTGCCGCTGCGCGCCCGGATCTCCGTACGCGCCGGGCTCGGCAACCTCGCTACCGGGCTGCGCCCGCCGGCGACCGGCCACGACAACCCGCACTACTTCGACGACGCCGCCTGCGTCCGGGCGGCCGTCCTCGCGGTCGTCCATCCCGGGGACCCCGACGCCGCCGCCGCGCTCGCGGAGTTCGACGCGCGCTACACCCAGGACGGCGACGGGGTACACGGCGCCCGCGCGATGGCCGCGGCGGTCGCCGCCGCGCTCGGAGGCGCGGGCGTGGACGACGCCGTGGACGCGGCGCTCGCCCAACTGCCGGACTCGACCGAGATCGGCCGCAACGCCCAGCACGCGGTGCGCCTCGCCCGCTCCATGGAGGGCGACTGCGTCGCGTTCGACCTCGTCCCCCTGCTGGAGCACCAGATCGTCGACCACGTCTACAGCTACGGGATCGCCGCGGCGGAGACCGTTCCGGTGGCGCTCGCGGTCGTGACGGCGGCCCGTGGACGGGTGGCCGAGGCCGTGCCGACCGCGGCCTGCCTGTCGCGCGTGGCGGACTCGGCGCCCGCGCTCGCGGGGGCGCTCACCGGCGTCCTGGGCGGCGGCGGCGCGATCCCCGACACCTGGCGGCAGGCGTGCCGCACCCTCGCGGGCTGCGCCCTGCCCCGGCTTGCCGGCACGGACCTGGTGGAACTCGCCGAGCGGCTCGCACCCACGGAACCGACCGCCCGAGGTGGACAATTCCGACATGACATCAATGGCACCAATGATGCCGATCACGCACACATCGCCGGGACTCGATGACCGCGTCGCCGGCGCCCTGGTCGGCGCGGCCGTGGGGGACGCGCTCGGCGGCCCCGTCGAGGGATACGCCCCCGAGCAGATCGCCGAGCGCCACGGCGGCCGGGTCCAGGGCGTGGTCGGCCCCTGGAACGGCGCCGAGTGGCGCACCGCGCGCCCCATCGCGCCGTACCACAAGGGCGACGGGCACGTCACCGACGACACCCTGATGACGCACGCGCTGATCCGGGTGTACGCCACGGTCCGCGACCACCTCGACGCGTATGCGGTCGCCGACCACCTGGTCCCGGACCTGATGACCACCCCGCGCTGGATCCCCGAACTCGAAGCGGAGGCGCTGCCGCTGCAAAGGCTCTTCCTCGCCGAGAAGTGGCTGGTGGCACGGGTCCACTACGGCCACGTCGACCCGCGCGAGGCGGGCGTCGGCAACATCGTCAACTGCGGCGCCGCGATGTACATGGCCCCCGTGGGCCTGGTGAACGCGGCCGACCCGGCCGCCGCGTACGCCGAAGCCCTGGACGTCGCCGGCGCGCACCAGTCCTCGTACGGGCGGGAGGCGGCGGGCGTCTTCGCGGCGGCCGTGGCCGCGGCCTGCGCCCCCGGCGCCACCCCCGCGTCCGTCGTGGACGCGGCGCTCGCGCTGGCGAAGGACGGCACGCGGACGGCGATCGAGGCGGTCGCCGAAGTCGCCGTACGGCACACGGACTTCGAGCCCGCGCTCACCGCGCTGCGCGCGGCGGTCGCGCCCTTCGACACGGTGGGCCCGGACTACCGCGCCCCCTCGCTCGGGGCGCGCCGGCCGTCGCGGCTGCACGCGATCGAGGAGCTGCCGATCGCCCTCGGGATGCTGCTGATCGGCGGCGGGGACTACCGGCGCACGGTGCTGGGCTCCGTCAACTACGGCCGGGACTGCGACTCCATCGCCACCATGGCGGGCGCGATCGCGGGCGCCCTGCACGGCGAGGCGGCGATCCCGCGGGAGTGGTCGAAGACCGTGGCCGAGGCGAGCCGGCTGGATCTGCACGCTCCGGCCCGCGAACTGGCCGCGGTCGCCCGCGAGGTCTTCGCCCGCGACGTCGAACGCCGCCGCACCCACGAGGAAGACTTCGCCCTCCTGGCGGGTGACCCCAAGTGACCCCGCCCGCGCCGCCCACCCTTCCGACCGGGGGTGGCCACCCGCGCGCAGGACGCACGCCGACGATCGCGCCCGAACGGGTACGGAGCAGCGCGCGCGTTCCGGACGCCGCACCCGCCCCGGCGGGCGGCCCTGTCTGCCCTCGGACGCCCCGTGCCGCACGGCGCCCTGGCACGGCCGCACCACGGCGACGCTCCTCTCGCCCCAGGGCAGGTATGCCGGACCCTGCCGGGCTTGCCACCCCGCCGCTCCCCGCAGCCCTTCGGGCACGGGAGAAGGACCCCGGTGCCGTCGTCACTCGCCGATGGCCCCCTGCGCCCTGCGGGCACGGCGGGCGCGTCGCACCGGCCTCCTCGGGCTCGTGCACCTGGGCCGTGCTCCTGCGGCGTACCCCGGCACTGACGACGACACCCGACACGGCAGGTCCCTGCGAGCGGGCTGCCCACGGAGGCGGGCCCGGGCTCAGCGGCCGGCCCTCGCGGACGACGCCGTACGCCACCCCCGAACACGGCGGGCACGGCGGGCTGCGGCCCGCGGGCCGTCGCCCAAGGGCCGTGCGCCCACCGCGTATGCGCATCGCGGAAGGTGAGGCGTCATGACGTCGATCGTCGCCACGGTCGCGGAGACGGAGGACGAGCGGCCGGCCGTCGGGCGGGGCGATGCGCTGCGGGTGACCTGGGTGCAGCCCGAGGACCTGGTGGGGCACGAGTTGCGGCAGGCCGCGCAGGACGGGCGGGACCCGCGGGCCGTCGCCGCCGTCGCGGACGCCTGGCGGGACGCCGGCGGCGCGCCCGCGCCCTGCGCCGCCGGGGCGTCGCCGAGCCCCGCTCCCCCGCGGCTGCGGGCTCTCGCCGAGCGGCTGTTGGACGAGTTGGCCGCGCTGCCGGGCGGCTGCGCGGACCGCGAGCCCACCGACTTGTCGGCGATCCTCGCCGCCTGCCCCGACTGGCCCGCCGCGCCCCGGTGCGGCGGCCAGGGCGGCGGGCCGGTGGACGGCGACACAGCCGGCGCGGACGCCTCGGTCGGCTCCCGGCACCTCCCCCGCCCCACCGCCCCAGGGCACGGCCGCGTCGACGCCCTGCACGCCGCCTGGCTGGGCCGGGCCGTCGGATGCCTGCTCGGCAAGCCGGTGGAGAAACTGCCGCTCGCCGGGATCAGGGCGCTCGCCACCGCGACCGGGAACTGGCCGCTGCGCACCTGGTTCACCGCCGAGGGACTGCCGGACGACCTCGCCCGCGCCCACCCCTGGAACCGCCGCTCCGCCGCCACCTCGCTCGCCGAGAACATCGACGGCATGCCCGAGGACGACGACCTCAACTACCCGCTGCTCAACCTGCTCCTGCTGCAGCGGTACGGACGGGGCTTCACCACCCGCGACGTGGCCGCGCTCTGGCTGGACGAACTGCCCGCCGGCCGCACCTTCACCGCCGAGCGCATCGCGTACCGCAATCTGCTCGCCGGGGTGGAGCCGCCCGACACGGCCCGCCACCACAACCCCTTCCGGGAGTGGATCGGCGCCGCCATCCGCGCCGACGTCCACGGCTGGACCCACCCGGGCAACCCGGGTGCCGCAGCCGCCCAGGCCCACCGGGACGCCGTGCTCACCCACACCGCGAACGGCGTGTACGCGGCGATGTTCGTGGCCGCGACGATCGCCGCAGCCGGCGGCGGCAGCAGCACGGCCGCCAGTGGTACGGCCGGCAGCGGCGCCAGGGTCCACCAGGCGCTCGCCACCGGCCTGACCGTGGTGCCCCCGCGCTCCCGGCTCGCCGGCGCCGTACGCCTCGGCATCGAAACGGCCCGCGCCGAAGCCGAGTTCGACGCCGTCGTGGACCGGCTCCACCGCGCCTTCGGGCACTACCACTGGGTGCACGCCGTCCCCAACGCCGCCCTGCTCGCCGCCGCGCTCACGCACGCCGACGGCGACTTCGGCGGCGCCGTCTGCCGCGCCGTGTCGGGCGGCTGGGACACCGACTCCAACGGCGCCACCGCCGGATCGATCAGCGGTCTGCTCGTCGGACACCCCGCCGGCCTCGGCGAGCGGTGGACCGGCCCGCTGAAGAACCGGCTCGCCACCTCCGTCGGCACGTTCGACGGGATCGGCTTCGACGCCCTCGCCCACCTCACCCACCAGGAGGCCCAGCGCCCATGACCACGATCGTGGTGCTCGGCAGCACCAACATGGACCTCGTCGCCTACGTCGCCCACCCGCCCAAGCGCGGCGAGACGGTCACCGGCCGCGCCTTTCGCACCGTGCCCGGCGGCAAGGGCGCCAACCAGGCCGTCGCCGCCGCCCGCGCGGGCGGGGACACGGCCGTCATCGGCGCGGTCGGCTCGGACCCCTTCGGCGAGCGGCTGCGCCACGCGCTGGAGGCGTCCGGCGTGGACACGGACCTGCTGCGCACCGCGGAAGGCCCCTCCGGCACGGCGCACGTCGTGGTCGACGACGACGGCGGCAACGCGATCGTCGTCGTCCCCGGCGCCAACGGCACCGTCACCGCCCTCACCCCCGGCGACGAAACCCTGATCGCCGCCGCGGACCTGCTCCTGCTCCAACTCGAACTCCCGCTCAGCGCCGTGCTCGACGGTGCCGCCGCGGCCCGCCGGCACGGCGTGCGGACCGTGCTCACCCCGGCGCCCGTCCAGCCGCTGCCGCCCGAACTGCTCGCCGTCGTCGACCTGTTGGTGCCGAACGAGCACGAGGCCGCGCAGCTCACCGGCGTGGCCGACCCGCGCGCCGCCGCTGAGGTGCTGCTGCGTCAGGTGCCCGAGGTCGTGATCACGCTGGGCGCGGCGGGCAGCCTGTACGCCCGACGGGGCGGCGCGCCGATCGCCGTGCCGGCGCCGCGGGTGACCGCGGTCGACACCACGGGCGCGGGCGACGCCTTCACGGGCGCGCTGGCCGTGGCGCTCGGCGAGGGCCGGCGCGTGGAGGAGGCCCTGCGCTGGGCGTCCTGCGCCGCCGCGCTCTGCGTCCAGCGCGAGGGCGCGTCCGCCTCCCTGCCGTACCGCCCGGAGATCGACGCGGCCTTCGCCCCGACGCCCGCCCCGCAGGAGGACACACCCTGATGAAAACGCAGAGTACGCAGCAGACCCAGCACACACAGCAGCCACAGCCGTCATCGCGCTCCCTCCCTCCTTCCGCCTCGCACCCTCCGTTGCGCGACCTGCGCGTACTGGACCTGGCGACGCTCTTCGCCGGCCCCCTCGCCGCGACCATGCTCGGCGACTTCGGCGCCGACGTGATCAAGGTCGAGCACCCGGGGCGCCCCGACCCCTCCCGCGGCCACGGACCGGCGAAGGACGGCGTCGGCCTGTGGTGGAAGCTGCTGGGCCGCAACAAGCGCACCATCACGCTCGACCTGTCCGCCCCGGGCGGCCGGGACACCCTGCTGAAGCTGGCCGTCACCGCGGACGTCGTCATCGAGAACTTCCGCCCGGGGACGCTGGAGCGCTGGGGTCTGGGCTGGGACGAACTCAGCCGGGCGAACCCCCGGCTCGTGCTGACCCGGGTCACCGGCTTCGGTCAGTTCGGCCCGTACTCCCACCGCCCCTGCTTCGGCACCCTCGCCGAGGCCATGAGCGGCTTCGCCGCAGTCACCGGCGAGCCCGACGGCCCGCCCACGCTGCCCCCCTTCGGCCTCGCCGACTCGATCGCGGCCCTCGCGACCTCCTACGCCGTGCTCACCGCGCTCGCCGCGCGCGCCGCCACCGGGCGCGGCCAGGTCGTCGACATGGCGATCATCGAACCGATCCTCACCGTCCTCGGGCCGCAGCCCCTCTGGTACGACCAACTCGGCTACGTCCAGCCGCGGCTGGGCAACCGCTCCCGCAACAACGCCCCCCGCAACACCTACCGCACCGCGGACGGCTGCTGGGTCGCCGTCTCCACCTCGGCGCAGTCCGTCGCCGAACGCGTGCTACGGCTCGTCGGCCGCGCCGACCTCGTCGACGAGCCCTGGTTCGCCAGCGGCACCGGCCGCGCCGAGCACTGCGACGAACTCGACGCCGCGGTCGGCGGCTGGATCGCCCGCCGCCCCCGGTCCGAGGTGCTGGCCGCCTTCGAGAAGGCGGAGGCCGCGATCGCGCCCGTCTACGACGTACGCGACGTGGTGGACGACCCCCAGTACCGCGCGCTGGACACCGTCACCGAGGTCGACGACCCGGAGCTCGGCCCCATCCGCATGCAGAACGTCCTCTTCCGGCTCTCGGAGACCCCCGGCGCGATCCGCTGGGCCGGCCGCCCCCACGGAGCCGACACCGACGCCGTACTCACCGAACTCGGTATGAGCCCGGACGACATCACCGCACTCCGCACCCAGGGCGCGCTATGAACATCTCCCTCACCTATCTCTACGCGCCCGGCGACCGCCCCGAGGTCGTGCGCAAGGCGATCGCCTCCGGCGCGGACGTCGTGATCGTCGACCTGGAGGACGCGGTCGCGCCCGACCGGAAGAAATACGCCCTCGCCGCGACCGTCGAACTCCTCTCCGACCCGCAGCCGCTGCCCGTGCACGTCCGCATCAACTCCCCCCGCTCACCCGAAGAGATCGAGACCCTGACCGGACTGCCCGGCCTGGCTGCCCTCCGTGTTCCCAAGGTGACACACGGCACTGACATTCCCCCCGTCGCCGACCTCGCGCCCGGCGTCCCGCTCTATCCGCTGCTCGAATCCGCGCTCGCGATCGAGCACGCGTACGCCATCGCCAGCGCGCACCCGGCGGTCCGCGGCATCGGCATCGGAGAGGCGGACCTCCGCGCCGACCTGGGCGTACGCAGCGGCGCGGGGCTGGACTGGCCGCGCACCCGGATCGTGGTCGCCGCGCGGGCGGCGGGGCTGGCGCCGCCGGTGCAGTCGGTCTTCCCGGACATCCGCGACATGGACGGGCTGTACGCCTCCTGCACCCACGGCCGCGCCCTCGGCTTCGTGGGCCGGGCGGCGATCCACCCGCGCCAGCTGCCCGTCATCGAACGGGCCTTCCGCCCCACGCCGGAGGAGATCGCGGCGGCGGTGGAGGTGGTGCGGGCGGCGGCGCGCGGGGAGGGGGCGCAGGCGTTGCCGGACGGTCGCTTCGTGGACGCGGCGATCGTCGCGACGGCGGAACGTGTCCTGTCCCTGGCCCGCCGAGTGGCCCCCTGACGGGGCCGGGTCCAGGTGGGCGGCCTCGGTCCCCCGCAGGAGCGCCACTGTTTGCGTTCGCCCGCGCCCCTGGACACCACCGCCGTAGCCCTGCGGGAGCACCAGTCCCTGCGGCCCGGTGGTGGGCTGTTCGCGCAGTTCCCCGCGCCCCTAAACCCCCGTTTGTCTGCGGACCGTCCATGGCTTGTCGCGCAGTTCCCCGCGCCCCTGTTTCGGTGCCTCCCGCCATTTGTCTGCGGGCCGGGACCAGGGGTTTTAGGGGCGCGGGGAACTGCGCGAACAAGCCCCACCTGGCCGCAGGGACCGACGCTCCCGCGGGGAAACGGCGAGAGGGTCCAGGAAAGCGCCGCGCCCCCGTACCCGCAGGGCACAGGGGCGCGAACAGACTCCGCGGGGCTACTTCGGGGCTTCCGTTGGGGTCGGGGACTCAGAGGGCTCCTCGGGGGTCGCCTCATCCGAAGCCGCGGGCTCGTCCGAAGGCACGGGCTCGTCGGAAGCGCCCGCTTCCTTGCGGTCCGGCTCCACGACCTCCTCGCGCCCCGGCCGCAGCCGCGACGAGATCACGATGTACGCCACCGCCAGCACGAACACCACGATCGCGGTCCACACGTTCAGCCGCAGGCCCAGGACCTCGTGCGCCTGGTCCACCCGCATGTACTCGATCCAGCCGCGGCCCGCGCAGTAGCCCGCCACGTACAGGGCGAAGGCCCGACCGTGGCCCAGCTTGAAGCGGCGGTCCGCCCAGATGACCAGGACCGCGACGCCGATGCACCACAGCGACTCGTACAGGAACGTCGGGTGGTACAGCCCGGCCTCACGGTTCGTGCCCTCGCTGATCTTCAGCGCCCACGGCAGGTCCGTCGGCTTTCCGTAGAGCTCCTGGTTGAACCAGTTGCCCCAGCGGCCGATCGCCTGCGCGAAGGCGATGCCCGGCGCGAGCGCGTCGGCGTACGCCGGCAGCGGGATGCCCCGGCGGCGACAGCCGATCCACGCGCCGACCGCGCCGAGGGAGATCGCGCCCCAGATCCCGAGGCCGCCCTCCCAGATCTTGAAGGCGTCGACCCAGTTCTTTCCCTCGCTGAAGTACAGCTGGTAGTCGGTGACGACGTGGTACAGCCGGCCGCCGACGAGGCCGAAGGGCACCGCCCAGACGGCGATGTCGGCCACCGTGCCGGCTTTGCCGCCGCGGGCGATCCAGCGCTTGTTGCCGTACCAGACGGCCACGAAGACGCCGATGATGATGCACAGTGCGTAGCCGCGCAGCGGCAGCGGTCCGATGTGGATCGCGCCGGACGACGGGCTGGGAATGTAGGCAAGGTCCATGGCAGGTCCGACGCTACCTTGCTTAGCAGTGGGAGCGACAACCTCCCCCGGCAACTTCTGCATAACTCTGCGCACACGAAGGCCCCGTGCGCGCCGGGCGGGCCGGCCGGGGACCGGCGGCTGCCCGGGCGCGGCACGGGGCCGAAATGCCTGGTGGGCGTGGACTTACGACGTCGCGGGCCCGGGCTCGGAGGACCGCCCGCCGCCCGTCTCCTCGCCACCGGACTCGGTGCCACCGGGCTGGCCGCCACCCGACTCGCCACCGCCGGGCTCCGCGCTCTGCTTGCCCGGCTCCTTGCCCTTGTTCGCCTCGGTGACCCACTTCTTCAGGTTCTCCGGGGAGATCTGCTTGCCGTCCTTCGTCGGGAAGATCGACTCGCCGTTGAGCAGCACCGTCGGGGTGCCCTGGAAGCGGCCCTCGGCGAACGCCTTGTTCGACTTGGCCACCCAGGAGTCGTGCGTCCCGTCCTGGACGCAGCTGCGGAAGCCGGGGGTGTCCAGGCCGTCGACCTTCTTCGCCAGGTCGATCAGCTTGTCGTTGTCCGCGAAGGCGTCGTCCGGCTCCGGCGGCTGGTTGCGGTAGAGGACGTCGTGGTAGGGGGCGAACTTGCCGACGTCCTGGGCGCAGGCCACCGCGTTGGCCGCGCGCAGCGAGCCGTTGCCGCCCATGTTCCCGTCGATGATCGTCGCGAAGTGGTACTCGACCTTGAGGTCGCCGGACTTCTCCAGGTCCTGGATCGCGTCCCGCATCACGTTCTCGAACTGGGCGCAGACGGGGCAGCGGAAGTCCTCCCACACGGTGAGCGTGGAAGGGGCGTCGGTCGCGCCGACCCGGATGGCGAGCTGCTCCTTGCCCTCCGCGCCGGCGGGCGCCAGCAGCGGCCCGGCGGTGTTGTTCCCGCTCTTGCCGCCCTTGTCGCCCTTGTCCGCATTGGCCGCGACGACGCCGACCACGGCGGCCAGCCCGAGCACGCCCACCACGCCCGCGGACACCACCAGCAGGCGCCGCCGCTTCTCCCGGGCCTTCTCCCGCGCCCGCTCCTGCTGCATCCGCTCGCGCGCGGTCCTCTTCGGTTCCCTGTTCTTCTCGCTCACACCCCGCAAACGAACCGGGGAGGCGCACCCGCGCCTCCCCGGTCCCAGATCCACCCGTACGAGCGATGCGTACGAGAAGCGTCCGTTTCAGCCCGTGCGCACGCCCTCGGCGAGCTCGGCGGCGAGCTTGCGGACCGCCGCGGTCCCGGCCGCGGCGTCCGGGGCGTCGAGGATCCGCTGGACGAAGGCGGAGCCGACGATCACGCCGTCCGCGAAGGCGGCGACCTGGCGGGCCTGGGCGGCGTCGGAAACCCCGAGGCCGACGCAGACCGGCAGGTCGGTGGTGGCCCGGGTGCGCCGCACCAGGTCCTCCGCCTGGGCGCCCACGGACTCGCGGGTGCCGGTGACGCCCATCAGCGACGCCGCGTAGACGAAGCCGGAGCCGGCCTCGGCGATCCGGGCGATGCGGGCGTCCTTGCTGCTGGGGGCGACGACGAAGACGGTCGCGAGACCGTGCTTGGCGGCGTGCTCGCGCCAGAGGTCGGACTCCTCGACGGGCAGGTCCGGCAGGATGCAGCCGGCGCCGCCCGCCTCGGCGAGTTCGGCGGTGAACCGGGCCACGCCGTAGCGGTCGATCGGGTTCCAGTACGTCATCACCAGGACGGGCTTGCCGGTGGCGGCGTGCGCCTCGCGGACCGTGCGCAGCACGTCGGCGATCCGCACCCCGCCGCGCAGGGCGATGTCGTCGGCGGTCTGGATGACGGGCCCGTCCAGGACGGGGTCGCTGTGCGGAAGCCCCACCTCGACGACGTCGGCGCCGCCGTCGAAGACGGCCTTGATCGCCTCGATGCCGCCGTCCACGGTCGGGAACCCGGCCGGGAGGTAGGCGATCAGCGCGGCCCGGCCTTCGGTCTTCGCCGCGGTCAGCGTCTCGCTGAGCAGCGTCGCGTTCCCGCTCACTTCGCGTCCTCCCCGTCGTAGAGCCCGAAGTAGCGGGCGGCGGTGTCCATGTCCTTGTCGCCGCGGCCGGACAGGTTGACCACGAGCAGACCGTCCGGGCCGAGCTCCCGGCCGACCTCCAGGGCGCCGGCGAGCGCGTGCGCGGACTCGATCGCCGGGATGATGCCCTCGGTGCGCGACAGCAGCCGCAGCGCCTGCATCGCCTGGTCGTCGGTGACGGGGCGGTACTCGGCCCGTCCGCTGTCCTTGAGGTACGAGTGCTCGGGGCCGATGCCCGGGTAGTCGAGCCCGGCGGAGATCGAGTACGGCTCGGTGATCTGGCCCTCGTCGTCCTGGAGGACGTACGAGCGCGAGCCGTGCAGGATGCCCGGCTCGCCCACGGTCAGCGTCGCCGCGTGCTCGCCGCTGTCCACGCCGTGGCCCGCGGCCTCGCAGCCGACCAACCGGACGGAGGCGTCCGCCATGAAGGGGTGGAAGAGCCCGATGGCGTTCGAGCCGCCGCCGACGCACGCCACGGCCGCGTCCGGGAGGCGGCCCGCGCGCTCCAGGATCTGGCGGCGCGCCTCGACGCCGATGACGCGGTGGAAGTCGCGGACCATCGCCGGGAAGGGGTGGGGGCCGGCGACCGTGCCGAAGAGGTAGTGGGTGCTGTCGACGTTGGCGACCCAGTCGCGGAACGCCTCGTTGATGGCGTCCTTGAGGGTCCTACTGCCGGAGGCCACCGGGATGACCTCGGCGCCGAGGATCCGCATCCGGGCGACGTTCAGGGCCTGGCGCTGGGTGTCGACCTCGCCCATGTAGATCGTGCAGTCCAGGCCGAAGAGGGCGCACGCGGTGGCGGTGGCGACGCCGTGCTGGCCCGCGCCCGTCTCGGCGATCACCCGGGTCTTGCCCATGCGCTTGGTGAGCAGCGCCTGCCCCAGCACGTTGTTGATCTTGTGGGATCCGGTGTGGTTCAGGTCCTCCCGCTTGAGGAAGATCCGCGCCCCGCCGGCGTGCTCGGCGAACCGGGGCACCTCCGTCAGCGGGCTGGGGCGGCCGGTGTAGTGGACGAGGAGGTCGCCGAGCTCCGCCGCGAAGGCGGGGTCGGCCTTCGCCTTGTCGTACTCGACCGCGACCTCGTCGACGGCGGCCACCAGGGCCTCGGGGATGAACTTTCCGCCGAAGGCGCCGAAGTAGCCCGTGGCGCTCGGGACCCGGCCTTCCGGGTCCGGGATGAAGAAGTCAGAGGACATCCGACGTACTCCTAGGGGGCGTGCGCCCCCGGTCTGGGTGGAATGGATCGTGGGGCTGCCGGTGCGGGCCGTCGCCGCGCACACCACTGCGACCGAAGGCGTACGGGTGGAGCTGCCTCAGGAGCGGTGGCGCGTCAGCGGGCCGCGCGGACGGCGGCCGTACGCCATCGCATTCCATTGACCTGGCCCGGCTCGGAGCCGATCACATAGCGCACCCGGCGCCCGTGCACCCGCCGCGCCGGCGCACGGCAGCCCCGGGGACGGCAGCCGCGCGCGAGGCGGGCGTACGCGTCACCGGAGGCCGGTGCACAGGGGCGGGCGAGGGGCGACAGGGGCACGGGAGCTCAGTTCCGCCCGTGGCGCAGCGCGGGGTGCGCGCCGGCGGCGACGAGGTCGGCCACGGCGGTCTTGGGGTCGCGGCCGGTGACCAGGGACTCCCCCACCAGGACGGCGTCCGCGCCGGCGTTCGCGTACGCGATCAGGTCGTGCGGCCCGCGTACGCCGGACTCGGCGACCTTGACGATGCTGGCGGGGATCTCCGGGGCGACCCGCTCGAAGGTGGTGCGGTCGACCTTGAGGGTCTTCAGGTCGCGGGCGTTCACGCCGATGATCCGGGCGCCGGCGTCGACGGCGCGGTCCACCTCGTCCTCGTCGTGGACCTCGACGAGGGGGGTCAGGCCGATGGACTCGGCGCGCTCGATCAGGGAGACCAGGGCCTCCTGCTCCAGCGCGGCCACGATCAGCAGGGCGAGGTCGGCGCCGTAGGCCCGGGCCTCCCAGAGCTGGTACGAGGTGACGATGAAGTCCTTGCGCAGCACCGGGACGTCGACACGGGCGCGCACGGCCTCCAGGTCCGCCAGCGAGCCGCCGAAGCGGCGCTCCTCGGTGAGGACGGAGATCGCGGCGGCGCCGCCCGCCTCGTAGTCGGCGGCGAGTCCTGCGGGGTCGGCGATCGCGGCGAGCGCGCCCTTCGACGGGCTGGAGCGCTTGACCTCGCAGATCACGGTGACGCCTTCGCCGCGCAGCGCGGCGGCGCCGTCCTTGGCGGCGGGCGCCTTGGCCGCGCCCTCCTTGAGTTCGTCGAGGCTGACCCGCGCCTGCCGCTCTGCGAGGTCGGCGCGGACGCCTTCGATGATCTCGTCGAGCACACTCACGCGAGCGGCCCCCTTCCGGGACGGTGATGATGGTCAGGGATCAACCATCTCGATGGTATCCGCAGGACGGCCCGGACTTCGCATCCGGTGGTCCGCCGTCCCACTGGCTGGGACCGTCGCACGGTCCGTTTCCGGCCGGTCGCGGGGCTCTCGGGGGTCACGGGGCCAGCGCGGAGCCGAAGGGCAGGTTCCGTACGACGCTGAAGGCGAGGACCGCGGCGCCCGTGAGCCACCACCACAGGGGCCGGACGGTGATCTTCCAGGTGGCGCCCGGGGTGCCCCGGACGGCCTGGACCAGCCACAGCGTCCACAGCACGGCGAAGACGCCGTAGCCGACGACGGCGACGGCGTTGGCCCCGAAGGCGGTCGTCAGGTCGCCGTGGACGAAGGCGTGGGCGCTGCGCAGCCCGCCGCAGCCGGGGCAGTAGATGCCGGTGACGGCCAGCAGCGGGCAGGTCGGATAGTGACCGGATTCATTCGGGTCGACGGCGCCGACGTACGCGAAGGCGGCGCCGACGGCGGCGAGGGTGGCCAGCGGCGCGGCCAGCCGTCGGGCGAGGGGCGCGGGCCGGGGGGCGACGGGGGGTGCTGTCCTCGAATCCACCGTGTGATTGTCCCCGCTCGTGCGAAGAGGCGCAGCCCGGCGGGTGCCGGTCTGCGCCTCGCGTCGTACCGCTGCGTACTGCTGCCTGCCGCGTACGACGTCGTACTGCCTCGTGGGGCGGTCAGGCGGCGGACTGGGCCGCCACGCGCTCGGCGACCACGCGGCCGGCCTGCTCGCGGGCCTGCTTGCGCTCGGCGGACTCCTTCTGGGCGCCCATGCCGGCGGCCCTCATGCCGTAGCCGACGACGCCGCCGACGAGCACGATGGCCATGCCGCCCCAGAACCCGAGGGGGTTCGCCGCGACCATGAAGACACCGGCGACGCAGAAGCCGATGAAGGAGATGGTGACGCCGGTCCAGGCGGCCGGGGTGTGTCCGTGTCCGTGGGCGCTGCCCGCCATGAGTTGCTCCTCGTTGCTGAGTGCGCGCTGACGCGCGGGGTACTGCGAACGCGGCGACCGTCCGTCGCGCTCCGGGGGTGGGTCGTCAGACCCTTCCGTCCTCCATTGTCCCGTACTCCATCCGTGGTCGGGAGTCAGGGTGACGCGTCTGACAGTTCCGGCGGTCAGGTGCCCCGGGTGGGGTCGGTGGGGTCCTCGCCGCGGTCGAGGGCCTTCCACACGTCCTCGGGGCGGTCCGGGTCGACCACGGGCGCCTTGCGGGGCCGGGGCGTGCCGTCGCGCTCGTAGCGGCCGGACATCGCGGGCCAGAGCTTGCCGTACCGCAGCGCCAGCAGCCCGGCGAGCAGGATCAGCAGGCTGGCCGCGGCCGTCACGTACGGCCAGGGCGTGTGCGTCACGCCGGAGACGGCGGCGGCGGTGTCGCTGGTGTACTGGGCCGCCTGCTCGTCGAGCGCGTCGGAGTCGCCGGCGCCGAAGAGGGCGGCGGCGGTCGCGCCCGCGCCGCTGAGGGCCAGCAGTCCGGAGACCACCAGCCGGCCCTTGCGGCGCACGGCGAAGACGGCGACGAGCGCGGCGAGGCCGACGATGGCGAGTGCGGTGGGCACGCCGGTGACGTCACCGCCGTCGACGGTCACGGGCAGGGTGCCGCCGGGGACCGCGGCACCGCCCTCCGCCCAGGTCTGGCCGGCGGCGAGGAGGACGACGGTGGCACCGGCGGCGCCGAGGAAGAGGGCTGCGCCGAGGGTCCGCCGGCCGGTGTCCGCGTTCTTCGCGGCGGCTGCGGCTTGGGAGTGAGCCCCGGCGCGGGGCTGGGGTACGGGAACAGCGCTCACGCACCCCACTATCCCCTACGCGTCCGCCGGCTCCGCAGCCGCCCTCCGGCCGTCGCCGTTCCCGCTGGTCGTCGCCGCGGCGAGACGGTTGGCGGTGTGGACGGCGCGGAGTACCGCGGCGGCCTTGTTGCGGCACTCGGTGTCCTCGGCGACGGGGTCGGAGTCCGCGACGACGCCCGCGCCGGCCTGGACGTACGCCGTGCCGTCGCGCAGCAGGGCGGTGCGGATGGCGATCGCGGTGTCCGAGTCGCCGGCGAAGTCCAGATAGCCGACGCAGCCGCCGTACAGACCGCGCCGGGAGGGCTCCAACTCGTCGATGATCTGCATCGCGCGGGGCTTGGGCGCGCCGGAGAGGGTGCCGGCGGGGAAGCAGGCGGTGAGCACGTCGAAGGCGGTGCGGCCGGCGGCGACCTCGCCGGTGACCGTGGACACGATGTGCATCACGTGCGAGTAGCGCTCGATCGACATGAAGTCGACGACCTCGACGGTGCCGGGATCGCAGACCCGGCCCAGGTCGTTGCGGCCGAGGTCGACGAGCATCAGGTGTTCGGCGCGCTCCTTGGGGTCGGCCAGCAGCTCCTCGGCGAGGTCGTGGTCCTCCTGCGGGGTGGCGCCGCGCGGCCGGGTCCCGGCGATGGGGTGGAGCAGGGCGCGCCCGTCCTCGACCTTGACGAGCGCTTCGGGGCTGGAGCCCACCACGTCGAAGGTGCCGCCGTCGCTGTCCGGGAAGCGGAACAGGTACATGTACGGGCTGGGGTTGGTCGCCCGCAGCACCCGGTACACGTCCAGGGCGCTCGCCGCGCACGGCGTCTCGAACCGCTGCGACGGCACCACCTGGAACGCTTCGCCGGCGCGGATGCGCTCCTTCACGTCCTCCACGGCCTCCTGGTACTGCGCACCGCCCCACAGCGCGGTGAAGGGGGGCAGCTCGGACGGGGGCAGCGCGACCGGCGCGGAGGCCAGCGGGCGGGCCAGGTCGCGCTCCATGGCGTCGAGCCGGGCGACGGCGTCCGCGTACGCCTCGTCGACGCCGGTGTCCAGGTCGTTGTGGTTGATCGCGTTGGCGATCAGCTGGACGGTGCCGTCCCAGTGGTCCAGGACGGCGAGGTCCGAGGTGAGCAGCATGGTCAGCTCTGGCAGCTTCAGGTCGTCGCGCTCGCCGGGGCCGATCTTCTCCAGCCGGCGCACCACGTCGTAGCCGAGGTAGCCGACCATGCCGCCGGTGAAGGGCGGCATGCCGGCGTCCGGGTCTCCCTCGGTGTGCAGGGTCTCGACCGTGGCGCGCAGCGCGGCGAGCGGGTCGCCGTGCTCGGGGACGCCGACGGGCGGGGTGCCCAGCCAGTGGGCCTGACCGTCGCGCTCGGTGAGCGTGCTGGCGCTGCGCACCCCGACGAAGGAGTACCGCGACCACGACCGCCCGTTCTCCGCGGACTCCAGCAGGAAGGTGCCGGGGCGTTCGGCGGCGAGCTTGCGGTAGAGCGCGACGGGGGTGTCGCCGTCGGCGAGCAGCCTGCGGCTGACGGGGATGACGCGGCGGTCCGCGGCGAGCTTGCGGAAGGTGTCGAGGTCCATGGTCATGGGGCCGGACCCTACTTTCCGGGAAGTTCGAGCGGCAGCACGTCCGCGTCGAAGCAGGTGCGGTCGCCGGTGTGGCAGGCGGCGCCGACCTGGTCGACCTTCACGAGCACGGTGTCCGCGTCGCAGTCGAGCGCGACGGACTTGACGTGCTGGACGTGTCCTGAGGTGTCGCCCTTCACCCAGTACTCCTGCCGGCTGCGGGACCAGTAGGTGGCGCGTCCGGTGGTGAGGGTGCGGTGCAGGGCCTCGTCGTCCATCCAGCCGAGCATCAGCACCTCTCCGGTGTCGTACTGCTGGGCGATCGCGGGCACGAGCCCGTCGGCGGTGCGCCGGAGGCGGGCGGCGACCGCGGGGTCGAGGTTGCTTGCGGGGACACGGCTGGTCATGCGGCCATTGTGCCGCGTCGGCCGGGGCGGACGGGGCGGCCGTCCACGGGCCGGTCACTGGGCGGAGTCGACCCGTGCGCCGTACGCTGGCGGACATGTCGACCCATGCGAAGCGTGAACGGCTCATCCTCGCCGACCTCCTCGAAGGCGTCGGCCCCGACGCGCCGACCCTGTGCGACGGCTGGCGGACCAGGGACCTCGCGGCCCACGTGGTGGTGCGCGAGCGCCGCCCGGACGCGGCCGGCGGCATCCTGATCGGTGCGCTCAAGGGGCGGCTGGAGCGGGTGCAGGAGGAGTTCGCGGCGAAGCCGTACGAGGAGCTGATCCAGCTGATCCGCACCGGGCCGCCGCGGATGTCGCCGTACGGCATCAAGCAGCTCGACGAGGCGGCGAACACGGTCGAGTTCTACGTGCACGCCGAGGACGTCCGCCGGGCGCAGCCCGACTGGACCCCGCGCCCCCTGGACCGGGTGTTCGAGGACGCGCTGTGGGCGCGGCTGGAGAAGGCGGCGCGGCTGCTGGGCCGCAAGTCGCCGGCGGGGCTGGTGTTGCGGCGCCCCGACGGCCAGACGGTGGTGGCGCACCGGGGCGCGCCCGTGGTGACGGTCACCGGCGCGCCGGGCGAGCTGACGATGTTCGCGTTCGGCCGCCAGGGGGTTGCGCAGGTGGACGTGGAGGGCGAGCAGGACGTCGTGGACAAGGTCCGCGGCTCCCATTTGGGCCTCCCCATGTAACTCCGCGCCCCGCGCGCCCCGCGCGCCCTGACCTGCCCGCCGTTTCCCTGCGGGGCCGTTGGTCTCTGCGGCCCGGTGGTCGGCTTGTCGCGCAGTTCCCCGCGCCCCCCCCCGCACCCGGTCCGCCGCCGCACCCGCAGGCGGGGGGAACGCGAGAGCCCACCCCCAGAGACCCAGCGCGGGAGGCAAGAGGAG
>NZ_JBEYTZ010000030.1:0-115928 GCF_040643215.1 Streptomyces sp. NPDC047315 | reverse complement strand
CGGAGAACAACACCACCGGACGCTCGAACTCCCCCGCCACCTCCCGCACCACATGAACCGACTCCGACTCCAACGCATCCAAATGCGACAAGGCGAACCCTCCGCCCAGGTCCACACCCGGATCCGCGGTCACTTCGGGTGACACGCTCGTTATGCTCATGCCAAACCTCTCTCGGTCAACAGTCCCAGTACGGCACGGGCGGACTCCGCCACCGTCCGGTCTCCCGTCGGCGTGGGCACCGGCACTTCGACGAAGGCCGCCCTGCTCTTCTCGTGCCAGGCACCGACCAGTCGGGTGTCCTCGACACCCGGTCGGGCCACGGGCACCAGCACGGTGACGCCGTTGGCGGCCAGGACCTGCGCGATCCGACCGATGCGGCGTACGTCGGTGGCGCCGTCGCTCCCTTCCGCCGGCAGCACTTCGACCCTCCGGTGGCGCCCGGTCAGCCGCTCGGCGAGGGCACGGGCGACCCCGTGCCCCGTGCCCTCGGATCCGGTGAGCCAGACGGTGGCGCCGGGCTTGCAGGTGCAGTACGCGGTGGGGGGCGGTGCCGTGCTCACAGCGCCCCCCACTCCCGTACGGCCGCGGTCAGCACCCGGTGCGCACGGCGGAACTCCGCGGCGTCGATGCGCTCGTGCGGCGTGTGGTCGAGGCTGGCGTCCCCGGGGCCGTACGCCACCATGGGGACCCCGTGCCAGGTGGTGGCCAGGGTGTTCATGTCGCTGCTCCCCTTCTTCAGGAGGAACCTGGGGGCGGTGCCGGCGTCCCGGAAGGCCCGCTGGAAGCTCTTGACCAGCGGGTTGGAGCGGGGGGTCGACTTGCCGGGGGTGGCCCGCAGGACGTCCATCCGCACCGGCTCCACCGCGGCGGACCGCAGCGCGTCGAGCAGTGCGTCGACGTCGACCCCGGGGGGTACGCGCACGTCGACGACGGACTCGCCGGCCTGGACGTCGCCGTGGTTGAGCGCATTGACCCCGAGGACGGCCGTCAGGGCTTCGGGGGCCACCCGCTCCACCTCCCGGCGGGCCGCGGCCAGGGCCTCGACGAGCCGGTCTCCGGCGGTGCGCACGCCCTTGCCCGCGGTGTGGCCGGTGTGCTCCGACACCGCGAACCGCACCTTGATCAGCCCGTAGTAGCCCACCGTCAGGGCGGCGGCGCCGCTGGGCTCGCCGATGACAACGGCGTCGGCCGGGTAGTGGTCGCGCACGTGGAAGGCGCCGGCGCCGGTGATCTCCTCCTGGACCGCGCCGACGACGCGCAGCTGCACGTCGTCGGGGAGTTCAACGTCCACGAGGGTCTGGAGGAAGGTGACGAGACTCGCCTTGGCGTCCACGCTGCCGCGCCCGGTGAGGACGTCGCCGTCCCATCGGGCCGGCCAGCGGTGCGGCACGGTGTCGACGTGGCCGAGGAGCAGAAGCCGGCGCGGGCCCGAGCCGCGGGTGGCGACCAGGTTGCCGACGGTGTCGATCTCGGCCTTGATGCGGTTGTCGGTGCACCACTCGGCGAGGAACTCCGTCAGCTCCCGCTCGTCCCGGGAGACCGACGACAGCTCGACGGACCGGGCGAGCAGGGTGAGGTCGGCGGCGGGCGCGGGCGCCCGCCAGAACCAGGTGGCGTCGGTGGCGGCGAGGGTGTGCGGGCCGGTGACGGCGATGTCGCAGCTGCCGCGCATCGCGATCTCCGCCGCCCGCACCTTCTGCCGCATCCTGCCCCGGGCGTAGCGCTGTCCCTCCCCCTTGTGGGCGTGCCTCAGGGTGCTGGTGGGGTTGCGGGGGTCGGTGAGGAGTCCGGCGGTGCCGGTGACGAGCCGTAGGTGGTCGGCGTCCAGGGCGCGGGCCGCCTCGGCCGCGAGGACGTCGGCGTCGACGTTGAGGGCCGTGCCGCCCTCGACGTCGGCGACGGGTGGACTGAGGCAGACGACGTCGAAGGTGTCGAGCAGGGCCCGTAGTCGTGGCACGTCCAGGGCGCAGACGGTGCCGGCGCGGTGGTCGCGCACGATGCGGACCTTGCCGTCCTCGACGGCGCGCAGCGGGCCGTTGACGGTGGCGCTGACCAGTGAGCCGGTGCGTGCGACGGCGGCGAACACCGAAAGGCCGCGCCGGGTGAGCTCCTGTTCGATGCGGGGCAGGGTGACCTGTTCGTACGCGGCGACGATGTGCGGCGTCTCCTCCGGCGGGCAGTAGCGGACCTCGTCGCCGCCGCGGGTGGTCAGGGTGCGCACGGGGCGGCCGATGGTGCGGTAGTGCTCGCGGATGCCGGCGGCGCCGCCGGCGACGACGAGCACCTGCGCGCCGCGCTGGCGCAGCGCCAGGACCTCGTCGTACACCTCGGTGTGCACATGGCTGGCGCTGCCCAGCTTGACGACGTAGAGCGCGGCTCGCCGGGCGCTGGCGACTTCTCCCAGAGCGGACATGGTGGGGCTCCCTTTCTGCGTGGTGGTGCGCGGTGCCGCGGACGCCGGCTCAACCGATGCCCCGGCAGTTGCCGCCGTCCGCCACCAGCACGCTGCCGGTGACGAAGGCGGCCTGTTCGCTGGCGAGGAAGGCGACGAGGGCGCCGAGGTCCTCGGCCCGGCCGATCCGCCCCAGGGGCAGGCTCCGGGCGACCTCGGCGAGGCGCTCTTCGACCTCCTCGCCGTACTGGACGTCGAGGATGGGGGTGCGGTGGAACCCGGGGGCCAGCACGTTCACGGTCACCCCGGCGTCGCCGAAGGTGTGCACCAGCCCCTTGACGAAGCCGAGGACGCCGAGCCTGGCGACGGACGAGAGCCCGCTGCCGGGGTGCGGTTGGCGCACCGACTCCGAGGTGATCATGATGATGCGGCCCCACCCCGCGGCGGTGAGGTGGGGGGCCGCGGCGAGCGCGAGGGAGACGTGCGGCAGCAGGTTCCCCTCGACGGCGTCGCGGTACTCGGCGACGGTGAAGCTCTCCACCGGGCCGAAGGGCACGCCGCCGGAGTTGGTGACCACGACGTGCAGGGCGCCGAACTCCTCGGCGGTGCGGTCCACCCAGGCGGCGGCCTCTTCGGCGTCGGTGAGGTCCACGACGGTGGTCAGGACCCGGCCCGGGCCGCTCGCGTCGACCTCCGCCCGGGCGCGGGCCAGTCGGTCCGGGTCACGGGCGCAGAGGGAGACGTGGGCGCCCTCCGCGGCGAGGGCGCGGGCGGTGGCGAGGCCCAGGCCGCTGCTGGAGGCGGCGACGAGGGCGACGCGACCTGCGAGTCCGAGGTCCACTGGGTCAGTCCCTTCTCGGTTCGGTGTCGTGCGGTCAGCTCGCGCCGGCCGCAGTGGCCTTGGGGCGGCTGTCGGCGCGGGCCCGCCCGGGCAGCAGGGGGTATCCGTACCGGGTGAGCAGGGGTGCGGAGATGCCGGTGGCGGCGACGAGGTCGCGGGCGCCGAGTTCGGTGCGCCAGCGTTCGTCGGGCCGGATCGTCGTCGTCCCCCGGCGCAGCCGGTCGGGGTTGCCCGTGACGGTGTGGTTGACGCCGAGTTCGACGACGCCGGAGTCGTCCACCGGCGAGTCGTCGTCCAGCCCGGCGAAGCGCAGCACCTCGGTGACGGTGCGGCCCGGCGCGCGGGACAGGTCCTCGTGGCGGATGCGCAGGTAGCGGCCGACGGCGGCTTCGCCGATGAGTTCGGACGCCAGGTTGAAGGCCGTCCAGTAGCCGGTGCTGCGCGCCGGGCTCATCGGGTCGATGTACTCCTTGCCGCGTCGGTAGGACAGGGCGGTGGCCCGGGGATCGCGCACGATGTGCAGGACGCGGACGTCGAGGTCGGTGCGGCCGAGCAGGGCGGCGGCCTCGGCGGGGTACTTGGAGCCGTCGACGACGAGCCGTTCGGCGCCCCGTTCGGCGAGCAGCCGGTAGATGCGTGCGGTGTGGCCGGTGAGCTCCTCGACGCCGGGGGCGGGGGCCGCGGTGCCGAGGGACTCAGCGAGCCGGGTGCGGGTGTGCCGGGTGCGCAGCAGCGCGCGCTGGCGCATCGTGAGGTGACGGGCGGTCGCCTCCGGTGCCGTCTCGGGCGCGCCGGCGGCGAAGGCGGCCAGGACGTCGGACCACAGCGGGCAGTCGCGCACGGCGGCGCCGCAGCCGCAGGTGGAGTTGGTGCCCGCGCCCAGGACGCCGTTGCGCCACAGGTAGTGCAGCTCGCCGATGTGGCGTACGCCGGGGAGCTCGTTGAGCAGATTGCCCAACAGGGTGGAGCCGCTGCGCATCCAGCCGGTGATGTAGAGGACGCGCGGGAGATGGTCGGTCATCGGGTGGGGTCCTTCCGGGTACCGGGCGGCGGTCAGTCGCGCGACAGCAGCAGGAAGTGCTGCGGCAGGTGGACCGCGAGCCCGACGCGGGTGCTGGCTTCGACGAGGTCGCCGCCGTCGGGGCCGGCGCCGCGGCGCAGCGCGATGGACGCCACCTCGGGCACCAGGAGGGTGGCCGCCGCGCGGAAGTCGCCGAGCAGCGCCTGGTCACGCGGGATCATCCGGGTGCGGGAGACCGTGATGCCGACGCCGCCGAGCAGGCCGAGGGTGCCGGCCTTGGCGAGCTGCCAGTACGTGGCGGGGTGGACCACGATCCCGTCGCAGGAGCCGCCGGTCTCCTCCACTTCGGCCGCGGCGCTGGTGAGGGAGTCGGCGAGGTCGTCGCCGAGCGTTCCGCGGCGGATCTCGGGCAGCGTCAGCAGCCCGGGTACCGCCCCGTCCGCGCTGCCGTGCAGCAGCGACTCGTTCTCGACGACGGAGAGTCTGACGAGGACGCGGTAGTCGACGAAGGTGGCGAGCAGGGTGGGCTCGTCCAGCAGTCCGTCCGGCAGCGGTACGCAGACGGTGAGGTCGGTGAGGTCGGCGCCGCGCAGGCTGGAGGCGAAGGCGCCTTCGGGGGTGCTGGCGTACGAGGTGCCGGAGGCGTTCACCGCGGCGCGCGGGGGCTCGTACACGTAGGGGACGGTGCGGTCGGGGACGGTCGCGGTCTTGAGCAGGTGTCGTACGGCGTAGCGGGGTCGGGTGGCGAAGAGCGGGAAGGCGGCCGGGAGATGGGCCCGGAACGGTACGACGCGGTCCTCCCCCGGGGCGACGCCCCGTACGGCCCAGGCGAACTCCTCGCCCGGGGTGCGGGCCTTCAGGCCGGGGTCGGCCAGGGGGATGCGAACCCCCTGTTGAACTGCGGGACTTGCAACGGCGCCCTGCATGGTGACTCCTCCCTCGTTAACACGTTCAGGGGAAAGGCTGGCGAGCTAATTGACATTAGACATTTCTTCTGGACGCTGCGGACGCCGTGGACTTCAGGTGTCCTTATGAGGGGCATAACCTCGCGTTACCAGCTATCGCCGACACCGGTTACCGGTCATGCGGCTGGAATATGCCCTGGCCACGGCGGGGCGGGCCGCGTACGCGAGCGCGCCGGGACGGTCCATGGGGGGAGTATGAAACTCTCTGCCCGGGACCATGAAAATCTCATATCGGGTTCGTGTATCCCGGGGTAGGAGACGCCGTGCACCGGCGTCTAAGGTTTTCCTACCCGTCGCTTCACACTGCACTCTCTGATCAGGTCCCGCGTCCCCAGCGAGAAGAACGGGTGTGTGGCAGATCGTTCGTGGAGGTGAGTGGGAGAATGCACCACAACCTGCAAATCAATCAGCTCAGAACCCTGGTGGCAGTCGTCGAGCTGGGTGGCTTCCGCCGGGCCGCCGAGGCTCTGCACATCACGCAGCCCGCGGTCAGTCAACAGATCCGGCAGTTGGGCCGGCTCACCAAGGCCCCGGTCTTCACCTCGACGGGCCGCAACCTGCGGCTCAGTCCGCAGGGTGAGGAGCTGCTCGGCTACGCGCGCCGGTTGGTCACCCTCAACGACGAGGCCGTGGGGCGGTTCGTACCGCTCGCCGGCAACGTCAGGTTGTCCATCGGCATCGTGAACCAACTCGCCGAGGCGCTACCGGAGTTCCTCCGGGTCGTCATGAAACGCATGCCGCACGCCCAGGTCAGCGTGCGGACCGGGCTGAGCGAGTCCCTGGAGAGTCAGGTCTCGGCAGGACAGCTGGACCTGGCACTGCTGCTCCAGGCCCGCCCCCAGCGCACCAACGCCACCAGTCACCACCTGGGGCACATGAAGATGGACTGGTTCGGTCAACCGGCGCACGGCGAACGGGCCGCGCTCCCGCTGACGCTCTTCACCGAACCGTGCACCCTGCGCGGGCGCATCATGGAGACCCTCGACGCCTCCGACGTCCCCTGGCGCATCTCGTACGAGGGCTCCGAGTTGGTGGGGCTGCGCGCCGCCGCCAAGGCGGGCCTCGGCATGGCGTGCCTGGTGGCCAACGGCGACGAGTTGTGGGGGCTGCCCCGGGCGATCAGGCCGGGCCTACCGTCCGCGCCCGGCCCGATACCGGTCACCATGGCGTTCCCCGTCTCCGCCAACTCGTCCGGGCTGCCGGGCGTCGCGGAGAAGGCGTTCCGCCAGGCGCTGCGGGGATATCCGTTCACCGAGACCCCGGCCCGCGGGCCGATGGAGGGGATCCCGGTCTGACCGCACCACGAGCCCGATCGCCGCACCGAACTGCACCAAGAACAAGGAGATGCACGTGCCCCACGACGTGACCGTGGACCTCGCCCGCCTGGCCGACCAGGAAGGCGTCGACCCCTCCGTCGACCCGTACGCCCTCTACACCCGGTTACGGGAGGCGGGCCCCGTCCACCGGGTCCGCCTCCCCGTCACCAAGGACGAGTGCTGGCTGGTCGTCGGACACCGCGAGGCACGGGCCGCGCTCGTCGACGAGCGGCTGAGCAACGACGTCCGCCTCGCCGCCGACCCGCGTGACGACGGCTCGCTGGCGCTCGGCCGCAACATGCTCCAGGTCGACGCGGTCGAGCACGGCCGGTTGCGCCGGCTCGTCGCGGGGGTGTTCACCGCCCGTCGGGTGCGCGCCCTGCGCCCCCGCGTCCAACAGCTCGCGAACGAGTTGGTGACCGCGTTCCTCGACGGCGGGTCCGCCGACGAACCGGTCGACCTCGTCGCCGCCCTCGCGCTGCCGCTGCCGATGGCGGTCATCTGCGAACTGATGGGGGTCGCGGACGAGGACCGCGAGGACTTCCACCGCTGGTCCGACGCGATCGTGAAGCCACCGACGCCCGACGCCGCGGGCGCTGCACTGCACTCCCTCATGCGCTACTTCGCCACCCTGATCGAGAACAAGCGCCGACACGGCGGCGACGATCTGCTCAGCGCTTTGGTCCGGGCGAACGACACCGGTGACCACACCGGCGACGACGGCAGTGAAGGTGGTGCCGCGCCGGCGCCGCGGCTGAGCGACGACGACCTGCTCGGCATGGTGTTCCTGCTCTTCGTGGCGGGGCACGAGACGAGCGCCAACCTCATCGCGGCCGGCGTGCACGCCCTGCTGCGCCATCCGCGGCAGCTCGCGGAGCTCCGCGCCGACTGGTCCCTCCTCGACGGCGCCGTCGAGGAGATGTTGCGGTACTGCGCCCCGGTCCAGGCGACGGCGTTCCGCTTCACCTCCGAGCCGGTCACCGTCGCGGGCACGGAACTGCCGGCCGGGGCCCCCGTACTGGTCAGCCTGGGCGCGGTCAGTCGCGACCCCGAGCTGTTCCCCGCACCGGACGCCTTCGACATCCGTCGCCCGCCGTCGGAGGTCCGCACCCATCTGGCCTTCGGACACGGCGCGCACTACTGCATCGGCGCTCCGCTCGCCCGGCTGGAAGCCTCGCTCGCGATCCGCACGCTGCTGGAGCGATGTCCCCGGCTGCGGCTCGCACCCGAGGGCGGCGGGGCCGGTGGGATCGTCGAAGAGGTGGTGTGGCGGCCCAACGCCATGCTGCGCGGCCTCGACCGACTGCCGGTGCTGCGCGGGTGAGAAACGCCGATCGGGCCGGCCCCGGTCCGGGGCCGGCCCGATCGGGCACGTGGACCAATCCGTAGGACAGACGTCCTAGTCCGATGGACACCGGCCCGGGCCCCAGTCGACGTCCAGAGCGAGGCCCGGGACGTCGTCGTAGCCGCCGAACGCGGTGCCGGTGATGGCCGCGCCGGTGTCGCCGGCGAGATAGACGGCCAGGCTGCCGAGCCCGTCGTCCCCCGCCGGTTCGACCGCCCCGCGACCGTTCGGGCCGAACGCCCTGCCGGCGTACGGCATCACGCCCCGCAGCCCGGCCGGCGGATCCGGGGTGCGGCGCGCCCCGGGGCTGAGCACGTTGACCGTCACCCCGGTGTCCCCCAGCGCGCGCACCAGTCCGCGCATGTAGCCGAGCAGGCCCATGCGCGTCACCGATGCGACGCTCGGTTCGGACGTGCCGTGGCCGCTGACGGCGGGCGCGATCATCATCACCCGGCCGCCGCCGCGCACCTTCATGCACGGCAGCGCGGCCAGGGTGACGCTGATGTGCGTCAACACGTCGGCGTCGATCGCGGCCCGGTAGTCCGAGATCCGGAAGCCGTCGGGGGGACGGTCGAGTCCACCGGAGTCGGTGACCACGATGTCCGGGCCGCCGAAGGCGTCCGCGGTGCGCCTGACCCACTCCGCGGCGACGAAGTCGTCCCGCAGGTCGGCCGGCATGCTCAGGACGTCGCCCGCGCCCAGTGCGTTCACCTCGACGTGGGCGCGCGCCAGGGCCTGGGGGTCGCGGGCGCAGAGCGAGATGTCGGCGCCCTCGGCGGCGAGCGCCCTGGCCACGCCCAGCCCGCCTCCCCCGCTCGGGGCTACCACCATGGCGACGCGTCCTCTCAACCGTGCGGCCATGTGGCTGCTCCCTGGGGTCATGCGCCGGGCGGCGCGGCTCGCTCGTCATCCGGGATCACGCCCGGCCGGCTCCCCCGAATTCCTTCCCATCTTGGAAACTACATTATCCATGAACTCACCCAACGATTTCCCCTGCCCGTATAAGTGATTCCATCAATATCGATCAGATGGGTTTATTGGTGATTCCGGGGGGAAATCGGATACGGTTTCTATTGGCCGAATTCCACACCACCACAAGCGGGGTGACGTTCATGCAGAAGGTAGCCGCAGGACCGGAGTGCCCGGAATGCACCGCCGAGGTTCCGTTCGAGGGCGGGGCGCGGGTGAACGAGATCATCGAGTGCCCGGAGTGCAGCAGTGAGTTGGAAGTGACGTCCGTGCAGCCGCCGGAGCTGGTGTTGGCCCCGGAGGTCGAGGAGGACTGGGGCGAGTAGGCCCCGGGCGGACAGGAAGGGATTCCGCGATGAGTTCGCAACCGCCGCGCCTCGGTGTGCTGGCGTCCCGGGTGCGCTACGAGGAGAAACGCCTCATGGCCGCGCTCGACCACCGGGGCATCGGCTATGAGCAGTTGGATTCCCGTGCGCTCTCGATCGCGGCCGGGGCGCCCCGGGTCGGTCCCGACCTCGTCCTCAACCGCGAGGTCGGGCACTACCGCGCGCTGTACGCCGCAAGCGCCCTGGAGTCGGCGGGGGTGACGGTCGTCAACAGCGCGGCGGCCACCCACGTCAGCGGGGACAAGTGGCACACCTCGGCGGCCCTGGTCCGCCGGGGGCTGCCGACGCCCAGGACGGTGCTCGCGACCACCCCTGAGGCCGCGTTCGCCGCCCTGGCGGAGATCGGCTACCCGGCCGTGATCAAGCCGCTCGTGGGGTCCTGGGGACGGCTGGTGACCCGGGTCAACGACCGGGATATGGCCGCCGCGGTGCTGGAGCACCTCGCCGCGCTCCCCTCGCCCCAGTCCCACGTCGTCTACGTGCAGGAGTACCTGCCCGGCGCCGACCGGGACATCCGGGTCCTGGTGGTGGCCGGCCGGGCGGTCGGAGCGACCTACCGGCACGGGTCGGAGTGGCGCACCAACGTCGCCCGGGGCGCCGTCAGCAGGATCTGCCCGCTTCGACCCGGCCACGTGCAACTCGCCGTCGCCGCCGCCGAAGCGGTGGGCGCCGACGTCGCCGGCGTCGACCTCCTCGAAGACAGGGACGGACGGCTCACCGTGATCGAAGTCAACGACAGGGTCGAGTTCCGGGGCCTCCAGGAGGCGCACGGCACCTCGATCGACGTGGCCGGCGCCTTCGTGGACGCGCTGGCGGAACGCCTGACCGCCGGGCGCGGCGACCGTCGCACCGCCGAGGGGGCCGCGGCATGACACGCGTCGCCGTCGTCGGAGCCGCCGGGTACATCGGCGGCGAGCTGCTGCGCATCCTCGTCGGTCACCGCGGCGTGGAACTCGTCGCCGCCACCTCCCGCAGCCTCCAGGGACGGCCCGTGGACGGGCCGCATCCGAACCTGCGCGGTCGCACCCGACTGGCCTTCAGCGCGGAGGAGGACCTCGACCGGGTGGACGTGCTCTTCTTGGCGACGCCGCACCGGGAGACCATGCAGCGCATGCCGGAGTTCCTGGCCAGGGCCGAGACCGTCATCGACCTGTCCGGCGACTTCCGGCTGCGCGACCCGCAGGCGTACGTCGACTACTACGGCGTCCCGCACGAGGCGCCCGAGCTGCTCGACGCCTTCGTGCCCGGGCTGCCCGAGTTCCACCGGGAGCAGTTGCGCACCGCGGACCGGATCAGCGTGCCGGGGTGCATGGCGACCGCGGGGATCCTCGCGTTCGTGCCGCTCGCCCGGGCCGGTCTGATAGAGGACGAGCTGACGGTCGACGCCCGCACCGGCTCCAGCGGCTCGGGAGCCAAGGCGGGCCGGGAGAACCTGCACGCCGAACGCAGCGGTGCACTCCGCGTCTTCGCGCCGACGCGCCACCGTCACGAGGCCGAGATCGCCCAGGCCACCGGAGTGTCGGTACGGATGACGGCGACGGGTGTTGAGGCCGTGCGCGGGGTGCAGATCCTCGGCCGGGCCCAGCTCGCGCCGGGGGCCGACGAGCGGAGCATCCGGGCCGCGTACCGCGCCCACTACTCTGCAGAACCGTTTGTGCGGGTAGTGGCGCACCGCCGCGGGCTGCACCGCTTCCCGGACGCGAAGATCCTCTCCGGCTCCAACTTCTGTGACGTGGGCTTCGCGCTGGACCGGGGCGCCGCCCAGGTCACCGTGATCGCGGCCCTGGACAACCTGGTCAAGGGCGGTGCGGGCAACGCGGTGCAGTGCATGAACGTCAGGTACGGACTGCCCGAGGAACAGGGCCTGGAGTTCACCGGGCTGCACCCCAACTGACGGCGGGCGCCGCGCGTGCCGCTGGACCGGGCCGGGCGGCCCGCCCCGTACCCCGTACACCGTACTTCTGTGAATCCGCCGCCGTCACCGCACGCCCTCGTCATCGCACGCCCCTCTCCATCCCGCGTGCGGCCGGCTCTCCCTTCCCGTGCGCACCGCCCACCACGGGTGCCCCGAACCCGCTCGACCCGCACTCGGCCCGCCTCGATGAGGCCCGGCCGACTCAACGAGAGGACAGGCATGACCAGCCCGCCCACTTTGCGGAGCCCGGCCCTGCCGGGCACGACCGCCGACCCGGCCGCCGTGACGGGCCGGATCAGGGAACACATCGTCACCCTGTGCGCGAGCCCGGAGGGCGGACACCTCGGGGGCTCGATGTCCCTCGTCGAGATCCTCACCGCCCTGTACTTCAACGTGCTGAGGATCGACCCGAACGACCCCGCCGCGCCCGACCGGGACATCCTGGTGCTGAGCAAGGGCCACGGCGGACTCGCCCTGTACTCGACCCTGTGTGAGGCCGGGTTCTTCCCCGCGCAGCGCCTGGCCGAGTACGCCCGCCCCGGCAGCGACTTCATGGCGCATCCCCACCCGGGCATCCCGGGCATCGAGATGCCGTCCGGCTCCCTCGGCCACGGCCTGGCCCTCGGGGTCGGATACGCCGTCGCCGCCCGGCTCGACCGCTCGGACCGCCGCTGCTTCGTGGTGATGGGCGACGGCGAACTCCAGGAGGGCTCCGTCTGGGAGGCCGCCGCGGTCGCCGCGAGCCACCGGCTCGGCGGGCTGACGGCCGTGATCGACCGCAACCGCCTCCAGATCACCGGCGAGACGGAGTCCGTGAGCCGGCTCGAACCGCTCGCCGAGCGCTGGCGCGCCTTCGGCTGGCGAGTGACCGAGGTCGACGGACACGACGTCAAGGCGCTCACCGGCGCCCTGTCGGCGCCCGATCCGCACCGGCCGACGATGGTCATCGCGCACACCGTCAAGGGCAAGGGCGTGCCCGCCGTCGAGGGGCAGGCCCGCAGCCACTACGCCCGGCTCGGCGAGCGCCAGCGCCAGCGGCTGCTGACGTCGCTGCGCGCCGCGGCCCGCAGGAGGCTGTGATGACCACCGCCGCGCCGCCCTCCACCCGGGAGGTCTATCGGGACCTCATGGCCGAGCTGCTGCCCCGCGACCCCCGGCTGGTCTGTCTGGACACCGACACCGGGCTGTTCAACGGCGTCGACTTCGGGGCCGGCGCCGACCGGTACCTCAACCTCGGCATCGCCGAAGCCACCTTGATGTCGGCCGCGGCGTCCCTCGCGAAGGCGGGCCGGGTGCCCGTCGTCAACACGATGGCGGCGTTCGCGGCGGCCCGCGCCCTGGAGTCGGTGAAGATCGACATCGCGTTGGGGAACCTGCCGGTGCGGATCGCCGCCACGCACTCCGGGGTGTCCGCCGGGCATCTGGGGCCCACGCACCACGCCCTGGAGGACCTGGCGGTGATGCGCACGCTGCCGAACATGACGGTCGTCGTGCCCGGTGACGCGGCCACCACGGCGGACCTGTTCCGGCAGTCGCTCGACCTGCCGGGCCCGGTCTACCTGCGGCTCGGCCGCAACTCCGTACCGGACCTGCCCGAGGGTCCGCCGGTGCTGCTGGGCCGGGCCCAGTGGCTGCGCCGGGGCACGGACATCGCCCTGGCCGCCTGCGGCCCGCACCCGGTGCAGGCCGCCGTCGCCGCGGCGGAGCAGTTGGCCGAGGAGGGGATCTCCGCGTCGGTGCTCCATGTGCACACCGTCAAGCCGCTGGACGTGGCCGCGCTCATGGAGGCGGCCGGGGACAGCCGCACGGTGGTCACGGTCGAGGAGCACTGGCGCACCGCGGGCTTCGGAGCCGCGGTGGCCGAGGCGCTGAGCGAACTGGCGCCCGCACGCGTGATGCGGGTCGCCATGCCCGACGCGTTCGTGCCCGTCGCCGGCGGCCAAGAGTACCTGCTGGCCCGCGGGGGCGTCACGGCCGGCGCGGTCGCCGCCCGCGCCAGGACCGCACTCGGCAGACGCAGGAGGGACGCACGATGAGCGAGGTGTTCCGCACGTCCGGTTGGTGGCGTGAGGAAACGATCCTGGACGATCTGCGGCGCGCGGTGGCCCGCCGTCCCGACAAGGCGGCGCTGGTCTGCTACCGCGACGGGGAGCCCGAGACGCTGTCGTACGCGGAGCTGGCCGAGCGGGTCGACCGGATCGCGGTCAACCTGCGCCGCCTCGGGGTGCGCCGCGGCGACGTGGTCACCCTCCAGCTCCCCAACTCCTGGCAGTTGGTGGCGCTGTGTCTGGCGTGCGCCCGGATCGGCGCGGTCGCCGGCCCCGTGGTGCCGGTGATGCGCCGGCGCGAGGTGGAGTTCATGACCCGGCTCACCGCCAGCGCGGTGTACGTCGCCGCCGGCGAGTTCCGCGGCTTCTCCTACGCGCGGATGAGCGCCGAGATCGCCGCGGACGTGCCCACGCTGCGCCACCGGGTGCTGATCGGCGGCGGGCCCGACGCGCTCGACTTCGACGCGGCCCTCCTGGACCCCGCACCGGACGCGTCCGAGCTGGCGGCCCTGGACGGGTTGGAGGCGCGGCCCGACGAAGCGGCGCAGATCATGTTCACCTCCGGCACCACCGGGGAGCCCAAGGGCGTCGTGCACAGCCACAACACGCTGTACGCCATGAACCGCGCCCAGGCCGACGTCCTAGGGCTCGTCGCCGACGAGGTGACGGCCATGGGCTCCCCCACCACCCACCAGGCCGGCTACACCTGGAACTTCGTGATGCCGCTGCTGCTGGGCGCGACGTCCGTGCACGTCGACGCCTGGGACCCGCGGGCGATGCTCGACGTCCTCTCCGAGCAACGGGTCACCTTCTTCATGGGCGCGCCCACCTTCCTCTCCGACCTGATCGAGGCCCAGCGCACCGCGCCGCGGGATCTGTCGGGCCTGCGGACCTTCGCCACCGGCAGCGCACCCATCGCCCCGCTGCTCGTGGAGGACGCGCGTCGGGTGCTGGGCTGTCGGGTGCACGCCCTGTGGGGCATGACGGAGAACGGCTGCGTGACGATCACCCGGCCCGAGGACCCGCCGCTGCGCGCCGCCGAGAGCGACGGCACCCCCGTCCCGGGCATGGAGGTCCGGGTCGTCGACGACAAGGGCGTGCCGGTGCCGGCCGGCGGGGCGGGGCTGCTCCAGGTCCGGGGCGCCGCCCAGTGCCTGGGCTACTTCCGCCGCCAGGACGTGTACGCCGCGTGCGTCACCGACGACGGCTGGTTCGACACCGGTGACCTCGCCCGCGACGACGGCCACGGCGGGATCCGCATCACGGGCCGGGTCAAGGACGTGATCATGCGGGGCGCCGAGAACGTGCCGGCGGTGGAGGTGGAGGCGGCGCTGCTGCGGCACCCGGCCGTCAAGGACGTCGCCGTGGTCGGCTATCCGGACGACCGGCTCGGCGAGCGGGCCTGTGCGGTGGTCGTCGCCGTCGACCGGCCGCCGCAGCTCGCCGACCTCCAGGAGCACCTCGCGGCGCTGGAGATGACCAAGCGGTACTGGCCGGAGCGGCTGGAGATCGTCGCGGCGCTGCCGCGCACCCCCTCCGGAAAGATCCAGAAATTCGCCCTGCGGGAGTGGCTGCGCGCCTAGGGAGTGTCTTCAAACACTTTGAAGACACGGCCTAAGCCCGGCGCCCGGGACCGGGCACGGGCGCGCGCCCCGCGAACGATCGAGACGGGATTGGCATGGACTTCGACTTCACCGAAGAGCAGCAGCAACTGGCGAAGGCCGTGGGTGAGTTCGCGGCGGCCAAGGTCGCCCCGCACCGCCACGAGAGCGACGTGCGCGGCAGCTACCGCCCGGGGCTGCTGCGGGAGATGGCCGACGAGGGGCTGTTCTCGCTGCGGGTGCCCCCGGCGTACGGCGGGCGCGGGCTGTCCGCGGTGGGCTGCGGCATCGCCCTTGAGGAGTTGGCGGCGGCCGACCTCACCGTCTGCTTCCCGGTGCTGAACGCCGCCCTCGTCGGCGCGGTGCTCGCGGCGAACGGCACCGAGGACCAACTCGCGCGCTGGCTGCCGCCGATCGCGCACGGCGAGGCGGTGGTGGCGCTCGGGCTCACCGAGCCGGATCGCGGCACGGACGCGGCCAACATCGACATGCGGGCCGAACCGCGCGCCGGGGGCTGGGTGTTGACGGGCGAGAAGACCTCGATCATGGTCACCGCCTATGCGACGCACTGTCTGGTCTTCGCCCGCACCGGCGGCCCGGGGGCGCGCGGCATCACCGCGTTCTACACCCCGCTCGACGTCGAGGGGGTGCGCCGCGAGCGGTTGAGCGACCTCGGCTGCCGGGCCGGCGGGCGCGGTCGGATCGTCTTCGACGGGGTGTTCGTCGACGAGCGGGACGTCGTCGGGGAGCCGGGCCTCGGCTTCGTGGAGGTGATGCGCGGCTTCGGGGTCTCCCGGGCGCTGATCGCGCTGATGGCGATCGCGGTGGGCCGGGCGGCGCTGGACGAGGCGATCGCCCACGCCGGCCGCCGGGAGGCGTTCGGCAGCCCGATCGGCACCTTCCAGTCGGTGGCCTTCCCGCTGGTGGAGCACGTGACGATGCTGCACGCGGCACGCCTGGTGTCGTACGAGGCGCTGCACCGCGCGGACGCGGGCCGCGATCCGCGCGTACCGGCGAACATGGCGAAGTGGTGGGCGCCGAAGGCCGCGGTGGAGGCCGTGCACCAGTCGCTGCTGACCCTCGGTCACCTGGGGTGGAGCGAGGAGGGGCCGGTGGCGCAGCGGCTGCGGGACGTGATCGGGCTGCAACTGGCGGACGGCACGGCCGCGGCGACCAAACTCGTCGTCGCCCGGCAGCTGTTGGGGCGCGAGGCGGCGCCCTGACGCGCCGTCGCCGCGGGGGCGGTCAGGCGCGGGTCTCGGTGCGCTTGCCCTCGCGGTAGGTGCGCATCTTGGCCCGCGTGCCGCACACGGCCATGGAGCACCAGCGGCTGCCGCGGTTGCGCGAGCGGTCGTAGAAGGCCCACTCGCAGCGGTGTTCCCGGCACGCCTTGAGCCGCTGCCAGGAGCCGTCGGACACGGCGGAGACGCTGATCGCCAGGACCGTGGCGAGGACGCCGCGCATGTCGGTGAGTGCGGGTTGGAGGCCGAGGTGCGAGCCGTGGTCGTCGAAGCCGGCGACGATCGGGCAGTCGCGGGCGATGTGGCCGAGCGCGGCGCGGGCCTCGGGGTCGGGGTCCGCGCCGTTGTTCTCGCGCAGCAGCGCGCGCAGGGCCTCGCGCAGGGCGATCGCGTCGCGGCGGTCGGGCTCGCTCGGTTCGACGCCCGCGCCGGCGAGGCCGTGGTGCGTCAGCCAGCGGCGCATGCGTTCGGTCGAGGTGAACTCGTCCGGCCCGAACTCCACGTTCACGCTGTTCACAAAGGACTGCACGAGGGAGAGGCGGCCGGGCGCTACGGCCCGGTCACCCGGTTGGCGAACTTCCCGCAATCGCTCCACGGCGCACACCCTACCGACGTTGGTCCTTCACTGGTAGCGGTTCGTCGAACGTCCCCTTGGCCAAGCAAGGTCCCCCTCTGCTGGGCCCTCTGGACGAAGCCGCCGTTGCCCCTGCGGGAGCGTTGGTCTCTGCGGCCCGGTGGTGGGCTTGTCGCGCAGTTCCCGCGCCCCTGTCTTGCATCCCCGGCCGTCCACCTGCGGGACGAGGGTCTTTTAGGGGCGCTGGGGTCCCCCATGCCCTCTGGGCACAGGTGGGGGTGCCCCCGTCCCCGCAGGGCACAGGTGGGGGTGCCCCCGTGCCCGCAGGGCACAGGGGGAGGAACTGCGCGACAAGCCCACCACCAGGGTGCAGACGCCACCACCGCACCCCTTCACGGCGATACCGCGCCCGCCGAGGCAACCACACCGTCGGAGGGGCCACGTGGGACCGTCCCGACACGACCCAGCGCGCGGTCGACGAGGGGGCCGGCGCCGCCGGTGTAGGTGGTGGCGTCCAGGAGGGCCGCGAGGGTCGCCGGGGCCAGGTGGGGGCGTACCTCCGGGTGGTCGGCGAGCAGGTCCGAGAGCGGTCGTCCGGTGGTGGTGGCGGCCCCTGCGACGTCGGTGAGCAGCGCCCTGGCGCGGGCCTTGCCGAGCGCGGGGGCGAGGGCGGCGGCGACGCGTTCGGTGGCGACCGCGCTGCCGGTCAGCGACAGGTTGCGGCGCATCGCGTCCGGGGCGACGGTCAGGCCCCGGGTCAGTTCGACCGCGGTGTGGGCTGCGCCGCCCACCAGCCGTAGGCACTCGCGCAGCAGTAGCCACTCCGCGTGCCAGGCGCCGGCCGAGCGTTCGTCCTCCGACACCAGGCACTGCGTCAGGCCCGCGGCCATGGGCGGCACTTGGAGGGCGGCGCTGCGGATCAGCGTGGACAGTACGGGGTTGCGCTTGTGCGGCATCGCGGAGGAGACCCCGCGCCCTTCGGCAGACGGCTCGGCCACCTCGCCGACTTCGGTGCGGTGCAGGACCTGCACGTCCGCTGCGATCTTGCCGAGTGCGCCGGCGGTGAACGCGAGGGCCGCGGCGAGGTCGGCCACCGGGGTGCGCAGGGCGTGCCACGGCAGGACGGTGCGGGCGAGCCCGGTCTCTGCGGCGTACGCGTGGACCAGGGCTTCGAGGTAGTCCGCGGCGTTGCGGGGGCCGTTCGCCGCGGCGCTCCCGTCGAGCGCCGCGTACTCCAGGTAGCCGGCGAGGGTGCCGGCGGCGCCGCCGAGGGAGACCGGCAGCCCGTCCGCCAGCAGGTCGTCCACCCGGCGCAGCGCGTCGAGGACGAGTTGGCGCCAGCCGGCGGCCTTGAGGCCGAAGGTGGTGGGGACGGCGTGCAGGGCGAGGGTGCGGCCGGCCATCGGGGTGTCCCGGTGTTCGGCGGCGAGTGCGCCGAGGGCTTCGGCGACGTGCGTCAGATCGGCCCGGACGATCCTCAGGGCCCGGGCCGCCACCAGCATCGCGCCGGTGTCGAAGACGTCCTGGCTGGTGGCGCCGCGGTGTACGTAGTCGGCGGAAGCCGGGTCGACGTCGGCGACGAGCCGGGTCAGTCGGGCGACGAGCGGGACGACGGGGTTGGCGGTCTGTCGGGCCGCAACCGCGATGTCGCGTGCGTCGAAGCGTTCGGCGCGCGCGGTGGCGGTGATGGTGCGGGCCGCTCGTGGGGGCAGGGTGCCGAGTCGGGCCTGGGCTCGGGCGAGGGCGGCTTCGGCGTCCAGGAGGGCTTGGAGCCAGGCCCGGTCGCTGACCGCGTCCTCCACGGGGGTGCCGGCCCGGACCGGGGAGAGCAGTCCGGTGTCGTGGGCCCGGTCGGGGCGGTCGCTCACACGATCACCCCGTTCACTTCCGAGGCGTCCGTGGGGCGGTGCGCCGAGGCGTCGGCGCCGGTCGGCAAGGTGGCGGGCGGCAGTGCGAGCACCGCGCGGGCGATGGCGTCGGCGTCGGCGAGGGTCACGGAGTCGACGCCGGGGCGGATGCCGGCGGCGGTGACCCAGTGGACGGCCTCGGTGGGCACGCCGTAGGCAAACCGCCGCGGGTGGACGTGGCCGCTGGCGTCCCGCAGCCGGTAGGGGCGTTCGGTGACGGCCAGTCCCCCGGTCTCGTATCCGCCGCCACGGGCGTCCGGGATGCGGTACGGCGCGGCCTGTTCGGTGGTGAGCAGGTGCCGCAGCAGGGGGTCGCGGGTGCGGCGGAGGTCCGGTTCGGGCAGCCGTGCCTCGATCAGCACCCGGGAGCGCACCAGCGGTCCGGGCACCACGGTGGAGTCGGCGACGAACGCGGGGTTCTCCACGTCGAGTCGGATGCGGGTGCCGGGGCCGGTGAGGGTGACCAGGCCCGCTTCGATCAGGGCGATCAGCTCCTCGATCCGGGACGCCGGCGGGCCGATGGACAAGAAGGCGTTCAGCGGGGTGTACCAGCGCTCCAGGTCGTCGCGGTGCGAGGCGGCGTCCAGGCCGCCGTGGTCGACGGCGAGCCGGATCTCGTTGCGCAGGTCCCGCAGGACGTCGAGGGCGGCCTTCAGCGGCCCGTCGACGTTGCCGGCCTGGGCCTCGGCCACGTCGTGCGCGAGGTGGCCGACGAGCCAGGTGCCGAAGTCGGTCCGGTCGGTGAACTGCCGTTCGCCGTAGGGGCGCACGATGCGGTCCCAGTCCCAGCGGTCGGCGGGCGAAATGCCGTACTGCTCCAGCAGGGGCGTGGCGTCGCGGTCGTCGGCGAGGTCCAGGAAGGCGGTGGTGAAGGCGGCTTCGGCGGTGGACCGGCCGCGGCGGCGCAGCAGGGCCGCGTAGTAGACGGCCTCCACTTCGCGGCGGATCAGCGGCCACAGCTCGGCCAGGAAGTCCACGGCCCGGCCGCGCTCGGTGGCCCAGCGGCGCAGTGCGGCGATGTACTGGGGGGTGAGGAGGCGGGGGGTGTGGCGGCCGTGGGCGCCCTTCTGGTTGCGTCCGCGCGCCTGGTAGGGCACGCCGCGCCGGGAGCTGGGGAAGAGGAGGGGTTCGTCTCCCGAGGGGTGGTAGCGCAGCCGTCCGTCGTCGCCGCGGGCGTAGGTGCCGCCGCGCCCGGTGGTGAACAGCGCCATGTGGTCGAAGAAGTTGAGGCCGAGTCCGCGCAGCAGCACGTTTTCGCCGGGTTCGATGCCGTCGAGGTCCACGTCGGCCGGGTTGGCCGGCGGGATGTACGTGAGCCGGTGCACCCGGGCCAGGCTCGCGGTCCTGGCCTCGTGCGGGGAGAGCGCGGCGGGGACGTGGCCGAGGGTGAGTACGACGGCGTCGAGGCCGTGCAGCCGTGTGCCGTCCTCCAGTCGGACGCCCTGGGGTCCGCCCTGCATGCCGTGGGTGTCGGCGAGGGCGACGGCGCGGGAGCGGTGCACCCGGATGGTCACGTGGGCCGGGACACGCGAGGTGACCTGGAGGAAGGCGTCGTGCAGGTAGCGGCCGTTGAAGGCGCGCGTCGGGTAGTCGTCCGGGCCCAGTCGGCGGGCTTCGGCGAGGGTCGCCTCGTCGTAGTCGCCGGGTGCGCCGAGCAGCGCGAGGGACTGGGCCCACTCGTACAGGCTGGGTCCGGGCTCGACGGGGCCGTCGATCCGGGAGCTGGCGTCGGTGTAGACCGTGATCTGCGAGGCGACGGTGTTCATCAGCAGGTGGCGCGACTGGTCGGAGCGCCACACGGCGCCGGCGCCGGGTACGGCCGGGTCGACGACGTGGATCACCAGTTCGCCGCGGCCGGGGCGGGCGCGTTCGTTGGCGCACAGCCGCTCAAGCAGGGACAGGCCGCGCGGTCCTGCGCCGACGACGCAGATCTCGGCGCGTCGGGAGCGGTGGCCCGGGGCGGGGGTGTGGGCAGTGGTCATGTCAGGGCTCCCGTGGTGGCGTGGACGCCCCGCGCCGCGGCGAGGGGGGTGCGGTGTCCGTGCATCCAGGCGACGTGGTCGTGGAGTTCGTCCGCGTCCATGGCGGACAGCAGCGCGTTCCTCTGCTCGGCGGCGGGACCCGCGGGGTGCCACAGGCGGATGCTTTCGCGGGCGGTGAGCTGGATGCGTGCGGTGCGTTCGCGCCGGGCGTCGGCGTACGCGGCGAGGCGCGCGGGCAGGGCGCCGGCGTCCGCACCGCCGAGCAGTTCGCCGAGGACGACGGCGTCCTCCAGCGCCTGGCAGGCGCCCTGGGCCGCGTAGTGCAGCATGGCGTGCGCGGCGTCGCCGAGGAGGGCGACCCGGCCGTCGGTCCAGCGGTCCGTGGGGTCGCGGTCCACCAGGGTCCAGGTCTTCCACTCGTCGCCCAGCTCCAGCAGCTGTCGGGCGATGCCGCCGAGCGGGGTGAAGGTACGGCGGACGGTGCGGCGGGAGGCCGGGACGCCCGAGACGGGCTCGGTGGTGCCGTCGTCGTGGCTGGCGGCGAGGTTGAGGTGGCGTCCGCCGGCGATCGGGTAGTGCACGAAGTGGCAGCCCGGCCCGGTCCACCAGACGACGGACCGTTCGAACCGCAGTCGCTGCGGTACCCGTTCCATGGGGATGACGGCGCGGTAGACGGTGATGCCGGAGACCCTGGGGTCTCCGTCGCCGACGAGTTGGCGGCGGACGGCGGAGTGGATGCCGTCGGCGGCGATCAGGACGTCGCCGCTGATGCGGGTGCCGTCGGTGAGGACGGCGGTCGCGGTGGTGGCGTCCTGCTCGTAGCGGGCGACGGCGTGTCCGCTGTGCAGGGACACGGCGTCGGAGGCGAGGCAGGCGCGCAGCAGCGCGGCGTGGAGTTCGGCGCGGTGCGCGACGACGTAGGGGTTGCCGAAGCGCTGCCGGTATCGGGCGGTCAGCGGCAGGCTGGTGACGTGTCGGCCGGTGACCCCGTCCATGAAGCGCAGTTCGGACATGTTCACGGCGGTGGCGCGGACCGCGTCGCCGACGCCGAGGGCGTCGAGCGCGTGCAGGCCGTTGGGGGCGATCTGGATGCCGGCGCCGATCTCGGCGAAGCGGTCCGCCCGTTCCAGGACGGCGGCGCGGTGGCCGCGGGCGGTGACCGCGAGTGCGGTGGCGAGCCCGCCGATGCCGCCGCCCGCGATGACGACGAGTGCCATCACGCGCTCCCGTTCTCCGCCGCGAGCCAGCGGGCCAGTTCCAGCCGTTTGATCTTGGTGGTGGCGGTCTGCGGCAGGTCGTCGAGGTGCCGTTGGACGGGGTCCGCCATGGGCGGCAGTCCGGCGGTGGCCGTCCGCCAGGCGTCGAGGTCGAGCGGGGCGCCGTCCCTGGTGCACACCACCGGTACGGGCTCGCCCGCCGACCCGGGCACGATGACGACCTCGGTGAGCTGTTCCAACTTGCTGAACAGGGCGTCCTCGGCGGCGAGCGTGGAGCCGAAGCCGTCGATGAGGTCGACCTCGCGGTCCAGCAGGTGGATGCAGCCCCAGCGGCTGCGGTAGCCCACGTCGCCCATCCGCCACCAGCCGTCGGCGGACACCTGGGCGTCGTAGCGCTCCTGCTCCCCCAGGTAGGTGACGATCCGTCCGTCGCTCCTGATCTCGATGTGGCCGGGGTTGTCGCTGGACGGCGGCTTGCCGTCGCGGCTGACGACGCGGATGTCCGTCATGCCGGGGAACGGCATGCCCACGCAGCGGCCGTCCGCGTGCGCCGAGCGGCGCCGGGTGTAGCCGCGCACCACGACCGGGCCGACCTCGCTCTGGCCGTACAGCTGCCCGAACAGGGGGGCGCGGCGGCGGGAGGCGGCCAGCAGTCGGCGCACGGTGCGCGGGTGGATGGCGTCGAAGGTGGAGCTGAAGAGCTTCACGCCGGCGAGGGGTTCGCGCGGGTCGTCAGCGAGCTCCTCCCAGGCCATGAACGAGTTGGGGTGGGCCTCCAGGACGCCCGGGCGCAGCCGGGCGAACAGGTCGGCCGCGGCGCCCGGGTCGGAGTCGGCGAGCACGGCCACCGGGAAGCCGCGGAGCAGGGAGATCGCGAGCGCGGTCATCAGCCGGGAGTGCACGAAGGAGACGTGGATGGCGACGGTCTCGCGGCCGTGCACGATGCCGGCGAGCGCGGTGGCCTGGGGCCGGTAGCGGGCCTGGAGGGTGCGGCCGGTGTGCACGGCGAGCTTGGGAACGCCGGTGGTGCCGGAGGTGTGGGTGATGAGGGTGGGGTGGTCGGCGGGCATGGTGACGGAGGGGACGCGCGGGGCCCCGGCGAGGGCCGCGAGTTCCAGCGCTCCCTGATGGCTGCCGGAGGTCAGCAGGACACGCTCGGCGCGGTCGAAGACCGAGCGCGGTAGCGCGGCGAGCTTGGCGGCGTCGGTGACGAGGTAGGGGCGGTCGGTGCGGCGCACCAGTTCGGCGACGGTGTGCCCGTCCAGCGCCGGCGAGAGCAGTACGGGCACGGCGCCGATGCGGGCCGCCGCGAGGGCGATCAGGGTGATGTCGAAGCCGTCGGTCTTGTGGACGACGACGCGGTCACCGGGTCGGATGCGCACCGCCCACAGCCGCGCGGCGATGTCGTCGACGAGGTCGGCGGCTTCGGCGACGGTGGCGCGCCGCCCGAACTCGGGGGCGATGTCGAGGTCGTGGTCGAGGATCAGGACGTTCGCCGGGTGCCGGGCGGCGGCGCGTTCGAAGAGGGTGCCCAGCTGGATGCCTCTGTTCCGTACACGCTGGAGAAACATGTGGTCAGACCTTTGCCGGAGGGTGTCGACCGGCGGCCGTCGGCAGCCGGAGGGGCGGGCGCACGGCGGTGCCGGTGCGCGGGGCCGGTCCGGTGGGTGCGGCCGGCCGGGCGTCGTGCGGCGGAGCGGCGGTACGGGGGGTGCCGCAGTCAGCGCGGGGTGTCGTCGCCCTCGGTGACGCCCTCGATGACGTCCTTGATGCGGGCCAGGGTGCGCGGCAGGTCGGCGGCGAGCTTGTCGCTCCACTCGGCGAAGAACCGGGCGCGTTCGGTGGCGTCCATCTCCGCGGTGATCCCGCGGATGCCCTCGGTGGCGGCGCCCATCGTGAAGCGGTGGACGAGTCGGCTGCCGCCCCGGGCGGGTTCGACGTCGTACGCCCAGGTGCTGTCCTGCTTGCGGCCCGACTTGTCGCGCATCGACCACTGGAAGGTCACGCCGGGTTCGGCGGCGATCACCTCGGACTCGGTGAACCAGGTGCCGCGGACCACGGGGGCCCAGGCGACGACGTCCGGGGAGCGCAGGTTCTCGCCGCGGAACACCGCGCCCACGGTGGCCGGTTCGCCCGTGGTCCAGGCGCCGCCGACGCACTCGGGGCTCCACTCGCCGCTGCGCGGCAGATCGCTGACGACGGCGTACACGACGGCCGGCGGTGCGGCGACCCACACCTCGACCGCGAGCTCGAACAGGGGCGGCTCGGCGCCGCGCGGGGCCGTGGTGACGGTTCGCCCACCGGTGGCGGTGACGGCTGTCTCGGTCATGTCCAAGTGCCCCTTTCACGTCCCCGGGCGGGGAGGTCGCCGTGGGGGCGCCCCGAGCACCCCCGATACCATCCATTACGGTAAGCAGGTAACGACGGTGCGGCCATGGGCCCCCGATAAGGGCTTCTTCTCGGAGCGGGAACACCCCGTGCGCCACCACTCGCGCGACGGGCGCGCCCCCGGTGTCGTACGTGCGTTACGTTCGTCGACATGCGCGCTGCCTTCATCGAACGACTCGGCGAGCCCGAGGTGATCCGCTGCGGCGAGTTGGCCGAGCCGCGCCCCGGGCCGACGGACGTCCTGGTCGACGTCGAGGCCACCGCGGTCAATCCGGTCGACACCTTCGTGCGCTCCGGCCTCTACCGCACCCCCACCCCCTTCCCCTTCGTGATCGGCCGGGACCTGGTGGGCCGGGTCGCCGGTGCGGGACCCGGCGCACCGGGGTTCGCGCCGGGCGACCGGGTGTGGTGCAACAGCCTGGGGCACGGCGGACGGCAGGGCGCGGCGGCCGAGCGGGCGGTGGTCCCCGTCGACCGGCTGTACCGGCTGCCGCAGGGCGTCGATCCGTACGAGGCCGTGGCGGTGTTCCACCCGGCCGCCACCGCCTACCTCGCGCTCTTCACCCACGGCGGGCTGCGCAGCGGGGAGACCGTCCTCGTGGCCGGCGCCGCGGGGAACGTCGGGGCCGCGCTCACCGCCCTGGCGGCGGCTGCGGGCGCCCGGGTGGTCGCCACCGCATCGGCGCACGACGCCCCGTACTGCCGTGCGCTGGGCGCGGCCGAGGTCGTGGACTACCGGGCCCCCGACGTCGCCGAACGCATCGCCGCCGGGGCGCCCGACGGGGTGGACCTGCACGTGGACACCTCCGGCCGCAACGACCTCGCCCAGGCGGTCGCACTGCTCGCGCCGCGCGGCCGGATCGTGCTGCTCGCGGGGGCCGCCAGTCGACCGGTGCTGCCGGCGGGGCAGCTGTACATGAAGGACGGCTCGCTGCGCGGCTTCGTGATCTCCCGCGCCACCGCGACCGAGCTCGCCGAGGCGGCCGGCGCGATCAATCGGCTGCTCGGGGCGGGTGCGCTGCGCCCTCGTCTGGTCGAGACGCTGCCGTTGGCGGCGGCGGAGGAGGCGCATCGGCGGCTGGAGGAGGGGGAGGTCCACGGCGCGCGTCTGGTGCTGCGGATCGGTGCCTGACCGAAGCGGCCGACGCGCCTGGGGCCTTGCCCGCGCGCCTCTGTGCCTTTTGGACGCAGCCGCCGTTCCCCTGCGGGAGCGTTGGTCTCCGCGGCCCGGTGGGTGGCTTGTCGCGCAGTTCCCCGCGCCCCCAAACCCTCGTCCGTCTGCGGACCGCGCCGGGTTGCTCGCGCAGTTCCGCCCCTGTGCCCTGCGGGCACGGGAGAACCCCCAGCACCCCAAACCCTCCATCTCCAGCCCGCAGACAAGTGACGGGGGAAGCGAAACAGGTGGCGCTGGGGGTACCACCACGCCCTTCGGGCGTAGGGGGCGGAACTGCGCGACAAGCCACAGACGACCGGTGGAGACCAACGCACCCCGCAGGGGAACGGCGGCTGCGTCCAAACGGCACAGGCGCACGCGCGGGGCTTCGGCGCGCTGACCGAGATGCCGTAAGACCCGCGTTACCTTTTGACCCGATGTGCGTTGTGTGGCCAATTGGACCATTCCCCCGAGGGAGCGCACATGCTACGTGGCGTAGCCAACGTCCGGTACCACACGTCCGACCTGGAGGCGGCCAAGCGGTGGTACACCGAACTGCTCGGCATCGAGCCGTACTTCAACCGTCCGGAGTACGCGGAGTTCCGCATCGGTGACTACTCGCACGAGCTGGGGCTGCTCGACACCCGGTACATCGGCATGTTGGGCGAGCACACGTCCACGGACGGCGGTCCGGGCGGGGTCGTCGCCTACTGGCACGTCGACGACGTGCAGCAGACGTTCGAGCGGCTGCTGTCCATGGGCGCGACCAAGCTGGAGGAGCCCCGGGACTTCGGTGAGGGCTTCATCGGGGCCACCGTCGTGGACCCCTTCGGCAACGTCCTCGGCATCATGGACAACCCGCACTACGTCGACATCCTGTCCGCACAGGGCATGAGCTGACCGCACGCGGCACGACGGCGTGGCCCCGGAAGTCGCCTCCGGGGCCACGCCGTTCGCGTGCGGTCGTTCGGTCTCAGGCGGCCCGAGCCGGTGAGCCCGCGGTGACCAACTCGGCCATGTGCGCCACGCTGGGCCGGTCGAACAGGTCCCCGACGTCCAGGTCGGCCCCCAGGTCCGTGCGGACCCGCTGGGTCAGCCGGGCGGCGCGCAGCGAGTCGCCGCCCAGCTCGAAGAAGTTGTCGAGCACCCCGATCCCGTCGATCTCCAGGACCTGCTCCCACAGCGCGGTCAGCACCCGCTCCACTTCGCCGCTCGGTGCCTGGTACGCGCTGTCGACGTCCGGGCGCGACCTCGGCGGCTCGGGCAGCGCCCGCCGGTCGATCTTGCCGTTGGTCGACGTCGGGAAGTCCCCGACCAGGTACGCCGACGGCACCATGAACGCCGGCAGGCGCTGCTGGAGCGCCTTGCGCACGTCCCGCACCACCGGGGTGGCGCCGGCGACCGGCTCGATGTAGGCGGCGAGTTGGACGTCGCCGTGCCCGTCGCGGTGGGCGAGCACCGCGGCCTGCCGCACCCCGGGCTGGGCGGCCAGCACGACCTCGATCTCCCCCAGGTGGACGGTGTTGCCGCGGACCTTGATCTGGTTGTCGGTGCGTCCGACGATCTCGATGCTGCCGTCCGGCCAGTAGCGGGCCATGTCGCCGGTGCGGTACAGCACCGGGTAGTCGGCCGGGGAGACCGGGTTCGGGATCCACTTCTGGCCGGTGAGCTCGGGGCGGTCCAGGTAGCCGGCGGACAGGCCGTCGCCCGTGATGCACAACTCGCCGACCACGCCCGGCGGCACCGGGCGGAACGCCTCGTCGAGCACGTACGTCCGCACGTTGCAGATCGGTCGGCCGATCGGCGGCAGCCGGCGCGCCCGGCCCTTTTCGCCCAGGCTCAGCCCCAGTTCCGTGATGTCGCAGGACGCCACGGTGGTCGCCTCGGTGGAGCCGTAGAGGTTGATCAGCCGGAAGGGCAGTCCGGCCGGGGGCCAGGACTGGATGCGCTCCCCGCAGACGCGGATGTCGCGCAAGGGGGTGTCCTTCGGCCACGCGAGCGCCCACAGCCGCTCCGCCATCGGCTTCATCAGCAGCGTGGTGGTGATGCCCTCGGCGAGGATCCAGGACCGCAGCCGCTCGGGGGAGGCGACGACCGTCGCCTCGGGTATGTGGACGGTGGCGCCGGACGCGAGCACCGGGAAGCACTCGACCTGGATCATTCCGTAGCCCGGCGCGGCCAGCCAGGTGCCGTGGGACTCGCGGGTCATCCGGCACAGGGTGCGCATGCCGTGGATGAGGTTGCGGGCCGAGCCGAACCGGGCGAGCACCGCCTTGGGCTCGCCGGTGGAGCCGGAGGTGTAGCCGACGTGGATGATGTCGTCCGCGTCCACGGGTTCGCCGACCGGCTCGACCGGTCCGGTGAGCCGGGCCGTCTCCTTCGGGTCGTCCAGCGCGAGCACGGGACGGTCGTCGGGCACCAGGTCGAGGTGGTCGACGAGGGTGACGACGGCGGCTGCCGACGAGTCCTGCACCATGAAGCGGACCCGGTCGCCGGGGAAGCCGGGGTCCAGCAGGACGACGGCGACCGCCAGTTTGAAGCAGGCGAGTTGGGCGGCGAGGTTGTCCGCGCCGCGCGGCAGGCAGACCCCGACCCGGTCCCGGGGCCGCACGCCCAGTGCGCGCAGCCGGTGGGAGATCCGGTCGGCCGCGTCGTTCAGCTCGCGGTACGTCACCCGGGAGTCGGGCAGCGCCACGGCGACGGCGTCCGGCGTGCGCCGCGCGTGTTCGGCGACGACCTCGTGGAAGAACGGCGCCGGCACCGGCTCGTCGGTGCGGTTCCAGTCCACCAGGGCGCGCTGCTCCTCGGCGTCGGAGAGCAGGGCGAGGTCGCGGACGGCGGTGGCGGGTTCGGCGACGAGGGCCGCCAGCACCCGCTGGAGGTGGCGGGCGTACTGGACGGCGGCGGGGGCGTCGAACCAGCCGCCGGGCAGGGCGACTTCCCAGGACGGCTCGACGTCCGGCACGAGCAACGCCGGGGCGGCGAGCCCCGTCGCCCCCGGGGGGCTCGGGGATCTCGCGTCGGTGACGACGGCCATCGGCGGGTGCTCCGTGGGGGCGGGGCGGGCCGCGGCGACGGCGGAGAGCAGTTCGTCTCCCGTGGTGTCACCGGTGACCTTCAGTTGAACGGTCGCCTCGTCGGTGCCGACGAGCAGTTCGTTCTCGCCCGTGTAGCGGTGCAGCAGGGCGGCGAGGGCGGCGGTCGCCAGGTGTCGCCGTGCGGCGCCGGTGGGCGTGGCGCTCGGGGCGGCGAGCGGGGCGCGGTGCGGCGGCAGGGCGGTGTCGTTCGCCCGGAGGCGGGCGAGCGGCAGGGCCGTGTGGGGGCTGGGGGCAGTGGTGGTCGTGGTCGTCTGGTCCACCGGTGTGGCTCCTCTCGGATGCGGACGCGGAATCCCTGCGGAACCGTGCTCGGGCCTCGCTCAGGCGACGAGTGCGGTCGTGCGGGCGGAGCGCTTCGCGACGGCTTCGGCCAGTCGCTCGACCATCCGGACCGTCTGGTCCCAGCCGGCGCAGGCGTCGGTGACGCTCAGTCCGGGGATGAGGTGGTCCGTACGGCCGAGGACGAGGTCCTGTCGGCCGGGCCGGAGGAAGGACTCCACCATCATTCCGGCGATGCTGGTGTCCCCGTCGGCGACGCGGACCGCGACGTCCTCGACGACGTCGCGCTGGCGCTCGTGGTCCTTGCCGCTGTTGCCGTGGCTGGCGTCGATGACGACGCGCGGCGGCAGTCCGGTGGCTTCGAGCAGTTCGACGGCGCCGGCGACGTGCCGGTGGCCGTAGTTGGGGCCGCTGTTGCCGCCGCGGAGGACGACGTGGCAGTCCGGGTTGCCGCGGGAGGTGACGACGGCGGCCACGCCCTCGTCGGTGACGCCGGGGTAGACGTGGCCGTGCGCGGCGGCCACGATCGCGTCGACGGCGTCCTTCGCGCTGCCGTCGGTGCCGTTCTTGAGGCCGATGGGCATGTCGAGACCGCTGGCGAGCTGTCGGTGCACCTGGCTCTGTACGGTGCGGGCGCCGATGGACGCCCAGCTCACCGCGTCGGAGAGGTAGCGCGCCACGGACGGGTCGAGGAATTCGCAGCCGACCGGGAGGCCGCTGCGGACGATCTGCACCATCAGTTCGCGGGCGCGGCGCAGCCCGTCGTTGAGGTCGTGCGTGCCGTCCAGTCCGGGGTCGCTGACGAGCCCCTTCCACCCGAGGCGGGTACGCGGCTTCTCGACGTACACGCGCATGATGACCAGCAGCGAGTCCTCGGTCTGCCGGGCGAGGTCGGCGAGGCGCCGGGCGTAGGCGAGGGTGGCCGCCGTGTCGTGGACGGAGCAGGGGCCGACGACGACGGCGAGCCGGTCGTCGATCCCCTGGAGGATGCGGACGAAGTCCTCCCGGGCGCGCAGGACGGTGCGCCGGGCTCCGGACGGCAGGGGGACCTCGGCGCGCAGGGCGGCCGGGGTGAGCAGCGGGCGGAGGGAGGCGATCCGGGCGTCGGGGGCGGCGACGGAGGCGTCGACGGTGGAGAAAGGGCTCATCGGAGTGTTCCTTCCCTGGAGGTGGTGGTCAGACGGGGTCCGCTGCGAGCACCGCCGCGGAGAAGGTGAAGCCCATGCCGGTGCCGATCAGGAGCAGGCGCTGGCCGGGCTCCAGCAGGTCGTGGCCGATCAGGTGGTCGAGCGAGTGGAGCTGGTCCACCGATCCGAGGTGGCCGATGGTGCGGCCGAGTTCGGCGAGGGTGTGGCGGGGCGCCAGGTCGAGCGGTCGTTCGAAGCTGTCGCGGTACAGGGTGCGGCCCACGTAGGGCGCGAGCAGCCAGTCGACGGCGTCGGGGGTCACGTCGGCGTCGGCGAGGGCGCGGGCGACGACGGTGCGGGTGCAGTCGGCGGTGCGCTGGATGACGTCCCGCAGGGAGACCTCGCCGCGGGACAGGAACTCCCGGGTGCGGCGGCGCATGTCGGGGCGCTCCGGCGGCGGGGCGGTGCGGAAGGGCTCGTCGCCGCGGGAGAGTCCGCCGAGGACGGTGTCGGTCTCCGAGACGTGGGACAGGAGCCGGAGCCGGCCGCCACCACGGGTGAGCACGGCGGCTGCGGCGCCGTCGCCGAAGACGATGCCGGGCGAGGTGTGGAAGCGGTCGGCGGGCGGCGCGAACCGGTCGGCGACCGTGACGAGGGCGCTGGTCAGCTCGGGGCGGGCGGTGAGCGCGTTCGCCGCGATGTCGAGGGCGGCCATGGAGCCGTTGGACCAGGCTGAGACGGCCTTGGGCATCTCCGGGAGCCGGGTGCCGAGGAGTTCGCCGGCGATCCAGCAGGGGGCGGACCACATCTCGATGCCCTGGAAGCTGGCCTGTCCGTGCAGGTGGAGGGTGTCGGGCCCGGTCGCGACGCCGAGGGCGGCGGCCTCCTTGAGGGCGAGTCGACCGGCGGAGACGGCCATTTCGGCGGGTGCCGATTCGGCGCGCGAGTAGCTGACCATGCCGGTGCTCTCGGCGGCGAGCGGGTCGTAGGAGCCGTCGTCGACGGCGGTGGATATGGGGACCAGGTCGCCCAGGACGCTGCCGGTCCCGGCGATCCAGACGTCATCGAACCTCATGGCCCGGCGCTCCTTCCGATGGGGGGCCTTGGGGCAGGTCGCGCAGGTGGTGCTCGCCGGAGAGCAGTCGGGCGGGGCCCGCGATCCCGGCGAGCACGGCGTAGGCGCTGCGCACCAGGACCCGGCCGACGGCGGAGTCGATCGCTCCGGCGAGGTGGGGCACGCTGGTGCGGTACCGCACCGAGTAGACGGCGGTGCAGCCGCCGTCGGGGCGGTCCACGGCCGACCACGAGCCGGCCAGTTCCTGGAAGTCGCCCTCCACCTGGGTGAAGGCGATGCGGTGCGGCGTGGTGTCGTCGGGTGCGGGGGCGGTGGACTGGACCCACCGTGCGGTGCCGCCGCGGAAGGCGATGACCCAGCGGCGCGCGCCCTCGCCGACGTCGTCGACGGAGAGGACGTCCGGGGCGTGGGTGGGGAAGGCGTGGTCGTCGCCGAGGCGGCTGATCAGTTCCTCGGCCGAGCAGTTGAGTTCGGCCGTGAGCGTGCGCGGTCGCATGGGTGGTCACTTCCTGTCGGTTTCACGGGCTTCGCGGGCTTCACGGGTGCACCGGATCGGCGGGTGCACGGGGTCAGCGGGGCGCGGACTCCACGGGTGCACGGGTTCAGCGGGTGCCGCCGGGCCGGATCACGCTGACGGCCTGGAGGTGGGTGGTGCGCAGCATCGGGTGGCTCGCCTCGCCGAAGGCGCCCCCGGTCAGTCCGGTGCCGCCCTGGTTGGGCAGGAAGGGCAGGAAGCCGCTGTGCGAGTCGTTGACCTTGAGGTTGCCGCCGTTGGTGACGGTGGTGAGGTAGCGCTCGATGGTGTCGGTGTCCCCCGTCCACAGGGAGTTGCGCAGCCCGTAGGCGTTGGCGTTGACGAAGGCGAGGACGTCGTCGAAGAGGGCGTCGTCGCTGCCGCCGGCCTCCGGGACGACGATCGGCAGCAGGGGGAAGAAGGTCTCGTCGCGGACGACGGAGAGGTTCCGGGCGCCGTGCAGTCCGTCGACCCTGACGACGGTGGGCTCCAGGAAGAACCCGGTGTCGCTGGGGCGTCCGTCGACCTCCAGACGGCGACCGCCGTGCACCAGCCGGGCGCCGCGGGCCAGCGCCTCGGCCAGGCATCCGTAGAACCAGTCGGCGCCGAGGACGGGGGTGAGGACGACGCCGGGCTCGTCGGGGAAGCCGGGGCGGATTCCGCTCATCGCGGCGACGAGGCGTTCGATCAGCTCGTCGGCGATCGCCGGGTGGGCGATGACCTGGTTCGGCACGTTGCAGATCTGACCGGAGTTCATGAAGAACTGCGTCAGGCTCTGCACGGCGTCGTCGAGGTCGGCGTCCCGCCACACCACGCAGGCGTCGTTGCCGGCGAGCTCCAGGATCGGCTTCTTGCGGGCGGCGACGCAGTCCTTCTCGAAGCGCAGGCCCATCGCGCTGCCGCCGAAGTAGATGACGTCGTCGACGTGTTCGCTGGCGAGCCAGGCGTCCAGCATCGGCGGCCCGCACAGGGCGTTGAGGGTGCCGGCGGGTGCCCCGGCGTCCTCCAGGACCGGCGCGACGACCTCGCGCATGGCGTACATGCAGCTGAGGGGGACGCCGCGGGGGGCGCGCACGACGAGGGTGTTGCCGGACAGCAGGGCGGTGAGGCCGTTGAGGGCGTTGACGGTGGCGGCGTTCTGGGGCGGGTTGAGGCAGACGACCCCGTCGGGGACCCGGCGCAGCGTCATCTCCCGTACGCCGTCGTGGCGCGTGGTCGCCATCTGCTCGGCGCACCACTGGAGGGTCTCGGCGCTCCAGCCGGTCTCCGGGAGTCCGTTGATCATTCCCTCGGCGACGGAGCGGGGCTGGCCCTCGGCGACGAGGAGGTCCACCAGCGGTTCGCGGTGGTCGAGCAGGCGGCGGGCGATCCGCTGACCGATCTCCAGGCGCTCGGCGAGCGGGACGCGCGCCCAGATCGGGGCGGCGGCTGCGGCGGCTTCGAGCGACTGCTGCACCAGGGCGTCGTCGGCGAGTTCGCAGGCGCCGGCGACGACGTCGCCCGCGGCGCTCGCGTCCGCCTTGCCGAGGTCGAGGTCGCGCTTGAGCCGCAGGCTCGGGAAGGTGTCCTCGATGATGGCGCGCGTGGTCACCGTGTGCACCCGGTGTCCGCTTTCGCTGGTTACATCACGACCGCCGATGTAGGCGGGATAAACCCTGGTCGTCACGTTGTCCCCTCCGAGCACTCCGTTGCGCGACCGCGCTGTGGTTACCAGTCAAAAAGTTAAGTTGGTAACCGAGTCGCGGCAATGAGCCCGCGATAAGGCTTGGTTGTCACTCGAAGAAGCCCGGTGCGGGTCGCACGACGCAGCCGGCCCCCGGGAGTGTCCCGGGGGCCGGCTTGGGGGGAGGTGCGGCGGTGAGACACCGCCAGGGGGCAAGGTGGTTAGGGCGTTTCTGATGGATCAGGCTGGTTTAGTGAGCGGGGTCTGGTGCCGTGGATCTTCCCCCTGTGCCCTGCGGGCACGGGGGGACCCCCAGCGGAGGAGGGAGTCAATGCGGTGGGGGTCCCACCGTGCCCGCAGGGCACAGGGGGCCATGGGCGACCGACGACAGCGCGGAGAGGGGGCACCTCCCGGGCCGAAGGCCCAGGGGGAACGGCACCAGGGCACGCGAGCCCAGCAAGATCCGTCAGAAGCGCCCTAGACGGGTACGGCTTCGACGAGGGCGTAGCGGGCCGGTGCCAGCGGTGTGACGTCGGCGAGTTCGAACCCGGTGCGGGCGCAGAGCGCGACGAAGTCGGCGCGGGTCCGTTCCCGCCCGCCGAGGTTGACGAGCATGTTGAGATCGCTGAGGTGTGGCAGGGGCGACGCGGACGCGTCGACCACGTCGGGCAGTACGGGCTCCACGATCAGCAGCCGGCCGTGCGGGGGCACCACTTCCCGGCAGTGCCCGAGGATCCGTTCGGACCGTACGTCGTCCCAGTCGTGCAGCACGCTCTTGAGCAGATAGGCGTCGGCGCCCGCTGGCACCGAGGTGAAGAAGTCGCCGGTGGCCGTCGTGCAGCGGTCGGCGACCCCGGCCGCGGCGAAGGTCGCCCCGGACTGCGCCAGGCCCTCCGCGGTGTCGTACAGCAGGCCCCGTAGCCCCGGATGGGCGCGGAGCACCGCGGACAGCAGGGTGCCGTCGCCCCCGCCGACGTCCGCGAGCGTGGCGAAGCGCCCGAAGTCGTACGCCGTGGGCAGGATCCGCGCGGCCACGCCGGTGTTCTGCCGCATGGCCGCGTTGAAGAGGTCGTTGAGTTCCGGTTCTCGGGCGAGGTGGGTGAAGAAGTCCGTGCCGAAGACGTCGTCGAAGGCCGGCCGGCCGTCGCGTACCGCCCCTTCCAGGCCGCGCCAGCCCTCCAGCATCGCCGGGTCGGTGCACATCCGCACGAAGGAGTGCAGCGAGTCCGGTCGGTCGGTGCGCAGCAGGGCGCCCTGCTCGGTGAGGGCGAAGTGTGCCGGGCGCACCTCAGCGACCAGGCCCAGCGCGGTGAGGGCCCGCAGCAGCCGGTGCAGCGCGCCCGGTTCACAGGAGAGTTCGTGCGCCAGCTCCCCGGCCGGCCGCGTCTCGTCCCCGAGTCGATCGGCGATGCCGAGGGAGGCCATGGCGCCGATCGCCCGGGTCTCCATGTGTCCGCAGACCAGTCGGGTGATCGCCTCGCGATCCACGGGCGGGCGGGCTCCTTCGGGGGGCGCGGCGGCCGTCGCGGGCCGGCCGGTGGTGGTGTGCGACATGCTCTTCCTCCGTCCCACGGGCGCGGTGCGGCTGCCCGGTGTGGCGACAAATGGGGTACGGCGCTGATCGCTGCGGGGCGGCTCAGCGGTAGTGCAGGGCCTGGCTCCAGTCCTCGTCGGGGCCGAGCAGGCTGCGCGGCTTGACCACGTCCCGCCCCTGGGCCAGCACCTCGTGCGGCACCAGCGCGCCGGGCGCGAGCGCGGTGATCTCGCAGGGGACGCCCAGGGTGCGGGCGACGGCCGCGGTCAGCTCGCGCACGGCGGCGTCCCGGTGCTCGTCGGGGACCTCGAAGTGCAGCCGCAGCACGTCCGGTTCGGCCCGGGCCCGCCAGAACAGCACCTCGTACGCGAGCGGCAGGTCGAAGACCAGCTCCTCCAACTGGTGCTGGGTCACGTTGCGGCCGGCGACCGGGTGTCCGAAGGCGGACCGTCCCAGGACCCGGACCGTGGGCAGGTGCCAACCGCAGCCACAGGGCTCGTTCGAGACCTCGACCTCGTCCTCCAGGTTGTACCGCAGCAGCGGCATGGCCTCGCGGTACAGCGGGGTCACCACCAACTGGCCGCTGCCCTCGGTGCTGAAGCGCCCGGTCCGCGGCGAGTACACCTCGAACAGCACCCGGTCCGCCCACAGGTGCAGCCGGCCCTCGGGGCACTCCCCCGCCAGGCTGCCGGTCTCCGTCGAGCCGTACTCCTCGACGACGGGCACGCCCCACAGCTCCCCGATGCGCCGGCGGCGGGCGGGGGTGAGCGGCTCGCCGCCGACGAAGATCGCACGCAGGTCGGGGAAGTCCTTCTCCGGGGAGAGCCCGGCAGCCCGCGCCGCGGCGGCCCACATCAGGGGCTCCGTGGGGATGGACCAGGTGAGGGTCACGCCGAGGTCGTGCAGGGCCCGGATCACCCGTACGTACGGCATGGCGAGCGAACGGTAGTCGCCGGGGACGACCAGCGCCCCGCGCATCCGGGCCGCGGCCTGCGCCAGATGACCGGTGATCATCAGGGCGTAGGGGGTGCGCACGAAGAGGGTGTCGTCGGCGGTGATGCCGACCCACTTGCGGGCGTAGCGCTCGGCGAGGTCCACCCAGTCGTCCTCGGTGTAGTACGAGGGGGTGGCCTGGCCCGCGGTGCCGCTGGACTCGTGGTACGTGGCCAGCTCGCGCCGCTCGACCGCGAGCAGCCCGAAGGGGTACTGGTCCCGCAGGTCCTGCTTGGTCGTCGGCGGCAGCGCGGCGAAGGCGTCGGCGTCCACGGGGAAGCCTGGAACATCTGGGGCGGCCGGCCAGGCCGCGGCTCCGGCGCCGGGGGCAGCGCCGGAGCCGTGCCGGGCCCGGTAGAAGGGGGTGCGCGCCGCCCAGGACAGCACCTGCGGAAGCCGTGCGCGCTGGAGTTCGCGCAGTTCCTCGATGCCGTTCCAGTCGCCTATCTGTGGCAGTGCCGGCCGCATGGGTTCTCCTCGGTCGAGTCGTCCGCCGCCGGGGGTGCGCGCCCGGCGGGGGTCAGGTCTTCTTCCGGCCGCCGTGGGGAGGCTCTCCGGCGGCCAGTCGTTCGACGTACTGCGCGATCCTGCGCTGCCGCGTCTCGGGCCGCTTCGCCTTCTGGACGTTGAGCAGGATCAGATAGCTGTTGCTCTTGCTGAGGGCGGCGAAGGCGGTGGCCGCCGCGGGGCTGGCGTCGAGCGCCTGCCGCAGGTCGTCGGGGACCTCGGCGGTGCTCGGCGGGTCGTACGCCGCGGCCCAACGGCCGTCTTCCTTGGCGCGCTCGATCTGTTCGAGGCCGGCGGGGCGCATGCGTCCCGCGTCGATCAGCTCCGTGACCTTCGCGCAGTTGATCTTGGACCAGGGGCTGCGGGGCCGGCGGGGGGTGAAGCGCTGGGCCCACCAGCCGTCGGGGGTGTTCGCCGACGACGCCTTCCCGTCGATCCAGCCGTAGCACAGCGCCACGTCCAGCGCCTCGTTCCGGTTGATCGAGGCGACCGGGGTGCCCTTCTTGGGCAGGGCCACCCAGACCTCGTCCGCGCTCCGGTGGTGCTTCTCCATCCACTCGGTGAAATCCTCGACCGTGGTGAACACACGGGTCTCATCCATCATCAAGCCGCCAGCTCTCCGTTCGGGTACCGGTTTCACCGTAGGCAGGTCGGGGCGGGGGCACCACGCGGCCGTGATGAGGAGTGCTTCTCACCTCGATCACCCCGGACCGCCCCGAGCACGTCCGCAAGGCCCCCGCCCGCCCGGTCGGCTGATCAGCCCTCACCTCCCGTGCGCGGTCGGAGCAGGCCGACGAGGACGTCCCCGATCAGCTCCGTGCCGTTGCGGGTGAGGATCGACTCGGGGTGGAACTGCACGGAGGCGAAGCCGGGGCCGCGCAGTGCGTCCACCTCCCGTCCGGTGGCGGCCCGGAACACCTCGACCGTGCCGCCCCGCACGGGGCACGCGAAGCGGTCGCCGGGTGCGACGGCGGTGTAGGTGTTGTAGAAGCCGACGAGTTCGGTGCGTCCGAAGACGTCGATCTTCCGCTGCACGCCTTGGTTGGGCACATCCCTGCGGGCGAGATCGAGGCCGAGCACCGTGCTGAGCGCCTGGTGTCCCAGGCAGATGGCGAGGAAGGGGGTGGCGCCGGCGAGCAGTCGGCCGGCGAGCTCCCGCAGCCGGGCCATCTTGGGGTCGTCGCCGTCCGTCGGGTCACCGGGCCCGGGGCCGAGGACGACGGCGTCGTAGGCGTCGAGCGCATCGGCATCGGCCCGGTCCAGGCGTTCGTCGTCGTGGCGCACCACCGTCACCTCGCAGCCCAGGGCGGTGAGGATGAGCGCGGTCATCGCGGTGAAGGCGTCCTCGGCGTCGATGACCAGGACGGTGCGGTCGGCGAGCTCCGGTGCGCGGCGGCTGCGCCGCTCCGGGTGGGCGAACCAGAAGTCGGCGAGCGGACGGTTGCGCTCGGCCAGCGCGCGGAGCACGTCGGGGTGGGCGCGCAGGTCCTCGACGGGGGCGGCGGCGGTGCCTGCGCCGGCCGGCGCGCGCAGCGCCTCCAGCAGCCCGGCGGCCTTGGCCCGGGTCTCCGCCGCCTCCGACGCGGGGTCGGAGTCCCGTACGAGCGTGGCGCCGACCGCGATCCGCAGCCGTCCGGCGGCGTCGATCTCGGCGGTGCGGATCAGGATGGACGAGTCCAAGGAGCGCTGGCCCGTCGCGTCGCGGCCGATCAGGGCGACCACTCCGGCGTAGTAGCCGCGGCCCTCGGGCTCGTACCGGCTGATGACCCGACAGGCGCTCTCCAGGGGGCCGCCGGTGACGGTGGGCGCGAACATGGTCTCGCGCAGGACGTCCCGCACGTCGAGGTCGCTGCGCCCCTCGATCAGGTACTCGGTGTGGGCGAGCCGCGCCATCTGCTTGAGCGCGGGGCCCACCACGCGTCCGCCCGACGCGCAGATCCGGGCCATCATCTTCAGCTCTTCGTCGACGACCATGTACAGCTCGTTGGTCTCTTTGGTGTCGGCGAGGAAGGTCAGGACTTCGGCGAGGTCGGGGCCGGCGTCCGGGTAGCGGTAGGTGCCGCTGATCGGGTTCATCACCACGGTGCCGGCGTCCAGGGTGATGTGGCGTTCGGGCGAGGCGCCGATGAAGGTGCGCTCCCCGGTGTGGATGACGAAGGTCCAGTGCGAGCCGGGGTCCCGGCCCAGCAGCCGTCGGTAGAACGACAGCGCCGTGCGCGGCGAGTAGTCGGTCAGCTCCGCGGAGAAGGCGCGCTTGATGACGAAGTTGGCGCCCGTGCCCCGGCCGATCTCGTCGGTGAGGATCCGGCGCACGGTGGCGGCGTACGCGTCGTCGGCGTCGAACTCGGCGCCGTCGAGCCGGATCGGCACGTCGGGCAGCCGGGCGGCGACGTCGTCCACGGGCAGCACGGTCTGCGCGGTGACGGTCATGGTCAGCAGGGGTGCGCCGTCGTCGGGGAAGGCGAAGCCGCGCTCGCCGATCTGTCGGTACGGCAGCAGGGCCAGCACCTCGTGGCGGCTCCGGCCGCCGTCGGGCGGCAGCGGGATGTCCGCGATCTTCTCCACCGCCGCCGTCTCGCCGACGATCAGGTCCAGTTGGCCGGGGCCGGTGGCGCCGGGGCGGTGCAGCAGGGCGAAGGGCGGGGCGTCCGGGCCGAGGACCAGGTCCAGCAGGTCCGGGCCGGTGCACGGGACGCCCGCCGGGCCGCGGGCACCCCGTGGCGCCTTGCGGCGGCGCCCGCGGCCCGGGGGGCGGCTGGTGGTGCGGGTCGCGGTGTCGGGCGCGGCCGGCCGGGTCGTCGGGGGGAAGGTCGTGAAGGGGGGCACGGGGGTCATCGCGCTCCTCCGTCCAGCATGGCCAGCGCGGTGGCGGTGGAGAGGGTGACCGAGCAGCGGGACGCGACGTAGTCGAGCGCCATTCGGTGGTACTCGGGGGTGAAGTCGGCGACGGCGTCCGCCACCACGAAGGTCTCGATGTCGTTCGAGAAGCCCTCGTGGGCGGTCATCAGGATGCCGACGTGTGCGTACACCCCGCAGATCACCAGTTGGTCGCGGCCCCGGTCGGCGAGCAGGTCGAGCAGCCCGGTGCGGCAGAAGGCGCTCGGGCGCCACTTGGTGAACACCACGTCCTCGGCGGCGGGCGCGAGGGCGTCGGGGATGGCGCGGTGGCGGGGGTCGGCGCTCATGCCCGTACCCCAGAAGTCCTTGAGCAGGCCGCGCTGTTCGTCGCTCATGCCGCCGGGCTGGGCGGTGTAGACGACCGGTGCGCCCAGCGCGGCGAAGCGCTCGCGCAGGTCGCGCACGTTCGCCAGGAGGTCGGCGAGGGGGGCCCGGTCGGCGGAGAAGGGCTGGAGGAAGTAGTGCTGGACGTCGTGGACGAGGAGGACGGCACGCTCGGGGTCGATGGTCCAGGGCGCCACGTTCGCGGGGAGTTCGTCTTCGGCCGGCATGGGGTACGGCTCGATCGTCGGGATCGCCATCGGTGCTCCGTTGGTCTGGGTCCGGGGCTGGTGGTGCCCGGGCTGGTTGTGGGACTGGTGGTGCCCGGGCTGGGGCTGGGCTTGCGCTGGGTCCGGGCTTGGGGTGCACGGGGTCCGGGGTCGGTGGTGCTTCAGTGGCCGAGGCCCGCGCCGCCGTCGACCGTGAGGGCGTGCAGGGTGATGTGCGCGGCCCGGTCGGAGAGCAGGAAGACCACCGCGTTCGCGATGTCGTCGGGGCTCGCGAGCCGGCCGAGCGGGATGCCGGCGCGGAAGGTCGGGCCGTCGCCCTCGATCGACACCCGGCGGGCGTCGTCGCCGTTCCACAGGGAGGTCAGCATCGGGGTGTCGGTGGAGCCGGGCGCGACGACGTTGCAGCGGATGCCGTGCCGGGCCAGCTCCAGGCCCAGGTTCTTGGTGAAGCTGGTCGCCGCCGCCTTGGAGGCCGCGTACGCCGCCATGTTCCAGCGGGGGGTGACCGCCGCGTTGGAGGCGACGGTGACGATCGCGCCCCGGCCGCGCGGGATCATGCGGCGGGCCACCGCCCTGCTGACGTTGAAGACGCCGGTGACGTTGACGGCGAAGGTGAGGTTCCAGTCGTCGTCGCTGAGCTGGGCGGCCTGGCCGGTGCGCAGCACGCCGGCCGCGTTCACCAGACTGTCGATCGGGCCGAGTTCGCGTTCCGCCCGCTCGACCGCGGTCTCCACCTCGGTGCTGGCGGCCACGCTCGCGGGGTAGCCGTGGACCCGGTGGCCCTCGGCGGTGAGTTCCTTGACGAGCGACTGCAGGTTCTCGCGGTCGGCGTCGACCGCGGCCACCGCCGCTCCTTCGGCGACCAGTTGGCGTACCGTTGCCGCGCCTATGCCGCCCGCCGCTCCGGTGACCAGCGCTGTCGTGTACCGCATCTGTCATCCCTCTCCTTCGTGTGCCGCCGCCGGGTGCGCTCGGCGACGAGGTCGGGGTCGACTCCCAGGCAGCGCACCGAAAAGGATCCGATCGCCCGGAGGTAGTCCGCTTCGAGTCGTTCTTCGTCGAAGGCGGTGCAGCGCCCGCCTTCGACGACGGTCCGGCCGGCGACCAGGACGGTGTCGACGTCCATGGAGCCGCCGAGGGCGAGGAAGCCCTCCAGGGGGCGCGTGTTGAGCAGGTAGCGCCAGTCGTCTGCCGGCACCAGCACCAGGTCGGCCTGTTTGCCGGGTTCGATGCTGCCGATCTCGCCGGACCAGCCGAGCCCCTTGGCGGGCAGTCGGGTGGCCATGGCGAGGGCGTCCGTCGGGAGGACTTCGGTGGGGTCGGCGTACATCTCGTTGAAGGTCTGCCACACCGCGCGCATCGCCTCCGCCATCCCGCCGACGGGCATGGGCGCGCCGTCGGTGGACAGGGAGACGTCGAGCCCGGCGCGGCGGAACTCGGGCATGGCCCGGGTCTCGGTGAGCGTCGACTCGCCGGCGGGGCCGTACTTGGCCGGGGAGAAGTTGATGTGGGCGCGGGCGTCGACGAGCAGGCCGCGCTCCTCGTGGTCGGCGAAGGCGCAGTGCACGGCCGTGAACCGGTCCGAGAGCAGGCCGAGTTCCGCGAACCGGCGCACGGGAGTGGTGCCGTAGTACGCGGCCATCACCCCGACCTCGTTGCGCAGCGCGCCCACGTGCGTGGCGAACGGGACGTCGTAGCGCCGGACGAGTTCCGCGAAGCCGGCGCCGAGTTCGTCGGTCATGTTGACGCCGTAGACGGACGTCGGTCGGGCGCGCACCAGTCCGCTGGTGTCGCGCTCGCAGGTGCGCAGCAGTGCTTCGATGCGGGTCAGTACGGTGTCGGCGTCCCGGGTGCGGCGGAAGCGGGTGTCGCCGGGGGCGCAGACCGCGTCGCTGGCCCAGGTGCTGACCGAACAGCGCATGCCCAGTTCGCGGGCGGCGGTCGCCAGCGCCTCGGGGCGGTTGAAGGAGCCGACGTCGCCGAGGGCGGTGACGCCGGAGCGCAGTTGCGTCCACATGGAGTAGCGGGCGATCGCCACCGCTTCTTCCGCGGTGAGCAGTTCGATCTGGTCGTAGAAGGAGTCGAAGAGCGTAGAGATCTGTTGGATGTCCCCGCCGAGGGCCATGAAGGCGGGTTTGTCGTCCCGGTCGTGGGGCGGGCGCTGCGCGCCCTTGAACACGAAGCGGGTGGCGAACATGTCGTGCCAGTGCGGGTTCACCAGGCCGGGCAGCACGAGCTTGCCCCGGGCGTCGAGGACGCGCAGCCCCGCCCGGGTCGTGGGCGTCAGCGCGGCCTCGACCTGCGCCGTCGGCCCGGCGGCGGTGATGCGACCGCCTTCGATCAGTACGGATCCGTCGGGTACGACGTGCGCCCCGGCGTCCGCCGGGTACAGGTACCCGCCTCGGACAAGCAGTGCACTCATCTGCGGGGTCCTTTCGTGTCTCCGTTACCACCAATGAAGTTACGTAGGTAACAGGCGTGGAGCCACGGGCCCTCGATAAGGGGTTCTTCTCGCAGCGCGAAGAAACCGGGTCGGCGCAGCGGGCGGAATGCACGGCCGACGGGTGCAGGATGGAGGGGAGTTCAGCGCGGGGAATGGGAGGGGCCCGCCGCCCGGGAACGCTCCGGACGGCGGGCCCCGACGCCCGTCGGTCAGCGCACCGTGCGGAAGAATGCGCGCAGGTCGTCGCAGAGCAGTTCGGGCTCCTCCAGCGACAGGAAGTGACCGCCGCGCTCCAACTCGGTCCAGCGCACGACGTTGTGGTCCCGCTCGGCCCAGCGGCGCACGGTCACGTCGTGGTTGGACACCAGCACCGCGGTGGGCACGGTGCCGGCCTGCCCCCAGTCGGCCGCCGCGCCGTCGCTGTCACCGCCGTACTCGGCGTCGGCCCCGTCGTCGCTCCAGGAGTTCGCGGACATCTCCTCGTAGTAGATCTGCGCGGCGGAGCCCGCGGTGCCGGTGAGCCAGTAGAGCGAGACCTCGGTCAGGATGCGGTCCCGGTCGATGCTGTCCTCCGGAAGGCCGTCCTCCGGGTGCGTCAGCTCCTTGAACTTCTCCACCATCCAGGCGAGTTGTCCGACGGGCGAGTCGGTGAGCGCGTACGCCACGGTCTGGGGCCGCTTCCCGTTGCACTGGAGGTAGCCGTCGTTGAAGTCCTGCATCGCCTGCCAGCGGCGCTGCTCCACCTCCGTGAGGCCGTCCATCTCGCCGTCGACGCCCGCGGGGAAGGTGACCATTCCGTTGACGTGCACGCCGCTGACGCGCTCCGGCGCCTGCTTGCCGACCTCGGGCGCGACCCACGAGCCGGTGTCGTACCCGTGGACGCCGTAGCGCTCGTACCCGAGCCCCGCCATCAGCCGGACCATCAGCCCCGCCATGGCGGCGGCGCCGGCGCCGGGGCCGGCCAGCGGGGTGGAGAAGCCGAATCCGGGCAGCGAGGGGATCACCAGGTGGAAGGCGTCGGCCGGGTCGCCGCCGTGGGCGCGGGGGTCGGACAGCGGCCCGATGACGTCGAGGAAGTCGACGACGCTGCCCGGCCAGCCGTGCAGCAGCAACAGCGGGGTGGCGTCCGCCTCCGGCGAGCGGACGTGCAGGAAGTGGACGTTCTGCCCGTCGATGTCGGTGCGGAACTGGGGGTGCGCGTTGAGCGCGGCTTCCTGGGCGCGCCAGTCGTACCCGGTCCGCCAGTACTCGGCGAGCTCCTTCAGGTACCCGACGGGCACCCCGCGGCTCCACCCGACCCCCGGCAGTTCGGCGGGCCAGCGGGTGGCGGCGAGGCGGGTGTGGAGGTCGTCGAGGTGGCTCTGGGGGATGTCGATCCGAAAGGCTGCGCTGTTCATGATGCCGACGGTAGGGGTACTTGCGGTCACCTTCTGTCCGCAACCTGCCCCTCGGGCGCACCCGCCATTTCACTACGGGAGCGTTGGCCGCTGAGGGCCGCCGCGGCTTGTCGCGCAGTTCCGCCCCCTACGCCCAGAGGGCGTGGTGGTACCCCCAGCGCCCCTGAAAGCCCGGGGTGCCCCACGCCCGCAAGGGCAGGCACCGCGGGCATGTCCGCCGCGAGCGCATCGGACAGCGCGGGCACAAAAAATCATTGGCACATGAACGGGATCGCGCCGTAACTTACGCAGTCGCCGTCCGCCACGCTCCCCCACGCCCACCCGCGGACCGCCCCCACACCCACCGCGGCGACTGGAGACCCATGGCCGGACCGGGCCTGACCAAGGAAGACGACGGCGCGGCGACAGCAGAAGGGTTGTTCTCGCGGCGGTACGCCTCCACCACGCTCACCTTCGCCGTGGTGGAGTTCCTCATCGGCTTCGCCGCCCTCGCCGTGCTGCCCACCCTCCCCGTCGCCGCTCGCGACCTCGACGGGGTGTCGCTCTACCCCCTCGTCGCGGGCTGCTTCGTCGCCGCCAGCCTGCTCGGCGGCGTGGTGGGCGGCAACTGGGCCGACCGCTCCGGGGCGCAGCGGCCACTCGCCGCCGGGGTGGCGCTCGCGGTGGGCACACTGCTGGTCTCCGCGACCAGCACCTCCGTCTGGCAGCTCGCGGCCGGCCGCTTCCTGGAAGGGCTGGCCGCCGGCATGGTGATGGTGTCCATCAACACCGCCATCGCCCAGTCCTTCCCGGACCACCTGCGCCCGCGCGCCCTCGCGCTGATGACCACCTGTTGGATCGTTCCCTCGCTGATCGGGCCGCCGGTGGCGGGCCTGGTGGCCGCCGAGTGGACGTGGCGGGCGGTGTTCTTCGGGCTGGCCGCGCTGAACGTGCTCCCCGCGCTCGCCGTCGCCGTCGTGCTGCGTCGGCGCGCAGCCGCCGCCGCGCCGCCCGCCGCGCCGAAGGACGACGCTCCGCGCCCCGCGCTGCTGGTCGCGCTCGCGGTGAGCCTGGGCGCTGCGCTCGGCCAGTACGGCGTGTCCGGCTGGAACGCGCTCCATCTGGCGTGCACGGCGAGCGGCGTCGTGCTGCTCGTGGTGTTCGCGCCCCGGCTGCTGCCGCCGGGGACCTGGCGCGCCGCGCGCGGGCTGCCCGCCACGATGCTGCTGCGCGGACTGCCGTCGGGTGCGTACTTCACCCTGGAGGCGTACGTGCCGCTGCTGCTCGACTCGGAGCGGCGCATCCCGGCGGTCCAGACGGGCCTGGCGTTCACCGGCGCCGCCTTCGCCTGGGCCGGCGGCTCGTGGATCCAGGGCCACCTGCTGGTGCGCTGGCCCCGCCACCGCACGGTCACCGTCGGCGCGCTGGTGTTCGCCGCCGCCATCGGCCTCGCGATCGCGAGCACGTTCCACTTCGTCCCGCCGCAGGCCGCCGCGGTGTCGCTGGTGGTGGCCGCGGGCGGCATGGGGATGCTCGCCCCATCGGTCACCCTGCTGGCGCTCAACCACAGCCCGCCCGAACGTCACGGGTACGCCAGCAGCGCACTGCAGACGACGCAGAACCTGGGGCAGATCGCGGTGATGGGCATCGCGTCCGCCGCGTTCACCCTGGGCCAGAGCGTGGCGTCGGAGCCGCTGGTCGCGTACGGGACCACGTTCGCCCTGATCCTGGTGCCCGCGCTACTGACCGCGGTACTCGCGCCCCGCGCCCGCACTGCCTAGGCAGCCTGCGCGTCGGCGGGCCCGTCGCCCCGCTCCTCCTTCAGGGAGAGCGTCAACTCGCCGTCGTGCGCGTCGACGAGGACCGTGTCGCCGGGGTTCAGCGTGCCGTCGAGGAGCATCGTCGACAGCCGGTTGTCCAGCTCCGTCTGGATGGTCCGGCGCAGCGGGCGGGCGCCGAACTCGGGCTGGTAGCCGCGGTTGGCGAGGAGTTCCTTCGCAGCCTCGGTGATGTCGAGGTCCACGTGCTGGGCGTGCAGCCGGCGCCGGGTGCCCGCCAGCAGCAGGTCGACGATGCGCACCAGGTCCGCCCGGGTCAGGGCGTGGAAGACGATGACCTCGTCCACCCGGTTCAGGAACTCGGGCCTGAAGTGCGCCCGCAACTCGGCCATCAGCTCGTCGCGGATCTCGTCGACCGCTCCGTGGTGGTCCAGGATCGTCTTCGATCCGATGTTGCTGGTCATGATGACGACGGTGTGGCGGAAGTCCACCGTGCGCCCCTGGGCGTCGGTCAGCCGCCCGTCGTCGAGCACCTGGAGCAGCAGGTTGAAGACGTCCGGGTGCGCCTTCTCGACCTCGTCGAAGAGGACGACGCCGTACGGCTTGCGGCGCACCGCTTCGGTGAGCTGTCCGGCCTCCTCGTACCCCACGTACCCGGGCGGGGAGCCGACGAGCCGGGAGACGGTGTGCCGTTCTTGGAACTCGCTCATGTCGAACCGCACCATGCGGTCGGGGTCGCCGAACAGCAGATCGGCGAGGGCCTTCGCGAGCTCCGTCTTGCCGACGCCGGTGGGGCCGAGGAAGAGGAAACTGCCGGTGGGGCGGTCCGGGTCGCCCATGCCGGCCCGGCCGCGGCGCACCGCCAGGGAGACCGCGGTGACGGCCTCGTCCTGCCCGATGACCCGTTCGTGCAGGGCGTCCTCCAGCTTCAGCAGCCGTTCCCGCTCGGTCTCGGTGAGCTGGGAGACGGGGATGCCGGTGCGGGCGGAGAGCACTTCGGCGATGTCGTCCGCCGTCACGCTCGCGGTCTGCTCGCGCTCCTCGCCGAGTTGGGCGAGTTCCTGCTCGACCTCGCGCATGCGCCCCTTGAGTTCACCGGCGCGTTCGTAGTCCTCGGCGCTGACCGCCTCGTCCTTCTCCCGCCGCAGCTTGGTGAGTCGGTCCTCCAGGTCGCTCAGCCCCGAGGAGCCGCCGACCGAGCGCAGCCCGACGCGTGCGCCGGCCTGGTCCATCAGGTCGATCGCCTTGTCGGGGAGGAAGCGGTCGCTGATGTAGCGGTCGGAGAGGGCCGCGGAGGCGTCCAGCGCCTCGTCCGTGAAGCGGACCTGGTGGTGGGCCTCGTAGGAGTCGCGCAGTCCGCGCAGGATCTCGACGGTCTCGTCGACGGTGGGCTCGGGCACCATCACCGGCTGGAACCGGCGCTCCAGCGCCGCGTCCTTCTCGATGTGCTTGCGGTACTCGTCGATCGTGGTGGCGCCGACGACGCTCAGGTCCCCGCGGGCGAGCGCGGGCTTGAGGATGTTGCCGGCGTCCATGGCGCCCTCGCCGCCGCTGCCGGCCCCCACGACGGTGTGGAGTTCGTCGATGAAGAGGACGACGGACTTCTTCGCCGCGGTGACCTCGTCGATCACCTTCTTCAGGCGCTCCTCGAACTCCCCGCGGTACTTCGAGCCGGCGACCAGGCCCGGCAGGTCGAGGGCGACGACGCGACGGTTGCGCAGCGCCTTCGGCACCTCGTCGGCGACGATCCGCTGGGCGAGCCCTTCGACGATCGCGGTCTTGCCGACGCCGGGGTCGCCGATGAGCACGGGGTTGTTCTTGGTGCGCCGCGACAGCACCTCGACCGTCTGCTCGATCTCCTCCGCGCGGCCGACCACCGGGTCCAGCCGTCCGCCGCGCGCCTCCTCGGTGAGGTCGCGGCCGTACTGGTCGAGGGTGGGGGTGTCACCGCGCCCGCCGCCGGGCTGCTCCGTCCCGCCCTGCGGCGTGGCGCCCGCCAGTGCGCCCGGCGCCACGCCCTCGGAGCGCAGGACGGCGGCCAGGCCGGAGTGCGGGTCGTCCGCGAGGGCCGCGATGACGTGCTCCGGGCCGATGTAGGACGCGCCGGTCGCCTGGGAGCGGGCGTGCGCGGCGAGCAGGGCGCGCTTCGCGGCGGGGGTGAGGGAGGGCTCCGTGTCCCCCGTGCCGGTGGGCAGCGTACGGTCGACGTCCTCGGCCAGCCGGTCCGGGTCCACGCCCGCCTGCTCCAGCACCTGGCGCCCGGCCGGCACCTGCGTCGCCGCCCACAGCAGGTGCCCGGTGTCCAGGTCGGACCCGTCCTCGGCCGCCCGGGCGCCCGCCGCCGCCAGCAGCTCGTGCGCGGAGTCGCTGAGGAGACGACCGATGGGCACGCGTTGCACCGCCGGCGGCGAAGCGGCCGGGCTCATCCCGAAGAAGCGGTTGAACAAGTCGGAGAACGGGTCGCCGGACCCGAAGGGCGAAGTCGTCACGTCGATCATCCCTCCGGCGCGCACCGGCGCGGTGCACCACCGCACACCCGGCACTCGCCGCGTCGATATGCACGTAGTGCCCGAACTTCCACCATTGTTCCCCGCGGGGCCCCGTCCGGCGACCGGAGCGCCCGCCGATCCGAGGCCGCAGCGCCGGCTCACCGTGACCTGAGACGCACCCGACCAAAGATCGGTGGACGGGACACCGATCTGCTTTCTAGGGTCACGCCGTGCCTGACATATCTCTGACCACACTGGTGCTGCTCGCCGTGGCCGCCGCAGCGGCCGGATGGATCGACGCGGTGGTGGGCGGCGGCGGACTGCTGCTGCTCCCCGCGCTGCTCCTCGGCCTGCCGCAGGCCCCCGCCGCACACGCCCTGGGGACGAACAAGGCGGTGGCGATCGTGGGGACGACGGGCGCCGCCGTCACGTATCTGCGCCGTGCGACGATCGACGTCCGCACCGCGGCACGGATCGGTGCGGCGGCCCTCGCCGGGTCGATGGGCGGCGCGTTCTTCGCGGCCGGCATCAGCAGCGCGGTACTACGGCCCGTGATCATGGTGGTGCTGCTCGGGGTCGCCGCGTTCGTCCTGCTGCGCCCCGGGTTCGGCACGCTCCCCGAGGAGCGGCGCCGGGCCGTGACCCGGGCGCGGAAGGTGACCGCGATCGTGGTCGTCGGCGGTGGAATCGGCTTCTACGACGGGCTGTTCGGGCCGGGTACGGGGACCTTCCTGGTGTTGGCCCTGACCGCCGTGCTCCACCTCGACCTGGTCGCCGCTTCGGCCACCGCGAAGGTGGTCAACGTGTGCACCAACGCGGGCGCGCTGGTCATGTTCGCCGTCCAGGGCGCGGTGCTCTGGCAACTGGCCGCCGTCCTCGCGGTGTTCAACCTGCTGGGGGCCACGGTCGGCGCGCGGATGGCGCTGCGGAAGGGGAGCGGGTTCGTCCGCGGGGTGCTGCTGACGGTCGTGCTCCTGCTCGTGGTGAAGCTCGGCTTCGACCAGTGGGGGCCGTGAGCACCGCCCCCGCTCCCCGACCGCCCTCAGGTCCGGTGCTTCAGCGTGCGGTCGAGCAGGTCCGTCAGCTCCGACCAGTGGCGTTCGTCGGAGTCGAGGTCGTACGCGTCGGTGTCGGCCTGCGTGAATCCGTGCTGCGCGCCGGGATACACCACCGCGTGATGGCGTACGCCCGCAGCGCTCAGCGCCTCCTCCAACCGGTCGATCTGCTCCGGCGGCATGGCGCGGTCGTGGTCGGCGTGGCCGAAGACCGCCTCGGCCCGGATGCCTCCGGCGAGCAGGTGCGGGCTCTGCGCGTCCTCGGTGGCCAGGTTCGCGCCGTGGAAGCCCGCGACGGCGGCGACCCGCTCCGGGAAGGTCCCGGCGGTGCGCAGCGCCAGATTGGCGCCCAGGCAGTACCCGACCACGCCGACCGGCCCGTCCTCGGTCAGCGGGGAGTCTCGCAGCCAGTCCAGGTACGCGCCGGCGTCCCGCATCGCCGGCTCCGGGCCCAGCGACTGGATCAGCGGCATCAGCCGCCCGAGAAGTTCCTGTCGCCGGGACGCGTCGATGAACTCCGGCAGCTCGATCACGGGGGCCGGCCCGTGCCGGTAGAAGAGGTTCGGCACCAGGACGGCGAAGCCGTGGGACGCCAGCCGGTCCGCCATCTTCCCCACGTGCTCCCGCAGTCCGAAGGCGTCCGAGAACACGAGGACCGCGGGGGGCGGGCCGCCGTCGTCGGGGCGGGCGAGACGGGCGTCCGCGGTGCCGTCCGGCGTCGGGACGTCCACGCTCTCTCCGTGCACAGCAACCATGTTCGATGCCTTCCCTTCCTCTGCTCCGCCGACCGGTACCCCCGACCGGCTCCGTCGGCGTGTTCCGTGCGCCTACGACTCGGGCACTTCGACGATCACCAGCGTGCCCCAACTGCCGGGCCGCACCGCGTGCCGCGCGCCGGCCGGGACGCAGTACATCCCGCCGGGTCCGACGGTCACGTCGACGTCGTCCACCACCAGTTCCAACTTGCCGACGAGCACGAACAGCATCTCCGCCGTGCCGTGGGACTCGGCTTCCAGCGGCTTGTCGTCCATCCGCAGGACCTTGACGCTGGCCGTCCCCACCCGCCCCAGCACCCGGGAACTCCAGGCGTCCGGCAGTGCGGAAGCCGCTTCGAAGACATTGATCGGGCTCATGGCCTACCTCTCAGGGGCACTGCTCGACGGCAGGCGCCCGCGGCACTTTCGGTGGATGTCAGGGAAGCTACCCGAGTCCCGCGGGGCCTTGGTCGACCGTTCGGCAAAACCTCCCCGCACGGGGGCACGGGCGCTTGGGCCGGAGCGGATCGGCCTCATCAACGACTGCCCGCACGCCCGGGCCGGCCGCCCGGTACGGTTCCCGCATGGACGTTTCCGCAATGAGTTCGAACGATGACGGCGTGACGCTGCCGACGCGGGTCAAGGAGGCCGCGCGGCGCCAGTTGGTGCAGGTGGGGGCGGCGGGACTGACGCTGGATGCGGTGGCGCACGACGGGGGCCTGTCCGTGGCCGAGGTGACGGGCGCCTTCCCGGACCGGGACGCCCTGCTGACCGCGCTGGTCATCGACGCGTACGACTCGTCCGCCGCCGAGATGGAGCGGGCGGACGAGGCCGCGAAGGAAGCGGGCGAGGGCGCGGGGGCGCGGCTCCTGGCGGCCACGCGCGCGCTGCGCGCCTGGTCCTTCGCCAACCCCGGTGACTTCACCTTGATTTACGGCTCGCCGGTGCCCGGGTACCACGCGCCCCAGGACACGGTGGGGCCCGCTTCGCGCACCCCCGCGGTGCTCGCCGCAATCGTGCTGTCCGCGCTGGAGGCCGGGGAGCTGACCCCGCCGCGCCGCTCCCTGCCGGGCCCGCCGCTGCTGCTGCCCGCGGCGGAGGCGCTCTTCGGCGGCGCCCCGCCGGCCCCGTACTCGGACCTCCTCGAACGCGGCATCGCGCTCTGGAGCAGCCTGGTCGGGCTGCTGGTGTTCCAGGTCTTCAGCCGCACCCACGACAGCGTCAGCGACGAGGTCGGATACTTCGACCGTGCCATCGCCGTGGCCGCCGAAGGCATCGGCCTCGAAGTGCCGTTGGCAGCGCCGCTGGGCGAGTAGACCGACTGAATCATCCGCCGCACCCGCGGCACCTGCAGGAAATCAGGCCGTGAACACCATCAGAACCCTCTGCTTCGTCATCGCAGCACTCTCTTCGTACGCCGCGCTCGGCTACCGGCTGACCCAGGTCCGGCGCAGTTGGCGGGAGAGTGCGTACCGCGCACTGATCACCACACTGGTGCTCCAGTGCCTCACCTTCACGATGGGCGCCGTCGCCATGGCCGGCGACAGCTTCCTGGGCGTCGGCAACCTCGCGATCCTCGGCATGCACCTGTCCGCCGTCGCCTTCTGCGTCAGTGCGCAGATCATCCTGTTGCGCTGGGCGGCGGCCGACGAGGACGCCCAACGGAAGTCCCGCTACTGGGTGATCACCGGGATCGCCCTGAACGCGCTGCTGACGGCGCTGTTCTTCCTCGCCGACGGCCCCGGGCGGCCTTCGTCGGACTTCGACACCGGCAGCGGCCAACCGCTGGTCCTCGTCTACCTGTTGGCCTTCATCGTCTCCCAGGCGGTGCCGTGCGTGACGATCTTCCGCCAGTGCGGTCCGTACGCGCGGATGACCGACAACGCCTCGCTGCGGCAGGCCCTGCGGCTGCTCTCGGTCGCCGCCGTGGTCCTGTTCCTCTACTGCACGGCGCGGACGGTCAACATCCTCACGGCCGCGGCCGGGGTCGACATCGGCGCCTGGGCGCTCGCTTCGAACGTCTTCAGCGCGACGGGCATCGCCGTCCTGTCGCTCAGCCTGACGAACTCCTCGTGGGGGCCGTCGGCCGGTCGGCTGCTGGAGTGGGTGCGCACCTACCGTTCGTACCGGGCCCTGTATCCGCTCTGGCGCGATCTGTACGAGTCCTCTCCGGACATCGCGCTCGAGCCGCCCGGGGCGTCGGTGTCGGCCTCGGTGTCGGACCTCGACTACCGGCTGCACCGGCGGGTGGTGGAGATACGGGACGGCTGGCGGGAGCTGCGGCCCTACATCGACCGCACGGCCCAGGACACCGGCGCTGCGGCCGAGGGCGGGAGCGAGGAGTCGCGGCAGGCGTTCACCGAGGCGGCGCAGCTCAGACGGGCGCTGCACGCCAAGCGGACCGGCACCATGCCGCACGACAACAAGGACGCCGGGGACTTCGACGACCGGGACCCGGACAACTTCTCCGCCGAGGTGGCCTGGCTCACCAAGGTGGCATCGGCCTACAGTAGGCTCGACGGGGCCAGTTGAGAGCTCCCGCCCGGTTTGCATCCCCCGTCAAACCGGGCGGGCCTCCCCCGTGTCTTCCCCGTTGTGCTGCACTTCGCCGGACGGATGGCTTCCGCCCGGACCGACCCGACCCATCCCCCGAGGGTCGGACCGGTCCGACGCCACCGATCAGACCAACCCGGCACCCCCGTGATCCAAGTTAGCTATCAGCTATCGGCGGGTTCCAACGTTGGCGGAATCCAGCGCAATTGTCAACTGACCGCTAATCTGTGACACTGGTATATAGCCAAGGGCTATACCGAGGAGGTGACGGGAGGACGACTCACCATGACCGCGACTGACGAACGGCCCCTGCTCGCCGTGCGCCTCGACGACCTGTTCAAGACGGTGCGCCCCAAGGGCAGGCACTGGACGAACGCCGAGGTGGCGGAGGAGCTCAAGCAGGCCAACCCCGATCTGAAGGTCGGGGGCGTGTACTTGTCGCAGTTGCGGACGGGGAAGCGGGCCAATCCCTCACCAGACCTCCTGGCAGCCCTGGCGCGCTTCTTCGGCGTCTCGGTGGCCTACTTCTTCGACGAGAAGGTCGCCGAGTCGGTGCTCGGCGAACTCGCCGCCGTCGAAGCGCTGCGGCAGTCCGGAGTCCGGGCGGTGGCGATGCGCGCGGCCGGGATGAAGAAGGAGAACCTCCAGGCCATCACCGCCATCATGGACCAGTACCGGCAGATGCAGGGCCTGCCGCCCGTCACCGACTCCGCCGCCCCGGAGTGAGCGCGTTGAGGGGCGTCAAGAAGGACCGGGCGTCCGATCAGGACCGGGCGCGCCGCAACCAGCTCAAGAAGCTCCGCAAGGCCGGTGCGCAGCGGATCGCCGCGCTCGACCTGCCGGAGGTCTGCGACGTGGCCGAGCTCTGCCGCCACCTCGGCGAGGCGCGCAGCCGGCCGATCACGCTCGTTCCGATGCCGATGCCCTCGACGCATCCGTGCGGGATGTGGGTCGCCGCCCGCGACGAGGACCTCATCTTCTACGACGCCAACACCACCAGCGCGCATCAGGAGCACATCATCTTGCACGAGCTGGGACACATCATCTGCTGCCATCGCGGGGCCGGCGGGCTGGACGAGGACGCCGCGCGCCTCCTCTTCCCCAACCTGGATCCGCAGATCGTGCGCGACATGCTTCTGCGCGCGACCTACGACAACGTCCAGGAGCAGGAGGCGGAGATCATCGCCTATCTGCTCGCCCAACGGATGGGCGGCGCCGAGCGGTTGCCGGACGCGCCCGAGGACACGGCGGTCAAGACGGGCCGTGACCCCGGGCACAGCGCCATGCTCAGCCGGATAGAACGCACCCTGATCTGAGGACGGGCGGTGTACGTGCGGATGCGTGGCGGCGGGGGTGACGGCTCATCGGTCGGTCGCCGCGGCCACCTCCTCGGCCAGCACCGCCACCGCCCGCCGCACGTCGTCCTCGCGGTGCTCGCTGGTGACGAAGAAGCGCAGCCGCGACAGTCCCTCCTCCACCGCGGGGTGGAAGATCGGGTCGGCGACGACGCCGCGTTCGTACAGCCGGTCCGCGACGCGCAGGGTCCTCGCCGAGTCCCCGAGGATGCACGGCACGATCGGGGTGTGGGCGCTGGAGCCGGTCGCCAGCCCCGCCGCGGCAGCCGAGCCGAGGAAGAGTTCGGAGTTGCGGTGCAGCGCGCGAAGGCGCTGCGGCTCGGCGAGGATCAGCTCGGTCGCGGCCAGTGCCGCAGCCGCGTTCGCCGGGGTCAGCCCGACGCTGTAGACGAAGCCGGGCAGCGTGTGCCGCAGCCAGCGCACCGTGCGGGCGGAGCCGCCGAGGTAGCCGCCGCAGCTCGCGAACGCCTTGGAGAGGGTGCCCATCCACAGGTCCACGTCGCCGCGGTCGACGCCGAAGAACTCGCCCACGCCCCGGCCGTGCTGCCCCACGGTGCCGATGCTGTGCGCCTCGTCGACCATCAGCAGTGCGCCGTAACGCTTCTTCAGCTCGATGACGGCCGGCAGGTCGACCAGGTCGCCGTCCATGCTGTACGCGCCCTCGACGGCGATCAGCACCCGGCGGAAGCGGGAGCGGTTGCGCCGCAGCACGTGCTCCAACTGGTCGACGTCGTTGTGGGCGAAGGGGCGCCGCGCGGCGCCGGACAGGGCGCAGCCCTGGAGGATGCTGTCGTGGGCGAGGGCGTCGTGGACCACGAGGTCACCGTCCCCGACCAGGTGCCCTATCGCGGTGACGTTGGTGGCATGCCCGCTGACCAGCGTCAGGCAGTCCCCGACGCCGAGGAAGTCGGTCAGCGCCCGCTCCAGGCGGACGGTGAGGTCGCGCTCGCCGGACAGCACCCGGCTGGCCGAGACCGAGCTGCCGTAGCGGTCGATCGCTTCGTGGACGGCTTCGTTGACCTTCGGATGGCCGGAGAGCCCCAGGTAGTTGTAGCTCCCGAAGGACAGGTAGGAGCGCCCGGCGATCACCGTGGTGTCGCGGACGTTTCCCTCGTGGACCCGGAAGTACGGGAAGTCGGCGCCGCTGTCGACGATGGCGCCGAGGCGCCGTTCGAACTGCGCCACCTCCGGGAAGTCGTCCGCGCTCGCGGTCTCCGCGCGCCAGTGGAGCGCCGGCTCCTGGAGCGCCGGATCCCGAGGTGCCGGCTCCTGCGGTTCGGCCGGGGCTGCAAGTTCCTCCGCCACCAGCGCCTGGCCCGGGGCGACGAGGCCGATCAGTCCGGCCACGGTGAGGCCGGGCGCGTACAGCTCCTCGCTCTGGAAGCCCGGGACGCGCTTGCCGATGTTGGTCTCCAGCTCCTGGAGCATCAGGGAGTCGAAGCCGAGGTCGGCCACCAGGCCCATCCCTTCGCCCAGGTCGGAGCGGGGGAAGACACCGGTGCGCGAGACCTCTTCGAAGACGATGGACGCCACCCGCGCCGGCGCCTTCGGGGGTGCGGGGGACGGCTGTTCGTGCCCGGTCGGCGTGGGCGCGTGCGCTGTCCCGTACTGCTCCCCCACCGGGACGTCCGGCCCCTCCACCTCACGCGCGGACTCGTCCACGACCCAGTGGTGGCGCGGGGCGAGCGGGCTCGGCGGCAGGGTGTACGGAGGGGTGCGCCGGGTGGGCGGGCGCTGTCCGGCTCCGGAGGTGGCACGTTCGGCGAGCTCGGTCAGCGCTTCGTGACGGGCCTCGCCGGACGGCGGGTCCGGCAGTGGTGGGGCGGCCTCGGGCGGCGCGGCGCCCGGGGGCACGGTGCCCACCGTCTGGCCGGAGCCGAGGTTCCCGTCCCGGCCGGCGGCGACGGCCGCGGCTGCCGCGGTCAGCTTGGCGATGGCGTCGTCCGCGTCCTGCGCCACCAGCGCGAGGCGTTCGGTGAAGGGGGTCCGGTTCGCCAGGGTGTCCGCCACCCGGTCGAGCGAAGGGTGGTCGGTGGCGATGGTGTGGGCCAGCTCCCGGGCGTACCGGGCGAGTCCGGCCCGGTCGCGGGCGCTGAGGACCAGCAGTTGGGGCCCTTCGACCGGAGCGGGGCGGATCGGGGTGGCGGGGCCCTGCTCCACCACCATGTGGACGCCGGTGCCGCCGAAGCCGAAGGCGCTCACGCCGGCGCGGCGCGGTTGGGCGTCCCCCGGCCAGGGCGTGGGTTTCGTCGCGACCCTCAGCCCCGCGGCGTCGAGCCCGGCGCCGTCGTCCGCGAGGTCGAAGTCGGGCTGCGGCGGTATGACGCCCCGCTGCACCGCGAGGACGGACTTGATGAGGCCGGCTATGCCGGCGGAGTTCAGCGAGTGTCCGACGACCGCCTTCACGGCGCCGAGGTAGGCGGGTGCGGCCCCTTCGCCGCGCAGTTCGCCGAGGACGCCGAGTTCGACGGGATCGCCGACCGTGGTCCCAGTGCCGTGGGCCTCCAGATAGCCCACGGTGTCCGGCGAGAGGTCCGCGTCGCGGTAGGCCCGGCGCAGTGCGCGCAGTTGGCCGGCCGCCTGCGGGTGCATGCCGCCCTGGACCGTCCCGTCGTTGGCGGTGCCGACCCCGCGGATCACCGCGTAGACGCGGTCGCCGGCGGCCACCGCGTCGCCCAGCGGACGCAGCACCAGGACGCCGGCGCCCTCGCCGAGGACGAAGCCGTCGGCCTGCGCGCCGAACGGCAGGCATCTGCCGCTGCGCGAGATGGCGCCGATGCGGCACAGGCCCACCAGCAGGTCGGGGGCGAGGACGAGTTGGGCGCCGCCGGCCAGCGCGATGCGGGTGCGGCCGGCGCGCAGCGCGTGCACGGCGTTGGCCACCGCCATCAGTCCGCCGGAGCACGCCGCGTCCAGTGCGTAGCTCTCGCCGTGCAGGTCGAAGACGGAACTGACGGTGTTCGGGCCCATGTTGAGCAGGAGGCCGGCGACCGAGGAGCCGTGCAGCCCGTCGACGCCGCGGACCGTCTCGCGCCAGTGCGGGTCCTTCGCGCGGGCCCCGAACTCTCCGCCGGTCAGCTGGCGCATGCGGATCTGCATGGTGCTCAGCTCGCGGTAGCCGCTCTCGGTGAGCGCGGTGATCACCGAGGTCTCCTCGCGGTCGAATCCTTCGACCTCCCAGCCCGCGTCCTGGACCGCCTCGCGCGCCAGGTCGATCAGCAGCCGGTGCTGGGGGTCCATGGCTCTGGCCCGGCGCGGCGGTATGCCGTAGTGGGCCGCGTCGAAGTGGCCCACGTCCGGCAGGAGCGCCATGGTGTCGGTGTACGTCGCCGAGGTGTCGCGGAAGTCGTCGCTGAGGAAGGACTCGGTGCGCCACCGCGACGGCGGGACGGCGGAGAACTGCGCCTGCGGGTCCGTCAGCAGCCGCCAGTACTCGTTGACGTTCCGCGCGCCGGGGAAGCGGCACGCCATGCCGACGACGGCGACGTCATCGTGGCGCCCTTGCCGGGCGTCGAGGCGGTTCGCGGCGCTCATCGGGCTGCTCCCACGCGCTCGCGCCACCAGCTCACGGTCGCCTTGACCTGCTCCTCGACGGGGGTGGCCCGGACGGCGAACCGTGCCTCGTACGCCCCGGAGTCGACGACGAAGGGCCGGTCGAACTGGTAGCGGACCTCCTTCAGTTCGCGCAGCAGCGGCGAGAAGAGGGCGGCCAGGCCGAGGACGGCCGACGGGAGTCCGCGCACGGCGACCGGTCCCGTGCCCGCTTCGGCAGCGAGTCGTTCGACCATGTCGCGGACGGACAGCGGGGGCTGCGTCGGGCAGTGCCAGGCCCGTCCCCAGGCGCTCTCCTCGCCGGCGACCTCGACCAGCGCTGCGGCGACGTCGGGCAGATAGGTCCAGCTGTGCGGGGCGCCGGGGTCACCGAGGGTGGAGACCGGCTTGCCGCGCAGCAGCGGAGGCATAACGCGATCGGCGAGATGGCCGCCGTCGGTCACCGTGGGGCCGAAGAAGTCCGAGGCCCGGACCTCGACCGCGTTGATCCGTCCCTGTTCGTGCAGGGACCTCGCGTGCTCCCACGCCTCGGCGCGCACGCGCCCCTTGGTGGTGGTCGCCGCGAGCGGCAACTCTTCGGTCATGGGTCCGTCCACCGGGCCGTACCCGTAGAGGTTCCCCAGCATGACGAGGACGGCGCCGGTCTCTTCGGCGGCGGCGCACGCGGCGGCGGTCAGCGGTGCCCATTCACCGGCCCAGCGGTGCAGCGGCAGCCCGGCGCAGTGGTAGATCGCGGTGGCGCCCTGCGCGGCCCGGGTCAGGCTGCGGCTGTCGGCGGCGTCCGCTTTGACGTGCTCGATTCCTGGTTCTGGGCTTCGGCCCGATCTGGTGATGACCCGTACCGAATGACCCTTTTCGGCCAACAGTCGAGCGGTGGCGGCCCCTGCGGGCCCGAAACCAATGACGACTTGAGAACTCACTCCGGCACACTAACCCGCACCTGTGCTGATCAGACGTCGAGCGACCTTGACCAAGCGCGCCCTACCGTGCGGTCGGGAGGGCCGGCGCTGTAGCCGTTGGATTCGGCCAAATGATCGTCCGGCGCTACGAAGGTATGATCACCGGCACTGCTCGGGCGTAGCGCAGAGGCAGGCGCGCCGACCCTCAAGTCGAGTCACGTCGGTTCGAATCCGACCGTCCGGGCAGCCCGGTCCCGTAGCGCAGAGGCAGGCGCACTCCCTTGGCGAGGGAGGCACGCCGGTTCGAATCCGGCCGGGCCCACGGGTACGACGACGGAGCAGGGCGGACATGACGCGGACCGGTCACGAGGGGCAGCCCGACACCGAGGAGATCGACGCCCGAGGGCCGGGCGACGAAGGGTTGGACGCCGACGAGCTGGCCGCCTTCCACCGGACGATCGGGAAGCTGCGGGCGCTCCCCCTGGACCATCCCGTACGCCTGCGGGCCGAGCACGTCGCGGAGTCCTTCGCCCGCGACGGGCGCGGCCGACGTCGCAAGGCCCGCCGGGACGGCCGGAGCGTCGCCGACGCCGCCGTGCTGGCCGCGACGGCGACGGGGGCCGTCGCCCGACGCGAGGACGCACCGCTGGCGCCCGTCGCGGAGGGCTCGACCGGTGTCCTGCACCGGCCCCGGCGCTGCTACGTGTGCAAGGCGTTCTATCGCCGGGCCGACGCTTTCTACCACGCGCTCTGTCCGACCTGTGCCGACGACAACACCGCGCGCCGCGGCCTGTCCACCGATCTCACGGGGCGTCGGGCGCTGCTCACCGGCGGGCGGGTGAAGATCGGCTTCCAGCTGGCGCTGATGATGCTCAGGGACGGCGCCGAGGTCCTCGTCACCTCCCGGTTCCCCCAGGACACCCTGCGCCGCTTCCGGGCCGCGCCCGGCAGTGGCGCATGGCTCGACCGGCTGACCGTCATCGCGGTCGACCTGCGCGACCCCCGTCAGGTCATCGGGGTCTGCGAACGCCTCCGCGAGAGCGGCGAACCGCTGGACATCCTGGTGAACAACGCGGCGCAGACGGTGCGGCGCCCGCCCGAGTCGTACGCCCGGCTCGCCGCTGGCGAAGGCGCGGAGCTCCCGGCGTCCGCGTGGGCGGCGCCCGGCTACGCCCCGATGCGGGCGTTGGAGGCGGGCGCCGCCCGGGGCGCGCTCGCCCTGGTGCTCGCGGAGGCCGACGAGGCGGGGCTGCTGCCCGACCGCGCACCTGCCAATTCCTGGTCGGCCCGGATCGGCGAACTGGATCCGGCCGAACTCCTGGAGACCCAACTCGTCAACGCCCTCGCGCCGGCCCTGCTCGTGGACCGGCTGTTGCCGCTGCTGCTGGCTTCGCCGCACACCGACCGGTACGTCGTGAACGTCACGGCGGTGGAGGGGCGGTTCGCGGTGCGGCACAAGACGGCCGGCCATCCGCACACCAACATGGCGAAGGCCGCCCTCAACATGCTCACCCGCACCAGCGGACCCGGGCTCGCGGCCCACGGGGTGCACATGTGCAGCGTGGACACCGGTTGGATCACCGACGAGAACCCGCTGCCGAAGAAGGACCGGCTGGCCGCCGAGGGCTTCCGCACGCCGCTGGACGTCGTGGACGGCGCCGCGCGCGTGTACGACCCGATCGTGCGCGGCGAGGCGGGCGCTCCGGTGTCCGGGGTCTTCCTCAAGGACTACCGGGAAGCGGCGTGGTGACCGTCCCTCAGGGCTTCGTCCGCCCGGCCATCGCGGCGAACACCTCTATCCAGAACCGCTGGTGCCGCTCCGACGCACCGACGAGATAGGTCGACCGCAGCTTCGGCGGCAGCAGCGCCACCAGTCGGGTGACCGTCTTGCGGTGCTTCTTCAGCTGGGACAGCTCGGCGTTGGCGATGACCTGGTGCACCCTGTCGCTGTCGTCGCCGCCTTCGGTGGAACGCTCGGCCGCGCGCCGCAGCCGCGCTTCCCAGGCGTCCACCTGGCGGGCGAGTTCCCGTAGGCCCGTCACGGGTCGGTCGTTCAACCGGTCGATGAGGCCGGTCAACTCCACCGGCGCGTACTCGCCGTCGCCCAGGTAGACCGTGCCCATTTCCAGCGGCAGTCCGCGCTGGTGGAGTTTGATCAGCCGCTCGATGGTGCGCTTGGTGATCCAGGCGCGGCCGTCCTCGTCGATGTCGTGCTTCCACCAGTCCAACACCGTCTCGGCCACCGGGCCGTAGGTGTCGATCAGCCATTCGTTCGCCGGGACGTCTTCGGGCCGGATCGTCAGGGACGCGGTGAACCTGGTGGCCTGGGCGATGTTGTTCCGGGTCACCAGGAGCTTGCGGCCCAGGTGGTACGGCGGGTTCTGCACCGCGATCTGTGCCCGCAGCCCTTCGATCGGCCGGCCGGCGAGCGACCACTCCTGGGTGATCTCCATGAGTTTGGCGAACGCCGCCTTGTCCTTGGGGCGGTTGTACTCGTCCCAGACGATCGCCTTCGGCTCGGGTCCGGTGAAGACGTCCGCGAGCAGGTTGTCCAGGCGGCCGTCGGGCGTCGGGATCGGTGCGCACAGGTCCTCGACGTTGGTGACCGGGAGCGAGTAGTACAGCGGTTCGCGTCCGCCGAGCCCTTCGCGGAGCGTCTGGCGCACCAGTTCGGTCTTGCCGCATCCCGGTGGGCCCTGGAGCAGCACCGTCCACCGGTTGCGCAGGGCGGCGCGCACCACGCGGCGCACCGGGTCGCTGATCCGCTCCGGGTTGGGCACGTCCAGGAGACGGGCGATCCGGTCCAGGATCTCCCTCGTGCGGTTCGGTCCGGGGCCGCCGTCGGGGCGGACGTCGGCGAGCCGCAGTCGCTCTCCGTTGACCAGTGGCAGGCCCCAGCTCAGCGGGAAGCCTTCCTCCGCTTGGGCGAGGACGTGGTCCAGGGTGCGCGGTGAGAGCAGTTCGCGCAGCCGCGGGCTGAGGGAGGCCCACAGGAAGAACACTCCGCTGAGGTCCCAGCGGCGGTAGGAGGCGGCCAGTTTGTGTCGCCAGGCGGTGTCGTCGGCGGTGATCCGGATGGTGACCATCCGGTCCAGGATCGCGAGGTCGCTGCGGCGGGCGGCCGTCTCGGCCAGGGACTCGTTGTCGGTGAGGAAGACCCCGATGCAGCCCAGCGCCCGCAGGTCGTGCCCGCCGAGCGTCCAGTTGCAGGCGATCTGCATCAGCTGCGACTGGATCGACTCGCCGGCCTGGAGGGAGTCGTCGATGAGCAGCACGAACGGTCTGCCGGGCGCGAGCTGGCTCATCACCAGCTGTCGCAGCGCCAGCCGGCCGGTCTCCGGGTCCCGCACGGGTGCGTGGGCCAGCAGGTCGTCGGGGGTGAGGTTGGCGGCGGGGACCAGGACCAGTTCCACGTCCGGATACGCCTCGGCGAGGTGGGAGACGAAGGTCGACGTCTTGCCGATGCCGTGCTCGCCGAAGACCTGGCCGGTCTGCCCCATGTCGATCATCGCGTCGATGAAGGACTCCAGCCGGGACACCCCCGTCCAGCCGTCGGGCCGCTGCGGATAGGTCGCGTTGGGTCGCCAGGGAGCCGTACGGGCGCCGGATCGGGCGGCTGCGAAGCCAGCGGAGGTGCCGGAGGGGCGGGAGAACCGTGGCGTGGACGTGCTCATGTCGTTCCTGTGGTGACGCGATGGCAGGCCATCGGGGGTGTGTGGGCTTCGGGCCAGTCGTCGCCGCCCTCGGTGATGAGCCAGATCCACTTGTCCGGCTCGGCGGGCGTGATGTGCGGTGCGTATCCGTCGGTGAGCACCACCACGGCGTCAGCGGCGACGCCGAACGGCAGGCCGTCGACGGCCGTTCGGCCCTCCACGTAGTCGGCGACCGCCTGGAAACTGGTGCCACCGCCGCCGTACACCCGCTCACCGGGGCGGAACGGCAGCACCTCGGCGTCGAAGGACAGCCAGTGCGCCTCGACCCCGTCGATGCCGCCGACGAGTTCGGTCAGCCAGCGGACCACCGCATCCGGCATCGACCCCGAGGTGTCGTACGCGATGACCAGCACCTTTTCCCGCACCGGGCCGCGCCGCGACAGCATGGGGTCGTGCCCCAGCGCGGCGAGCAGTGCGCCCCGCTTCTTCGGGTACACCAGCCGTTCGCCATCCCTGAGTTTGGACGCGACGACGTCCACCAGCCACCGCTGCCACCAGTCGACCCGGGCCGTGGGGCTGGTCCGTCCGCGCAGCAGTCCGGCGCCGAGCCGGCCCCAGGTCCGCGTCGCCCGCTCCGACGCGCCGGCGGTGCGGTCCACCAGTTCGTCGATCTCGGCCTCGGCCACGGCGTTGCCGCGGCGGGCCGCGAGGAGCGAGTTGAGCAGCACGGAGTGCACGGTGGAGTCGACGGTCTCCTGGTCGGTCGGGATCCCGGGGTGGGTGAGCCGGATGCAGCGGGCGACCGGCACGGGAGGGTGCGCCATGCGCTTCAGCTCGCCGTAGACCGACATGTCGGTGGCGATGAAGGCGGCGTAGTCCAGCGGCTCCAGACCGTGCGTCCGAAGGTCCGCGCAGTAGGCCGAGTGGATCTCGCGGGGGTCGATGCCGACGGGCGTGCCGTCCGACGTCACGGGCAGCCCGGGCACGTCGAGCCGGACCATGGCCACGTGGTTGATCGACACCTCGGCGGCGAGGGTGAAGACCGGGTCGGCCAGCAGCTCCCGCGCCACGAAGAGGTGGCGGTGGACCAGGTGTCGCGCCTCGTGGAACAACACGAACTTCACGCCGTCCAGCCCCAGGGAGACGAAGAACTCCGGGTCGTACAGCAGCAGGCAGGTGCCGTCGCCGCTGGCCACCACCGCCGCGGTGGCCACGGCCGTGGTCGCGATCTGGTGGTGGCACTTGGCGTACAGCCAGGAGGCCACCGCCGAGCCGGAGAGTCCGAAGTCCAGCAGGGCGGCTTCCTTCAGCCGTCGTGCCTCCTCGACGACCGCGGGGTCGGCGGGCCGCCAGCGCTCCAGCGCGCGCCGGTCGGCCAGGTCGACCACATGGTGCGGCCGTTCTGTGACCTCCCCGTACGTCATGCCCCGGCCCCCTTCATCCGTACCTGCTCCTTGTCATCAGCCCGCGGTGACCTCGGGCGAAGGCGTTTCTTCGCAGGGTTCGCCTATGATCGCGGCCAAGGCGGGGTCGTAGCGCAGAGGCAGTCGCGCCGGTCTCCAGAACCGGAACACGCTGGTTCGATTCCAGCCGCCCCGCCCCTTTTCCGCGTCCCTTCTCCGGTCCGTCAGGCGATCGCGCCGGCGGTCACGACGAGTTCGGGAACGGTTCCGGTGAACGTCGGCAGCAGCTGCGCCAGTACGGCCCACGCCTCCACGTTCGCCCCCAGACTCTCCCGCACCAGCGGCCTGAGCGCCGCTTCGGCGTCGAGCATCCGGCTGGGGAAGGCCCAGCGGCCGGTGGCGAGGAGGGACAGGGCGGCGAGGGCCGGCCGCTGCGTGCCGGCATAGGCCCCGGGGCCGGCGACGATGCCGGCGGTCCGCATCCGGTGGGCGTACCGGGGATGGCTGGCGAATCGTTCCCGCAGGGCCGCGGGACAGTCGGATCGCAGGGCCAGCGCCCATCGCGCGTACCCGGGCAGGGCTCGCTCCACGTCCGCGTCGATGACGTGCTGCCAGTCGTCGCGCGCGATCCAGCGGGCGATCCGGTGTCCCCCGCGCATGCCCGTGACCGCCCGGAGTTCGGGGACCAGCCGGTCCCGCGGGATCGGGTCGGGGCGCTGCGGGTACGCCGTGCTGAGCACGTCCGTCGTCCGCGGGACCGGCTCGCGCCGCCCCGGCCCGAAGGGCTCCCCGTCGATCACCGCGATCTGGAGCGCGCCTGGCAGCACGCCGGCCAGCAGCACCAGCTCGTTGATCAGCGGCTCGTCCTCCTCCAGCATCCACAGCGGCGCGGAGGCCGGCAGGGGCGCCGAGGAGATCTCCCGGACGGCGCTCCAGCGGTTGTTCGTCGGCACGGTCCCGTCCCCCTGCCGCTGCACGCCGATGCGTGCCCGCACCCGCTCGGCGTCGTCGGGCTCGGCCAGCGAGACCAGTACGTCGATCGCCCCGTTGAGCCTGCGGTCGTCGTGCACGGGTCCCCACCCTTCGTCGCCTAGGGGGCTTCTGACGGATCTTGCTGGGCTCGCGTGCCCTGGCGCGATGCCCGATGGTGCCGAGCCCGGGCCGATGGTGCCGAGCTCGAAGAAGCGTACGGGATCTTCCGCCGCCGCCCGGCACGCGCGCGGCCCGCCCCCGCGGGGTGCGGGGACGGGCCGGGCACACGGATCGGCGGGGCGTCAGACGCGGTCGGCCGCGATCAGCAGGTACTGGAAGGAGCCGTCCCGGTAGGAGTTGATGAAGGCGTCCTCGATCCCGGTGACCAGGGAGGAGGTGGCGCGCAGCTCCCAGTACGGCAGGGTCGCCGGCGTCAGGTCGATGATGGTCTGGGGGACGAGGCGGTTGTCCACCATGGCGCGCAGGTACTCGCGCCGGGAGTGGATGTTGCACTCGAAGTGCGCGTTGATCTGCGAGACCCATTTCGAGGGCTGGCCGTAGACCGGGTTCCAGCAGCCCGTGATGGTGACGTACCGGCCGCCGACGGCGAGGATGCGGGAGTGCTCGGCGAAGAGGTCGTGCAGGTCGACGTACATGCTCGACTCGTTGTTCCACGAGGCGGCGACCTGACCGGTGCCGAAGGGCGTGCCGAGCATGTTGCAGACCCGGGCCCGCACGGACTTGTCGATGCCCAGTTCGCCGGCGCGGCCGTTGGCGAAGTCGGCCTGCTTGACCGAGAGGGTGACGCCTTCGACGTCGCAGCCGAAGCGCTGGTGGGCCATCACCATGGTGCCGCCGCGACCGCAGCCCGCGTCCACCAGCACGTCGTCGCGCTGGATGGGGCCGAGGTGGTCGAGGAGCAGTTCGGCCTGGGCGGACTCCAGCCGGTGCAGCTCGGCGATGAGCTTCTGCTCGCGGTCGGGGGCGGTGGGGTCCCCGAGCGCCGTGTGGTCGACCTCGCCGATGCCGTAGTGGTGGTGGTACAGGCCGTCGACGTCACCCAGGCGCAGGTTGACGGGCCTGGCCTCGTGGTTCCAGTAGCGGGCGATGTCGCCCTGGTAGGGCGTCGCCGGGGAGGGGATGGTGACGGTGTCACGGACGGTCGTGACGTCGGGCAGGGTCACTGATGGGTCCTTCCTTACCAGAAGTCGGGCAGGCTGTAGCGGTAGGTGTTGTTCTGGTGCCAGTGGTGGTTGCCGTCGACCCAGGTGGCCACGCCGCGCAGGAAGCGGGCCACGGTCGGGACGGGGCAGGCGACGGCGAGGGCGGCGGCCTCCGCCTCGAAGGCGTGCATCAGGTCGTTGTGGACCTCGACCGCCTTCAGGTACGCGTCGCGTTCGGAGCGCTGCTCGCGCTCGCCGATCACCACCGTCAGGTTCAGGTGCCGGCCGGGGCTGCGGAGTTCCTTGGTGTAGGAGTACAGGTCGTTGACGATGGTGGTGGCGTTGGAGGCGAGGGCGATGACCCGTTGCATGGCCGGCTGTGCGTGCAGGTCCGCCGGGAGTTCGTAACCTCCGACGCTGTCGGTGATGGTGGGGCAGGGGCGGAAGTTGTTGAACTGGCGCATGGCCAGGTACTCCCACACCTCGGGGACGTGGTCCGTCTGGTCCCAGGCGGCCTCGGCGAGGTACCCCAGGTGCAGTCGGGCCATGTCGTGTCGGAATCGGTCCGCCTGGGAGGGCGTGGCCAGTTGGCCGAAGTGGTCCATCGCCGAGCGGTACGCGCGCCGGGGCGCGTCCGCGTGCAGCGACTGCGCCCAGGCCGGCTCGTACTCCGCCGTGGTGTGCAGCGGGTCGAGGGCGGTGTGCGCCAGCAGCAGGCGTCCGCCGAGGCCGACGGGCGAGCCGCCGTGGTCCTCGCAGTAGCAGTCGTCGACGGCGTTCTCGGCGACCATGAGGCGCGCGGCGGCCATCAGGTGGTCGACCGTGGGGGCGTCGGGATGGCAGGCGGCCATGTAGCGCCCCACGGCGAACCCCTCGAACTGCTCCTCCCACTCGGGGGGATACAGCTCGACCTCTTCGATCGCCCACTGCGCGATCCTGCGGTCGACCTCGGCGGCCCGGACGGGGTCGTACTCCACCGGGTGGTGGTACAGGCCCGGGACGGGGCTGCCGGGCGGCGGCGGCCCCGACCCGTCCGCCCGGGGCGACGGCTGCGGTTCCTCGCGCCGCCCCGGGTACAGGCCCGCCGTGCCCAGGCCGGTGGGTCCGCCCAGGATGCGCCTGAGGGATTCGGTGCTCATGGGCGCGCCGCTCAGCTGCTGCGGGCGATCTGGACGTTCTCCAGCACGCCGAGGGCGTCGGGCACGAGAACGGCGGCGGAGTAGTACGTGGTGACCAGGTAGGAGATGATCGCCTTCTCGTCGATGCCCATGAAGCGCACGGAGACGCCGGGCTCGTACTCGTCCGGCAGACCGGTCTGGTTGAGGCCGATGACGCCCTGGTTGTCCTCGCCGGTGCGCATCACCAGGATGGAGCTGGTGTTCTCCTTGGAGATGGGGATCTTGTTGCACGGCAGGATCGGTACGCCGCGCCAGGCGGGGACCTGCTGGCCGCCGACGTCGACGTGGTTCGGGTACAGCCCGCGGGCGTTGAACTCGCGGCCGATGGCGGCGATGGTCCGCGGGTGGGCGAAGAAGTACTTGGAGCCGCGGCGGCGGCACAGCAGCTCGTCGAGGTCGTCGGGGGTGGGCGGGCCCGAGTGGGTCTGGATCCGCTGGTTGAAGGCGGCGTTGTGGAGCAGGCCGAACTCGCGGTTGTTGACCAGCTCGTGTTCCTGCCGCTCGCGCAGGGCCTCGATGGTGAGCCTGAGCTGCTGCTCGGTCTGGTTCATCGGCTTGTTGTAGAGGTCGGCGACCCGGGTGTGGACCCGTAGCACGGTCTGCGCGAGGGAGAGTTCGTACTCGCGGGGGTTCAGCTCGTAGTCGACGAAGGCGCCGGGCAGTTCGGCCTCGCCGTGGTGGCCGGCGGACATCGCGATCTCCGCCTCGCCCAGCCGGTTCTGCCGCTGCTGCGGGAGAGTGCGGAAGTCCCGGAGGTGCGCCTGGAGGCCGGGGGAACGTTCCACCACAGCGGCGAAGTCGGCGCGGGAGAGGGTCAGCAGGGTGCCCGCGGTCCGGGCGACGGCGGTGTGGCCCCAGGTCGCGTCCTGGTCCAGCAGCGCGTCCTGGCCGAACCGGTCGCCGTCGGCGAGCACTCCGGTGACGCTCTCGTCGCCGTAGGCGCCGACGGAGATCTGTTCGACCCGGCCGTGCGCGATCAGGTGGATCTGCTCGGCGGGGGTGTCGCGCTCCACCAGGACTTCGCCGGCGTCGAAGTCGCGCTGGACGCACCGGCCGGCGAGCTCGGTCAGCACGTCCACGTCGTCGAAGCCGCGCAGCAGCGACAGCTCGCCCAGTTCGCGGGGGATGACCCGGACCTCGGAGCCGTCCTGGACGAACTCGATGCGACCGTCACCGACGGTGTAGGTCAGTCGGCGGTTGACCCGGTAGGCGCCGCCGGAGACCTCGACCCAGGGCAGCATCTTGAGCAGCCAGCGGGAGGTGATCTCCTGCATCTGCGGGACGGACTTGGTGGTGGTGGCGAGGTTGCGGGCAGCCGCGGTGCTGAGGCTGCTCTGCGGCTGCGGCTCCTGGAGCGGCTCCGGGCTGGTGTCCACGGTCATCGGGCAGGGCTCTCCTTCACGAGGGCAGCGTTCGACGCATGCACGTGTCAGTCAGTGACATGGGGAACAGCGGATTGCGGAACTGAGAAAGGTGAAGTGCTGAGGAACTGGGGAGCAAAGGGCACGAACAGGGCGAGCTCGGGGAACGAGAGGGTGTGCGTGAAAGGGGGGTGGTCGGAGAAAACGGCACCCGGGAGATCGTTCCGTCCCAGATCCACGAGAACCGTAGGGGCTGCCGAGCCCATTGCTCCATTGGGCGGCTTCTGCCTCCCTCGATGCAGTGAACTTCCCTCGTGTCGGGTTTGCCGTCGCCGCCGATACTGCTAGCCGTCGCGCGAACGCGTGAGCGACGGCGGAAGCCACCCCGGAGCGCCCGGTCACCGGGTCGCGCCGGAGCGTCACGACGCGCGGGCACAATCGATCAGGATCCGAGAAGCGCAGGTCACCGCGGTCCACCTAGCGTGAGCTCACGACCAGGCACGACGGGCCCGACGCCCGCACCATCCGATCTTGCCCTGATTTGGCAGATAAGCAGTGGATTGCCATACTTGGCCGCCGCTGGCGGAGCGTGCGGGGACCGTGCCGGTAGATCGGCCGGATCGAACCTGGCGACGCCGAGGGAGTCCGCCGAGGCGGCAACGCCCGACAGATGGAGACACGATGAGCAAGAGGACCGCCGCGCAGTCGCCCGCGCCGTACGCCGCCGACAGCCACGAGGTGATCCGCGTGCACGGGGCGCGCGAGAACAACCTCAAGGACGTCAGCGTCGAGATCCCCAAGCGCCGGCTGACGGTGTTCACCGGCGTCTCGGGCTCGGGCAAGAGCTCCCTGGTCTTCGACACCGTCGCCGCGGAGTCGCAGCGGCTGATCAACGAGACGTACAGCGCCTTCGTGCAGGGCTTCATGCCCACGCTGGCACGGCCCGAGGTCGACGTGCTCGAAGGGCTGACCACCGCGATCATCGTCGACCAGCAGCGCCTCGGCGCGGACCCGCGCTCCACGGTGGGCACCGTCACGGACGCCAACGCGATGCTGCGGATCCTCTTCAGCCGGCTCGGCGAACCGCACGTCGGTCCGCCGAGCGCGTACGCCTTCAACGTCGCATCGGTCCGGGCCAGCGGCGCCATCACGGTCGAGCGGGGCGCCGGCGCGAAGAAGGCGGTCAAGCAGACCTTCACCCGCACCGGCGGCATGTGCGTGCGCTGCGAGGGCCGGGGCGCGGTCTCCGACATCGACCTCAGCCAGCTCTACGACGACTCCAAGTCCATCGCCGAGGGCGCGTTCACCATCCCCGGCTGGAAGTCGGACAGCTTTTGGACCGTGCGGGTCTACGCCGAGTCGGGCTTCGTCGACCCGAACAAGCCGATCCGCGACTTCACCGCGCAGGAGATGCGGGACTTCCTCCACCGGGAGGCGACCAAAGTGAAGGTCGAGGGCGTGAACCTCACCTACGAGGGGCTGATCCCCAAGATCCAGAAGTCCTTCCTGGCCAAGGACAAGGAGGCGATGCAGCCGCACGTCCGGGCGTTCGTGGAGCGCGCGGTCACCTTCACCACCTGCCCCGACTGCGACGGCACCCGGCTGAACGAGGGCGCCAGGTCCTCGAAGATCAAGCGGATCAACATCGCCGACGCGTGTGCGATGCAGATCAGCGATCTGGCGCAGTGGGTCCGCGGGCTGCGCCAGCCGTCGGTGGCGCCGCTGCTCACCGCGTTGCAGCGGACCCTCGACTCGTTCGTGGAGATCGGCCTCGGCTACCTCTCGCTGGACCGGGCGTCGGGGACGTTGTCGGGCGGCGAGGCGCAGCGCGTGAAGATGATCCGCCACCTCGGCTCCTCGCTCACCGACGTCACGTACGTCTTCGACGAGCCGACCGCCGGGCTGCACCCGCACGACATCCAGCGGATGAACGACCTGCTGCTGCGGCTGCGCGACAAGGGCAACACGGTCCTGGTGGTCGAGCACAAACCCGAGGTCATCGCGATCGCCGACCACGTCGTGGACCTCGGGCCCGGCGCCGGCACCGAGGGCGGTGCCGTCTGCTTCGAGGGCACCGTCGAGGGGCTGCGGGCCAGCGGCACGGTCACCGGACGGCACTTCGACGACCGGTCGTCGGTCAAGGCGAGCGTACGCAAGCCGACGGGTGCGCTCCGGGTCCGCGGCGCCACGTTGCACAACCTCCGGGGCGTCGACGTGGACATACCGCTCGGGGTGCTCGCGGTCGTCACCGGTGTCGCCGGCTCGGGCAAGAGTTCCCTGGTGCACGGTTCGCTGCCGCTGCAGGCGGGGGCCGATGGCGTGGTGTCGGTCGACCAGAGCCCGATCCGCGGCTCGCGGCGGAGTAATCCGGCCACGTACACCGGGCTGCTCGACCCGATCCGCAAGGCGTTCGCCAAGGCCAACGGGGTGAAGCCGGCGCTGTTCAGCGCCAACTCCGAAGGGGCCTGTCCCGAGTGCAAGGGCGCCGGCGTGATCTACACGGACCTGGCGATGATGGCGGGCGTCGCCACCCCCTGCGAGGAGTGCGGGGGCCGGCGGTTCCAGGCGGCGGTGCTCGACCACCACCTCGGCGGGCGCGACATCAGCGAGGTGCTCGCGATGTCGGTGACCGAGGCGGCGGAGTTCTTCGGCGCCGGCGGTGCGAGCACTCCGGCCGCCCACCGCATCCTGGGCCGGCTCGTGGACGTAGGGCTCGGCTACGTCACCCTCGGCCAGCCGCTGACGACCCTGTCGGGCGGCGAGCGGCAGCGGTTGAAGCTCGCCACGCACATGGCGGAGAAGGGCGGGGTGTTCGTCCTGGACGAGCCGACGGCCGGGCTGCACCTGGCCGACGTCGAGCAGCTCCTCGGCCTGCTGGACCGGCTCGTCGACTCGGGCAAGTCCGTGATCGTCGTCGAACACCACCAGGCGGTGATGGCGCACGCGGACTGGATCGTCGACCTCGGTCCGGGCGCGGGCCACGACGGCGGCCGGATCGTCTTCGAGGGCACCCCGGCCGAACTCGTCGCCGCGCGTTCCACCCTCACCGGGGAGCACCTGGCGCAGTACGTCGGCGGGTGATCCCTCGGCCGGTCAGGCGCTGTGGGTGTAGGAGCGGATCGCCCGCCAGCGCCGCCGGTAGAAGAGCGTGAACAGCGTCTCCCCCGCGACGGCGTACACCGCGACGGCGAGCGCCGTCGCGACCGCCGCGGCCGTCCCGGCGCGGGCGGCGGAATCCACCGCGTAGTAGCCGCCGAGCGCCTGCCCGAGGACCCCCGTGCTGAGGATGAACAGGGCGGTCGCGATGTACGGGTAGCCCATGTGCGTGCCGCTGGAGACCAGTCGGGACTCCCACCCGACCAGGTCGGCGTCCCCGAGCAGGGTGTTGATGCGCCGTTCGAGGCGCGCCACGCCGCGACCCGCCCGCTGGGAGCGGTGGTACTCGCCGAGCCAGATCAGCAGGCTCGCCTTGGCGGCTGCGGGCACGAAGACCAGGCTCACCGGTATCAGGACGACCCGGGACACGGAGGAGGTGAGCAGGGCGGCGAGGACCACCGCCAGGGAGGTGAAGGCGAAGTTCATGATGGCGATGCGGTTGCTGATGGCTTGCAGGCTCTCCTGGCGCAGGGAGTTGTACTCGGCCAACAGCGCCGAGAGCTGGTCGTACTGCATCGGCGGCGGGGGCCTTTGAGCGGCCGGGTCCGGCGGCGGCTCAGCGCCGGTGGTCATGCGGACGGCCGGGACGACCCGGACAGCCGGGACAGCAACTCGTCGAGTTGGGCGTCGTCCTCCTGGTCCATGGCGTAGTGCACGGTGCGGAAACCCGCGCGCCGGGCCCGCAGGACGTTGGGGGGGCGGTCCTCGACGACGAGGGCGGTGGCGGCGTCGGTGTGCTCGGCGGCGAGCTCGAACAGGCCCCGGCCGGGGCTCCCCTTCTCCGCGCCGTACCGGAACGACAGGAACACGAGACCGGGTTCGACGTACCGGTCCAGGTCGAGCGCCTTGGACTGGATGGCGTACCAGAAGGAGGTGTTGTTGGAGACCACGCCCACCGCCCGGCCGCCCTCGGCCGCCCGGGCGAGGAACTCGGCGGCGCGGGGGTGCGGATGCAGCAGTTCGGCCTCCAGCGCCTCGACCGCACGGGCCGTGAGGGGGACGCCGGTCTCCCGGGCGAGGGCGTCCCAGTACGCGTCGGCGGTGGACTCCACCGTGCTGAAGCGGTGCCACAGGGCGCGTGCGGTGCGCGCGAGGGCGCCGGGGTCCAGACCGTGCCGGTCGGCCAGCCCCTTGCCCGGGGTGAGCAGAAGGGTCTCCCACGGGTCGGGGAAGAGGACGTTCCCGACGTCGAACAGAACGGTCGCGGGTCTGGACAACGGGACCTCCCAGCGCCCCGGCGGAGGCGACTGTCGTGCCTGGGCAACGCGTCCACCTGGTCGGTGGCGGCTTCGGACCCTACCGGGCCCGCGATGCGGCGCGGTAGGGGTGCCGCGCCGGCGTACGGGCGGAGCCGCGGGCGGTCAGGCCTCGGGGATGAGGGCGCGGGTGACGCGGGTGACCGCCTCGACGGGGTCGGGCCCGCCCGCGCCGCTCATCAGCAGGTGGTGCCAGGTGCCCACCAGGGCGAGCGCGATGGATTCCGTGTCGGTCCCCTCCCCCACGCGCCCCTGTTCCTGCTCCGCCCGCAGGTATCCGTCGATCGCCTGCTGGACCACGCCGAAGCCGGGGGCGCCGGACCGCCAGGCGTCGCGGACCGTGCGCGCCGCGGCGGGACGGGTCAGGGAGAACGCGACGACGGCGCTGTCCAGGGTCAGCACGGCACGGGCGAGCGCGTTGAGGTTGTCCGTCACCGTGCCCGTGCCGACGCGGGCGGGCAGGTCGTCGGCGTGTTCGGCCATCCGCGCGAAGCGGTCGAGGATGAGTTCGGCGACGAATGCGTCCAGCCCGGCGAAGTGGGTGTGCAGCACGCCCTTGGCGCAGCCCGCCTCCTCGGTGATCGCCCGGCTGGTGAGCGTTCCGTCCCTGGACATCACGCGCTCCGCCGCGCCGAAGAGCCGCTCACGCAGATCGGGGATCGCGATTCCACGCGGTGACATCAAGTCCCTCCCGAGGACAGGGGATTGCAAGTATGGGCGAGCGCCCATACCGTTTGGGCAGGCGCCCATTCTAGGGCGTCCAACCACTGCGTCGAAGGAGTCCGCCCCATGCACGAAGTCGTCAACACCGCCCAGTTAAAGGCGTGGAACGGTTACGAAGGTACCCACTGGGTCCATCACCAGGACCGCTGGAACGCGATCAACGCCAACTTCGACCTGCCGCTGCTCGACGCCGCCGCCATCCAGGACGGGGACCGGGTCCTCGACGTCGGCTGCGGCGGCGGAGCGACCACCAGGCTCGCCGCCGCCACGGCGGGCCGGGGCAGCGCCCTCGGCATCGACCTGTCCGCCCCCGTACTGGAGTTGGCCCGGGCCCGGACCGCCGGGGCCGGCATCACCAACGCTTCGTTCGTCCAGGGCGACGCCCAGGTGCACGCGCTGGACGCCGACACCTTCGACGTCGCGATCAGCCGCTTCGGCATCATGTTCTTCGCCGACCCCGTCGCCGCGTTCGCCAACATCGCTAGGGCCCTGCGCCCCGGGGGCCGCATCGCCCTGCTCGCCGCCGCCGAGCCCGCGGAGAACGAGTGGCTCACGGCGCTGCGGTCCCTGGACCCCCTCCTGCCGACCGGGGACTTCGGCACCCCCGGCAGCCCCGGCATGTTCTCCCTCGCCGACCGGGACACCGCGGTCTCGGCGCTGACGTCGGCGGGCTTCCTGCACGTGCAGGCCGAATGCATCCGGGCGTACGGGATCTGGGGCCGCAACGCCGCGGAGGCGGCGGCCTTCCTGCTCTGCTCCGGCCCGGGGCGCCATCTGCTGGCGGGCCTCGGCCCCGGGATCCAAGAGAGCGTCCGGGAGGTGCTCACCGAGCAGTTGCGTCCGTACGAGAACGCCGGCGCACTGCCCCTGCGCAGCACCGGCTGGCTGCTGACCGGCACCCGCGGCGAGCGCACGCCGTCCGACTGATCCACCCCTTCCGTCACGGGGTGCGGACGGGCCCGGGGCCCGGTGGACACGTCTTTACGGCGTGATCACCGGGCCCTCCGCCGTCATTTCTCCGCCACGGCGCGCCCCTGCTGCCGCACACCTTCCGCACCGTCAAAACCGTCGGCACCGGAAGCAGCAGGGCGCCCCACCCCTCCCACCAGGAGATTCTTGTATCAGGCAAGGAGATTCGGGAGTGCTGCCCCCGGACACCGGGGGCAGCTACGCCCCGGGGGCGGCACAGAAGGTATCCAGCCAAGGGGCACGTGATAACGGACGGGGTCTGGAATCGTCGTGTGCTCCGCGTGAGAATTTTTTGCGTTACGTGTGCAGACGCAAAACTCGGGGGGAGTCTTTCCGTGCGGATGCTAGGGCCTTTCTCGTGGAACGAAGCGGGATGCTTCGACCGGGCAGCTGCTGGATTCCGATGACGTGCGCCCGCCCTTCCTGACCCTTCTCCGCTCTCCTGCCGTTCTTCTTCGTTCTCCTCTCTTCGCTGTCATGTGCACAAGCGAAAGCCGTCGTCTCTGCGCTGAGCAACTGCCGATCGGAGTCCACCTCGCATGTCGACCAAGGAAGGCCGTCCGCCGCTGGACACGGCCCAGCCGCCGCGGCCCGGCGATGACGACCTCGTCGCCGAGTTGCAGAAGTACTTCAGCTCCCTCACCCGCACGGAACTCGGGCCCGACGACGACTACTTCGCGCTCGGCCTCGTGGCCTCCCTCCAGGCGTTGCAGATCGTGACCCACGTGGAGCGGACCTACGGAATCACCGTCGACGTGGCGGACCTGGACCTGGACAGCTTCCGCACCGCCGCGCGCGTCGCCGGCTTCGTGGCCGCCAAGCGCGGTGCGCACGGCGGGCCGGCGGGCGGAGCGGCACTGTGATCGACGTCGAGCCGCTGGTGAAGACCGCGCTCGCCGAGGCGGACGCCTGGGACGAGCACGGGCTGCCCCCGGAGGCGATACGGCTGGCCGCCCACCACGGGCTGCTCGGCCTCGACCGACCCGTCGACCTGGGCGGGGGCGGCACCAGCGCCCGTGAACTGGGCGACGTCACTGCCGAGTTGGGCGCTGTGTGCTCCTCCCTGCGGGCCCTGACGACGGTCCAGGGCATGGTGAACGCCGCCCTGGACCGGTGGGGCACCGCCGAGCAGCGCGCCGAGTGGCTGCCGCAGTTGGTCGGCGGCGATCGGCTGGCGGCCGTGGCCTGCACCGAGCCCGGTGCGGGCACCGACCTGTCTGCCGTCGCCTGCGAGTTCCGACCGGGCGGCGGCGGGGACCACCGGGTGTACGGGCGCAAGCTGTGGGTGACGTTCGGCGAGGTCGCCGACGTCCTGCTGGTGCTCGGCCGGGCCCCCGGCGGGCTGGTTGCCGGACTCGTGGAGACGGACCGCGCCGGTGTCGAGATCGAGCCGGTCACCGGACAACTCGGGCTGCGCGGCGCACGGCTCGCCCACGTCACCCTCGACGGCGCCGCCCTGCCCGAGCGCCAGTTGATCGCTCCGCCCGGCTTCGGCCTCTCGCACGTGCTCGGCACCGCCCTCGACCACGGCCGCTACACCGTCGCCTGGGGCTGCGTCGGCATGGCCCGTGCCTGCCTCGACGAGGCCGTGGCACACGTCCGCAGCCGTACGCAGGGCGGCGCCCCGCTCGGCGACCACCAGACGGTCCGGGCCGCGCTCGGGCGCTGCGCGGTCACCGTCAGGGCGGCCGAGGAGCTGTGCGTACGCGCCGCCGCGCTGCGCGAGGACGGTGACCCCGGGTCCATCGTGGCCACCGTCACCGCCAAGTACGCCGCCGCCCGGGCCGCCGCCTCGGTGTCCGCCAAGGCGGTGCAGTTGCTCGGCGCGGCGGGCTGCGCTCCGGGCAGCGCCGTCGCCCGGTTCTTCCGGGACGCGAAGGTCATGCAGATCATCGAGGGCGCGGACGAGGTGGCCGAAGTGATGATCGGGAGCCATCTGTTGGGCCTGCCGCACGCCGGCGGTGCGCGATGACCGCGCAACGGCGCATCACCGTCGGCCCGGTGGCCACCTGGTTCCCGGAGCGACGGCTCGCCGTCGACCAACTGCCGGAGCTGGCCGACCTTCCCGCGCTGCGGCGCGAGCACGCACTCTCGCTCGGCGTGGACACCGTGCGGGACGCCGGTGAGGCGTCCGAGGTCGACCTGGCGGAGCGGGCGGCGCGCGCAGCGCTGGACCGCGCCGGCCTCGACGCCGCCGACGTCGACGCCCTGTTGTTGGTGCAGGGCCGGGTGCCCGAGTACCTGCTGGCCTCGGAGGCGACCCGACTGCAGCACCGGCTCGGCGCTCACCGCGCATTCGCGACCGGCGTCGGCGACCTCGGCTGTGTCTCGGTCTCCGCCGCCTTCGCGCTCGGCTCCGCGCTGCTGCGCGGTGACCCGCGCTGTCGCACCGTCCTGGTCGTCGCCGCGGCCCGGACCCCGACCCGGGCCAGGTACCGACCGCCGATGACCCTGCTGGGCGACGGCGCAGCGGCGGTCCTGCTGACGGTGGACGGCGAGGGGACCCACGAGCTGGTCGACCAGATCGTGCGCAGCGACGGCAGCTACGCCGACCTCTTCCGCATCGACTACCGCGACCTGCCGTCGCGGGACTGGGTCGAGGAGTGCGCGGACGAGCCGACGTACTCGTTCCGACTCGCCGTGGAGAGCCGCAAGCGCTTCGCCGCGCTGAACGCGGAGCTGTTGGCCCGCAACGGACTCGCCGCGAGCCGGGTCGGCACGCATCTGACCCAGAACCTCGCGGCCGGGGCGTTCGCCTTCTGGCAGGAGGCGCTGGACGTGGAGATCGACCCCGTGTGCCGGCGCAACCTCGCCGCGTACGGCCATCTCGGCTCCGTGGACGTCCTGATCAATCTGACGGACGCCGCGGCCACCCAGGCGCCCGGCGAGCACGCCCTCGTGATGAACAGCAGCCCGGTGGCGGCCTGGAGCACGTGGTTGCTGCGCCGCCTCGGCGAACGGGAAGGGGGAGTTTCACGGTGACGCCCACGACGAAGCGCACGACGGGACCCGCGGCGCGGCCTACGACGGATTCCACGTCCCGCCCCACGGTGAAGTGTCTGGTCTGGGACCTCGACGACACCCTGTGGAAGGGCGTCCTGCTGGAGCAGGACGCCACGGTGCCCACGCCGGAGGCGCTGGGGGTGCTGGGGGCGCTCGACGAGCGGGGGATCCTGCACGCGGTCGCCAGCCGCAGCGAGTACGGCCCCGCGGCGGAGAACCTGCGCAAGCACGGCGTGGCCGACCTCTTCTGCGCGGTCGAGGTGGGCTGGGGGCCGAAGTCCGAGGCGGTGCGCAGGATCGCGGACGCCCTCAACATCGGTCTGGACGCGGTCGCCTTCGTCGACAACGACCCCGTCGAGCGCGCCGAGGTGTCCACGGCCCTGCCCGAGGTGCGGTGCTATCCGGTCGAGCAGCTCGCCGAGCTGCCCGGGCTGCCCGAGTTCACCCCCGCGGTGATCACCGACGAGGCCCGCCGGCGCCGCGAGATGTACCGCGCGGAGCGACGGCGCACGGACGCGGAGGAGTACTTCACCGGCACGAACGCCGACTTCCTCACCGGCCTGGAGCTGGTGATGACCGTCCGGCGGGCCACCGAGGACGACCTCGCCCGGGCCCACGAACTCACGGTCCGCACCCACCAGCTCAACACCACGGGTCAGACGTACGACATGGCGCAGCTGCGGGCGATGTGCGCGTCCGACCGGCACGAGGTGCTGGTCGCCACGCTCCGCGACCGCTTCGGCGCCTACGGCACGATCGGCCTCGCGGTGTCGGAGCTGCGCGGCGACGACTCCGTGCTGCTCCTGCTGCTGATGTCGTGCCGGGTGATGTCCCGGGGCGTCGGCACCGCGCTGATCGGGCACGTCGTGGAGCGGGCCCGGGCGGCCGGGCACCGTCCGCTGGCCGAGTTCGTGCCGACCGAGGTCAACCGGGTGATGCTGGTGACCCTCAGGTTCGCCGGCTTCACGGTCGCCGAGTCGACCGGCGAGGGCACCCTCCTCGTCCACGAGGGCGGCGTTTCCCCCCACGCGGCCCACGTCACCGTCGTCGCCGGGGACGACCGATGACCGACGCGGCCGGCAGAACCGAAGCGGCCGACGTGAGCGACGTGGACGTGGCCGGCGGGCGCGGGGCGAACACCTGGCACGGCCCGGATTCGACGCTCCTCAGGCACGCAGCACGGGTCCCCGACCGCACCGCCGTCGCGGTCGGCCGGACCTCGCTGACCTGGCGGGAGTTGGACGGGGCGAGCGCCGCGCTCGCCGCCCGGTTGACGGCGGCCGGCGTTCGGCCCGGCCGGATCGTCGTGCTGTACCGGCGGCAGGGCGTCGAGACCGTCGTCGGGATGGTCGCGGCGGCGCGAATCGGTGCGGCCTGGTGCGTCGTGGAGCCCGGCCACCCGGTGGTGACGCTGCGCGCCCTGCTCGACGACGTGGATTGCGGGGCCGTGGTGTTCGACCCCGCGGATCCGGCGACGCCCGTGCACGCGGTGCGTCGGCTCCTCTCCGACGGGCGCGACGCCGCCCCCGCGCTGCTCGAAGCGGGCTCCGGCGTTGCGGTCGTGCCGCTCGGTGCGGGCGAGGCCCAGGGCGGCACGGTCCGCGTGCCGGGGAGCTCTCCCGCGTACGTCATCTCGACCTCGGGCACGACGGGCCGTCCCAAGGCGGTGATCGTCACCGCGGACAACCTGATCACGATGCTCGCCAGCCGCGCTCACCACGACCACGCGTCGGGCCCGGTGGCGTTCTCCGCGATGCGGTTCGCCTGGGACGGGGCGCTGCTGCTGACGCTGTGGGCGCTGTGGAGCGGCGGTACGGCCGTGCTCCCCGGCCCCGACGAGCTGGCCGACGCCGAGGCCACGGCCCGTCTGATCGCCGTCCGGCGGGTGACGCACCTGGCGGTCACCCCGTCGTTCTACCGACTCGTGCTGCCCTGGGCGGCGGGCTTCGACTCGCACCTGCGGCTGGTCGTCGTCGCCGGCGAGTCCCTGCCGGTCCCGGTGGTCGAGCGCCACCGTGCGCTGCTGCCCGGTGTCGAGTTGCGCAATGAGTACGGCCCCACCGAGGTGACCGTCACCTGTGTGGCCCACCCGGTGCGCGGGCCGCTCGCCCCGCCCGTCCCCATCGGCCGGCCCACCGGCGGCTGCACAGCGTACGTGCTGGACGGGCGGCTGCACCCCGTCGCCCGGGGCGTCGTGGGCGAGCTGTACGTGGGAGGCCCGCAGGTCGCCGCCGGGTACGCGAGGCGCCCCGGGCCGACCTCCGCGCGTTTCGTCGCCGACCCCTTCGCCGACCGGCCGGGGGCGCGCATGTACCGCACCGGTGACCTGGTGCTGACGAACGAGGGCGGGGAGTTGGAGTTCCACGGCAGGTCCGACGGCCAGGTGAAGGTCAGGGGCGTGCGGTTGGAGCGGGCGGCGGTGACGGCCGCGGTGGAGAGCCACCCGGCCGTGGCACAGGCCGTGGTGCTCCCCGTGCCCGACGAACACGGCGAGACCGCGCTCGTCGCCTTCTGGACACCCGCCGAGGGGACCGCGGTGCTGCCGGGCGTACGGGAGCTGCTGGCGCACTGCGCACCGCTGCTGGTCGCCGAGGCGGTGCCGGAACGCTTCGTCGCCGTCGGCGGGTTCCCGCTGGGGCGCACCGGGAAGGTCGACGAGGCTGCGCTCCGCGCACTGCTGACGCCGGCCGCCGCACGGACCGCGACGGGCGGTCGGCAGCGGTGGTCTCCGCTGCAGCGGTCGCTGGCGGGGCTTTGGGCGGCGGTGCTCCAGCACGACGACTTCGGCCTGGACGACGTGTTCTTCGACGTGGGCGGGAACTCCCGGCGCGTCGTCGACCTGCACCTGCGGTTGGAGCGCGACTGGCCCGGGGCGCTGCGGGTGGGCCAGCTCTTCGACCTGCCCACCGTGGCGGCGCAGGCGAAGGCCCTGGAGGCGGCCGGCGACCGGGCGCCCGCCGCCGCGCCCGGGCCCGACCCCCGGACCGACGCCCCGGACGCGGGTCCGCGGTCCGACGGTCCGGTCCTGTTCGAGATATGACGAGGGGAGCCACCATGTCCGGGTCCCATCCCGGCGTCGACGCCGACGACATCGCGATCGTCGGCATCGGCCTGAACGTCCCCGGCGCGTCGACCCTGGAGGAGTTCCGCGCCGGGCTCGCCTCCGGACGGGACAGCATCGGCCCGATGCCGGCGCCGCGCGCCGAGGCCACCGGCCTGGATCCGGCCGTACCGCGGCTGCCCATGGGGCACGTCGACGACATCCACACCTTCGACCACGCCTTCTTCAAGCTGTCGCGGCGCGAGGCCGCGCTGATCGACCCGCAGCACCGCATGGCCCTCGTCCTCGCCCACCGGGCGATCGAGGACGCCGGCTACTCGGTGGCGGGCTTCCGCGGCAGTGACACGGCGGTCGTCTTCAGCGCCGCCGCGTCCGGCTACCACGCCCTCGTCGGGGAGCAGGGGGCGCTCGGCACCCTGGGCAACGTGCCGTTCGGGCTGCCCGCGCGGATCGCGCACACGCTCGGCCTGGAGGGGCCGTGCCACGCCGTCGACACCGGGTGCAACGGCTCCCTGGTGGCGGTGCACCACGCCTGTCGCGAACTGCGCTCGGGTGACGCGCAGTACGCCCTCGCCGGCGGGGTGAGCCTGCGCATCGCGGGCGTCCCGGCGGCGGAGACGGCCGGATTCGCCGAACTCGTGTCGTCGAGCGGCCGGTGCCGGGCGTTCGACGCGGACGCGGACGGCACCGTCTCCGGCGAGGGCGGGGCTGCCCTGCTGTTGACCACCGTGCGCCGCGCGACGGCGGACCGGACCCCGATCCACGCCGTCATCCGGGGCAGTGCCACGCTCCACAACGGCGGCAGCACGGGCACCATCAGCGCGCCGAGCGCGGTGGCGCAGCGGCGCGTCATCGCCAAGGCGTGGGCGGCTGCGGGCGTCGAGCCGGCGCGCGCGGGATACGTGGAGGCCCACGGCTCCGGGACGCGGCTCGGGGACGCCGTCGAACTGGAGGCGATCGCCGCCGCGTTCGCCGGCCGCACCGCGCCCCTGCCGATCGGGTCGGTGAAGACCAACATCGGTCACCTCGACCACGCAGCCGGAATCGTCGGCCTGGTGAAGGCCGTGCTGAGCGCGGGCCGCGGCGAGCTGTACCCCTCGCTGCACTTCGCGCGTCCGACGCGGGACGTCGACCTGGCCGCGGAGCGGATCGAGGTGGTCACCGCGGCGCGCGCCTGGGAAGGCGGGGACGGTGGGCCGCGGCTCGCCGGGGTGAGCTCCTTCAGCCTGGGCGGGGTGAACGCGCACTGCGTGGTGGCGCAGCCGCCGGAGCCGCCGCGGCGCGGTGGCCCTACGACGGGGCCCGAGCTGGTCGGGGTCTCCGCCCGCAGCCAGGAGGCACTCGCGCTGCTGTGCGGCGAGTTGGCGCTCGCCCTGCGCGACGGCGAACTGCCCCTCGGGGACGTGGCCTTCACGCTCAACCAGGGCCGTACGCACCATCCGCACCGCATCGCGGTGACGGCGGGCAGCACCCGGGAACTCGCCGTGCAGCTGGCCGCCGAGGCGACGTGGCTACGAGCTGACGACGGACGGGCCGCGGGCGGGCGGCCACCGGCCGTGGCGCTGCTGCTGTCGCCGGACGCACCGCCCGCCGGCGTCACCGGTGGCGCGCTGCCGCCGGGCCTGCCGGCGACGGGGCGGGCGGCGCGGGTGCTCGCGGCGCAGATCGCCGCGTACGACGTGCTGCACGGCCACGGCGTCGCGTTCGACGCGGTGCTCGGGGCGGGTTCGTCCCGGTTCGCGGCCCGGCACGTGCTGGGCCGGCGCGCCCCCGTCGAACCGGCCGAGTTCGCCGCCGCGCACGCCGCCCCCGTCGACGTGGACGAACTGCTCGGCGTCGCCCGCAGGTTGCTGGCCGACGGGCCCGTCCTCTTCCTCGAACCCGGCCCGGACGGCGCGCTGGGACGACTGCTCGCCGAGCACCTGGCGGACGACGAGCGGGCCCTTGTGCGGTTCGTCGACGGGCCGTTGGACGCCGTGCGGGTGCTGTACGAGAGCGGGATCGACGTGGACTGGGCCGCGGTCCGGCCCGAGCACGCCGACGCGCGGCGGGTGCGGCTGCCGGGCCACCCGCTGCTCGGCACCCCGTGCTGGGCCACCAACGCGTCCGCACCTCCCCCTCCGCCCGTCGCCGCACCGCCCGCACCCGCGCCCGTACCCGTTCCCGCTCCCCCGGCGCCGACGGCCGCTGAGCCGCCGCAGCGCGCCGAGGCGTCGGACGGCGTCGGCTGGTTGCAGGGCACGCTGCGGGAGCTGCTGCACGCCGAGGCGCCCATCAGCGCCGACGAGGACTTCTTCGAGCTCGGTCTGAACTCCCTCATCGCGCTGCAACTCGTCGACCGGATCCACGAGCGCTTCGGCGTCCGTCCCAAGCTGATCGACGTCTACGAGCACCCCCGGGTCGCGGACCTCGTCCGGGTGATCGCGCCGGCGGACGCGGCACCCGGCGCGCTGCCGCCCGTCACCCGCGGGGAGGGGGCGGTCCTGTCGTTCGGACAGGAACGCATGTGGTTCCACCACCAGCTCGACCCCGACACCACGCTGTACAACCTGCCGATGGTCAGCCACGTCCGCGGCCCCCTCGACCCGGAGGCGCTGCGCGGCACGTGGGAGGACCTGGCGGACCGCCACGAGGTGCTCCGCTCCAACTTCGTCGAGCTGGAGGACGGCCCGGGCCTGCGGATCCGGCCGGAGCTCGGCGACTTCTACCGGTTCGCGGACGTCTCGGACGCGCCCGATCCGCTGCTGGCGGCCCGGGAGTTGGTGCGGGCCGCGGCGCAGGTCCGGTTCGACCTCGCGCACGATCCGCTGTTGCGGCTGCTCGTGGTCCGGCTCGGGCCGCAGGAGCACGTCGTCCAGGTCACGGTCCACCACGCGGTGAACGACGGCCACTCCCCCAAGGTCTTCGAGCGGGAGCTGCCGCTGCTGTACGCCGCGCGCGAGCGGGGAACGCGGGCCGAGCTGCCCCCGCTGCCGGTCCGCTACCGGGACTACGCCCGCTGGCAGCGCGACCTGGTGACGCGCTCCGCCCTCGACCACGAGCTGGCGTACTGGGTCGAGACGCTGCGGGACGCGCCGGTGCTGGAGCTGCCGACGGACCTCCCCCGGCCGGCGCGCAAGCGGTTCGTGGGCGACCTGTACCCCTTCACCGTCCCGACGCCGGTCCTGCGGGCGCTGCGGGAGTTGGCCCGCCGCGAGTCCGTGACCGTGTTCGTCGTCCTGCTCAGCGCGCTGTACCTGCTGCTCGCCCGCTACAGCGGGCAGCGGGACATCGTGGTCGGCACCCCGACGACCGGCCGCAACCGGCCCGAGCTGGACGGGCTCATCGGCTTCTTCAACAGCACGGTGGCGCTGCGCGCCGACCTGTCCGGCGCGCCGAGCGCCCGTGCCCTGCTGCACCGGGTGCGGTCGGTGGTTCTGGACGCCCTGGAACACCAGGAGATCCCCTTCGACCGGGTGGTGAACGCGCTCGGCGTCGACAAGGACCTGAGTCGGGCACCGCTGTTCGACGTGTTCTACGTGCACCAGGAGCTGCCGCCCGTCCAGGCGATCGGCTCCGCGGTCGGCGACTTCTTCGATCCGCGCGACACCGTCGCCAACCGGTTCGGCGGCATGCCGGCCGGCACCGCCAAGTTCGATCTGACCCTGGTGACCACGGACCGCGAGGGCGAGGACGACATGGCCGCGTGCCTGGAGTTCAGCACCGAGCTGTTCACCGAACGGACCGCGGCGGAGCTGGTCTCGGCGTACCTCGACGTCCTGGACGGCCTCGCCGGGATCACGGACGCCGACCGTCCCGTCCCGGGGTTGGCCGCGGGGTCGCGGCGCCCCGGCCCGGCCGCGCCGAGCGCCCCGGTGCCGCTGCCGCTGGTGCGGGTCCCGGCCGACCGGCCGCGGCCGGCGGCCCCCGTCGACGCCTCCGCCACCGTCACGATCGCCCTTGACGAGGACCTGTGCGCCCGGCTGACGGCCATCGGCGGGCCCGACGCCTGGGACGGCGCCCTGCTCGCCGCCTGGTTGGTGCTGTTGGCCTGGTACACGGGCGAGGACTCGGTGGCGGTCCTGGCCGCCACCGCGCGGGGGCCCCGGGTGGTGCGGGCGGACCTCGCAGGCGAGGTGGACTTCACCGGGCTGCGGGACCGGCTGCGCCGTGCCGCGGCCGAACCCCCCGACGGGGCGGCGCTTCCCGTGCGCTACGCCGGGGACGGCACCGCGGCGGACCGGTCCGGCGCCGAACTCGCCCTGGAGTGGTCCCGCAGCGGGGCCGGCGGGCTCGCCCTCGCGGTCGGCTACGCGCCCGAGCTGTTCGACGCGGGCACCGCGGCCGACCTGGCGGCCGATCTGACACGGCTGTTGGCCGGTGCGCTGGCGCACCCCGCCGCACCGGTGCACGAGGTGGCCATCGGCCACATCGCCCAAGACGATCCGTCACTCGACCCCGACCTGTCGGTGGAGGCAGCACGATGACCGAGAACACCCGCGGCGCGGCGCAGGACCGAGCGGAGCCGGTCGGCGTCGTCGGGGCCGGCACCATGGGCGTCGGCGTCTGTCAGAGCCTGATCCAGGCGGGGTTGGACGTCGTCCTCGTCGAGCCCGACGCACGGGCGGCGGACGGGGCGCGCGAACGGCTGGCCCAGTCCCTGCGGCTGACCAGGCTCCTCGGTCGGGGCCCGGCCGAGGTCGGCGGCCGGGTGCAGTGGGCGCACTCGCCCGAAGCGCTCGACGGCGTCGGGTTCGTCGTCGAGTGCGCCCCGGAGAACCGGGACCTCAAGGAGTCCCTCTTCGCCGAACTCGACCGGATCTGCCCACCGCGCGCGGTCTTCGCCTCGTGCACCTCCGCCATTCCCATCGCCCTGCTCGCGGCCCGCACCTCGCGCCCCGAACGGGTCCTCGGGCTGCACTTCATGAACCCCGTACCGCTGAAGGACACCGTCGAGGTGGTCCGCGCCGAAGCCACCTCGCAGGAGACGATGGACCGGGCGCTGGCCCTCCTCGGCCGGCTGGGCAAAGAGACCGTCGTGGTCCCGGACGGGCCCGGCTTCGTCCTCAACCGGGTGCTGATGCTGTGCATCGCCCAGGCCGCGGCCCTCGTCGACGAGGGGGCGGCGGACGGCGCCACGGTCGACGCCGTGTTCGAGAAGTGCCTCGGCCATCCGATGGGGCCGCTGCGCACGGCCGATCTGATCGGTCTGGACAACGTCATGGACACCATGGCCGTGCTGCGGGAACAGACCGGTGACGACCGGTACGCCGCGCCGCCCACGTTCGCCGCGCTGGTCGCCGACGGTCACTTGGGCCGCAAGACGGGGAAGGGCTTCCATGACTACTCCTGACGCGCACCGCCACGACCGGTCCGCCCCGCAGGGCGTGGACCGCGACCGGGTCGGCTTCGACACGGCGGCACTGGCCCGGGTCGCCCGGCGCAGCGGCGGCGGGCCGGCCGCGGTGCTGCTGGCCGCGGTCGCCGTTTACGCCCACCGCAGGTTCGGCGCGCACGACGTGACGATCGGCCTCCGGTCGGCGGGGGCGACGCTCCCGGTGCGCCTCGCGCTGGCACCGGGCCGTACGTTCGCCGAGGTCGCGCGGACCGCCGGTGCACAGCTCCGACGCGCCCGCACCGCGTCGAGCGCCCCGACGGCGCCGTCCTCGCCGGACCATCCGGACCTGGTGTGCGAGTGGGTCGAAGCCGGCCGTACGGCCCCGTCCAAAGCCGGTGCGGGGCCGGTCGCCGGCTTGGACGTACGGGCCGGCGCTGCCGACGGCGAGTGGGACGTCAAGGTCCGCTCGGGTGTCGGGGACGACCACGGGCGCCGGTTCTCGGCCCTGTTCGCGCAGTTGGCGGGGCAGCCCGAGGTGCCCGTGGGCCGGTTCGACCTGGCGGACGGGCAGGAGATGGCGCGCTTCTTCGACGAGTTCAACGACACCGGGCGCGCGGTGTCGGACGGCACCGTCCCGGGCGCCTTCGAGGCTCAGGTCCTGCGGACCCCCGATGCGCCGGCCGTCAGCCACGGCGCGGACCGGTTGACGTACGCCGAACTCGACGAGCGCGCGGACCGGTTGGCCCGGCTGCTGGTCGAGCGGGGCGCGGGGCCGGAGCAGTTGGTGGCCGTGATGCTGCCGCGGAACTGCGAGACGGTGGTCGCCGTGCTGGCCGTGCTGAAGTCGGGCGCGGCCTACGTGCCGATCGATCCGGAGCATCCGGAGGGCCGGATCCGCTACCTCCTGGACGACGCGCGGCCCGCGGCCGTGGTGACGACGGCCGCGCTGCTGGGCCGGATCCCCGAGGGCTCGCCCGTGCGCCCGGTGGTCCTGGAGGAGGCGGGGCACGACGCCGCTGTCCCGGTGGCCGGCCGCCCGGCCGTGCTGCCGCAGAACGCGGCGTACGTGATCTACACGTCGGGTTCGACGGGCCGCCCGAAGGGCGTGGTGATCACCCACCGGAACGTGGTGAACTTCGCCGCCTGGTCGGTGGACGCCCTCGGCGCCCCGGCGTTCGAGCGAGTCCTCGGGTCCACCTCGCTGAGCTTCGACATGTCGGTGTTCGAGGTCCTGGTGCCCCTGATGACCGGCGGCAGCGTGGACCTGGTGGCGAACCTGCCGGCGCTGCTCGACGCCCCGGAGTGGACCGGCAGCCTGGTGAACACCGTGCCGTCGGTCTACCGGCGGGTGCACGACGCCGAGTGGGTGGCCGAGCGGGCGACGCACTACGTCTTCTGCGGCGAGCCGCTCCCCGCCGACCTGGTGCGCGCCGTGACGCAACGCCAGCCAGGTGCACAGGTGTTCAACATCTACGGTCCGACCGAGGTCACCGTGTACGCCACGGTCTGGCGGTGCGACCCGCGGGCCGACGGTGACCCGCCGGTCGGCCGGCCCACGACGAACGTCCGCTGCCACGTCCTGGACGCGGCGCTCCGCCCGGTGCCGCTCGGCGACGTCGGCGAGCTGTACCTCGCCGGGGAGTACCTGGCCCGCGGCTACGCGCACCGGTGCGGGCTGACGGCGCAGCGGTTCGTCGCCGACCCGTTCGCGGCCGACCCGGGCGCCCGGATGTACCGCACCGGCGACCTCGCCCGCTGGGGCGCCGACGGCTCCTTGGAGTTCGTCGGTCGGGCCGACCAACAGGTCAAGGTGCGCGGCCACCGGGTCGAGCCGGGCGAGGTCGAGGCCGCGCTGCTGCGGCAGCCGTCCGTAGCCGGGGCCGTCGTGGTCGCCACCGCCGACGGCGCGGGCGATCACCGGCTCACCGCGTTCGTGGTGCCCGAGGGACCGGGTTGCGTCCCGCAGGCGCTGGTCGAGGCGGTAAGGGCCGAGTTGCCCGAACCTCTGGTGCCGTCCGCCGTCCGGCTGCTGGACGCGCTGCCGCTGAATCCGAACGGCAAGGTGGACCGGCTCGCGCTGACCGAGTCGGCCGCGGCCCCCGAGGTCTCGGACCGGTCGGCGACGTCGGCCGGCGGGCCGGTGGAGACGCTGCGCGAGGTGTTCGCCGCGGTCGTGGGGAGGTCCGACGTGGGCCCCGACGACAGCTTCTTCGCCGTCGGCGGCGACAGCATCACCTCGATCAAGCTGGTCCGCCGCATCCGTCGGGCCGGTCTGGTCGTCTCCCTCCAAGACGTCTTCGAGCGCAAGACGCCCGCGCTGCTGGGCGAGGTGGCCGTGCCCCTGGCGGCCGGCCCCGGGCCCCGGGCCGCGCTCCCCGACCGTGCGTTGATCGAGCTGGATTCCGGCGAGCGCGAGTGGCTGGCCGCGCACTGCCCGGGCGTGGAAGAAGTCCTTCCGCTCTCTCCCCTCCAAGAGGGGCTGCTCTTCCACGGCAACCACCACCGGGACCACGAGGACGTCTACGTCCTCCAGGCGGCGCTGGACTTCGTCGGCCCCTTCGACCCGGAGGCGCTACGTCACGCGGCCGAACACCTGTGCCGACGGCACAGCGGGCTGCGGGCGGGCTTCCTGCGGCTGCCGTCCGGCCGGCCGGTGCAGATCGTCCCGGCGGATGCGGCGCCGGCCCTGACCGAGGTCGACCTCACCGGGCGCCCGCCGGACGAGCAGGCGCGGGAGGCCGAGCGGCTGACCGAGGCGGACCGCAACGCCGGATTCGACCCGGCGCAGCCGCCGCTGCTGCGGCTCACCCTCATCCGGCAGGCGGACCGACGGTTCCGGCTGTTGATCACCGCCCACCACATCCTGCTGGACGGCTGGTCGGTCCAGATCGTGGCGCGTGAGCTGTTCCAGCTCTACGCCCGGCCGCGCTCCTACGACGCGCTGGGGGCCGCGCCGCACCACCGCACCTTCCTGGCCTGGCTCGCGGAGCAGGACCGGGAGGAGTCCGTGCGGGCGTGGCGCCGGGCGCTGGGCGACGTCCGCCCCACCCTCGTCGCCCCCGAGGGGCTGCGACGCAGCTCGGCCTGGCCCGAGCAGCTCGTCCACGAGCTGTCCGAGCGGCAGGCGACGGCGCTCAGCGAGCTGGCCGCCCGGCTCGGCGTCACCGTCAACACCCTCTTCCAGGTCTGCTGGGGCCTGTTGCTGGCGCAGTGGACGGGCCGCAGTGACGCGGTGTTCGGGGTGGCGGTCTCGGGGCGTTCGCCCGAGGTCGCCGACGTCGAGTCGATGGTGGGCTTCCTCATCAACACCATTCCGATGCGGATCGCGACCGACCCGGGCGAGACGCTGGCCGAGGTGCTGCGCCGGGTCCAGGACGAGCAGGCGCGGCTGCTCGCCCACCACCACCTCGGGCTGCCCGGTATCCAGCGCGCCGTGGGCCTGGAGTCGCTCTTCGACACGGCGATGGTCTTCGAGAACTTCCCCGTGGACCGCGACCCGTGGTCCGTCGTGCCCGAGTTGACGATCCTCGACGCCCGCAACGAGACCGCCGGGCACTATCCGCTGACGCTGATGGCGCTGCCGAGGCCGTCGGGGACGATGCTGCTGCTCCTGCTGCACCGTGCGGACGTCCTCGACGCGGCGACGGCCAAGCGGCTGCTCGCCCGGGCGCTTCGGCTGCTGGACGCGATGGTCACCGCGCCGACGACACGACTGGCGCAGTTGGACGTGCTCGACGACGCCGAGCGGGCCGCGATCGCCGCGTACGGGCGGGCCGACGGCTCGGGGGACGGCGGCGATGTGCCGCCCCGTACCGTCCCGGACCTGTTCGACGCGCAGGCGGCGGCGACGCCGGACGCGCCGGCGCTCCGCAGCGCGGGCCCCGGCGGCGCGGTGCTCAGCTACCGCGAGGCGTCCGCCGCCGCGTATCGCACCGCCCGGGAGCTGATCGCCCGCGGCATCGGCCCGGAGCAGGTGGTGGCGCTCGTGCTGCCGCGCGGGGCCCGGACCGTCACGGCGCTGTTCGGGGTGCTCGCCGCGGGCGCCGCGGTCGCGCTGATCGATCCCGAATACCCCGACGAGCGGCTGCGGTACGTCCTCGACGACATCCGGCCCGCCCTGGTGATCAGCGACCGGGCGAACGCCTTCGGGCCGACGCTGCGCAAGGCCGGGAACGTCCTCGTCATCGACGACCCGGACGCCGCGCGCCGGATCGAGGGACACGACGGCCGGCCCGTGACCGACGGGGAGCGCACCCGGCCGCTGCTGCCGGCGCACGCCGCGTACGTGGTGCACACCTCGGGCTCCACCGGGCGTCCCAAGGGCGTCCTCGTCCAGCACACCGGAGTGGCGGGGGTGTTGAGCACCACGGTCGCGCGGTCCCGGCTCGGGCCGGGCGGCCGGGTGCTCCAGTTCGCCTCCCCCGCGTTCGACGCCGCGCTGCTGGAGATCTTCGAGGCGCTGTGCTCCGGCTCGACGCTCGTGGTCGCGCCTGCGGACCGGCTGCTGCCGGGCCCGGGGTTGGAACGCCTCGCGCACGAGGAGCGGATCACAGCCGTCACGCTTCCGCCGTCCGCGCTCGCGGTGCTCGACCCGGCAAACGGGCTGCCGGCGGACTGCGTGATCCGCGTCGCGGGCGAGGCGCTGCCGGCCGAGTTGGTGACCCGTTGGTCGGTGCGCCACCGGCTGGTGAACGGCTACGGGCCGACCGAGGCCACCGTCTGCGCGTCCGTCAGCGACGGGCTGACCGGCACCAGCACCACCATCGGCCGCCCCGTCGCGCCGACCCGGATCCACCTGCTGGACGCGGCCCTGCGCCCGGTGCCGCCCGGGTTCGAGGGCGAGGTCTTCCTGTCGGGCCCGGCCGTCGCCCGCGGCTACGTCGGCCAGCCGGCGCGCACCGCCGAGCGCTTCGTGGCCGATCCCTTCGCCGCCAGCCCGGGGGCGCGGATGTACCGCACGGGTGACCTCGCCCGCTGGAACGCGGAGGGCTCCCTGGAGTTCGCCGGCCGCTCCGACCGCCAGGTCAAGATCCGCGGCCATCGGATCGAGCCCGGTGAGGTGGAGTCGGCCCTGCTGGCCCACGAAGCGGTGGCGCAGGCGGCCGTGCGCACCTGGACGGCCGACGGCACCGGTCCGCGGCTGGTCGCCTACGTCGTGCCCGAGCCGTCCGCCGCGCTGGACGCGGGCACGGAGGGGACGGTCCTCACCGACTGGGCCGCGGTTCACGACAGCGTGTACGCGATCGAGGACGGCGCCCACCGCAAGAGCGGGGGCAGCGCCCCCTTCGGCGACTCGTTCGCCGGCTGGAACAGCTCCTACGACGGCTCGCCGCTGCCCCGGGAGGCGATGCGGGAGTGGCGGGACGCCGTCGTCGACCGCGTCCGCGAGCTGTCGCCCCGGCACGTCCTGGAGATCGGCGCCGGCACCGGCGCGGTCCTCGCCGCGCTCGCCCCGCACTGCGAGAGCTACCACGCCACCGACATCTCCGAGGTGGCCGCGGACACCCTGCGCCGCCAGGTCGCCGACGTGCCCGAGCTCAGCGGCCGGGTCACGGTCACCCACCAGCCCGCGGACGACTTCTCCGGTCTGCCCGAGGGCCGCTTCGACACGGTCGTCCTCAACTCCGTGGTGCAGTACTTCCCCTCGCGCGACTACCTGGAGCGGGTGCTCACCGGGGCGCTGCGCCTGCTGGCGCCCGGCGGGACGGTCTTCGTCGGCGACGTCCGGGACCTCGCCGGTCGGCCGGTGCTGTACACCGCGGCCGGGATCGGTGCCGCCACCGCGGTCACCACGGTCGCGCAGACCCGGCTGACGGTGGGCCGGAAGCTGTTGCTGGACAAGGAGTTGGCGATCGCGCCGCGCTTCTTCGGCGACTTCGGCGACGCGGCCGACGTCCGGTTGAAGTCCGGCGAGCACGACAACGAGCTGACGCGGTACCGCTACGACGTCACCCTCCACAAGGCGCCGCTGTCGGGCGCGTCCGCGGCCGGGGCCACCCGGCTCGCGTGGGGCACCGACGTGACCGGGACGGGCGAGCTGAAGGCGCTGCTGGCCTCGGCCGGCGGTGCGCTGCCGCTGCGCGTCACCGACGTCCCCGACGCCCGGCTGGCCGCGGACCTCGCCGCGGCGCGGGCCCTGGACGCCGCGGCCCCGGGCACCACGGTCGGGGCGCTCGATACGACGGTGAGCGGCGACCGGGGCGTACGGCTCGCGGAGCTGGCCGCGGTGGGCGAGGAGTTCGGCTACCGCGCGCTCGCCGCGCCGGGCGCGGCACCCGGCCGGTTCGCCGTCGTCCTGATGCCGGCCGCGGCGGGCGCGGCGGTCCGGGACGTGTACGACCCGGCCGCCGACCCGACCCCCGCGCTCGTGCACGAGCCGGCCGTGGCGCAGGTGGCGGCTGCACTGCCGACGGAGTTGCCGCAGCGGCTGCGGGAGGTCCTGCCCGCGTACCAGGTGCCGTCCGCGGTCGTCGTGCTGCCACAGCTGCCCCGCACCCGCAGCGGCAAGATCGACCACGCCGCGCTGCCGGACCCGGAGTCGATCGGCAACGCGGTGGGCCGGGCTCCGCGGACGGTCCAGGAGAAGCACCTGTGCGAGTTGTTCGCCGAGACGCTGGGGCTGCCGGCCGTCGGCATCGACGACAACTTCTTCGACCTCGGCGGCCATTCGCTGCTCGCCGCCCGCTTGGCGCGGCGCATCGAGTCGACGTGGGGCACCGGCATCGACACGGCGACGCTGTTCGTCGCACCGACGGTCGCCGCCCTCGCGGAGCGGCTGGGCTCGCACGACCAGACCTTCGCGTTCGACGTCGTGCTGCCGCTGCGCGCCGCCGGTAGCCGCCCGCCGCTGTTCTGCGTGCACCCCGCCGGGGGCGTCGGCTGGACGTACTCGGTGCTGATGCGGCAACTCGGCGCCGACCACCCGGTGTACGCGATCCAGGCCCGCGGCCTGGGCCGGGACGAGCCGCTGCCGCGGACCGTCGCCGAGATGGCCGACGACTACGTCCGGCAGATCCGCGGCATCCAGCCGCAGGGGCCGTACCACCTGCTCGGCTGGTCGTTCGGCGGGATGGTGGCGCACGCGATGGCGACCGCGCTCCAGGCCGCCGGTGAGCGCGTGGGGGTGCTCGCCCTCCTGGACTCGTACGTCATCGCCGACTATCCGACGCTGCCGCCGGCGGAGGCGTTCGGCGGGGAGCAGACGATGTACGCCGCGCTGTTGTCGTTCGCCGGCGTCCGGCCCTCGGCGCTGCGGGTGGAGGAGCTGACGGCGGCGCGGTTCCTGGAGATCGTGCGGGGCACCGACAGCGTCCTGTCCGGCCTGTCCGAGCGGTATCTCCTCGGCATGGGCGAGGTGTACGGCAACAACCTTTCGCTGGGCCGGGCCTTCAAGCCGGACGTGTACCGGGGCGACGTCCTGTTCTTCGCGGCCCGCCCGGACGACGAGTCGGTGCCGATGACGGTGGACTCCTGGGATCCGTACGTGGTCGACGGGCGCGTTCGCGTGTTCGACGGCGATTTCAGCCACGCCGACATGGGCAACCCCGAGTCGCTGGCCCGGGTGGGCAAGGTGCTGGCCGGTGAACTCGGCCTGCTGGAGGAGGAGTAGGCCGTGCGGAGCGAAGCGGGAGCGGAACTGACGGCGGCGCAGCAGAGCCTGTGGTTCGGGCACGAGTTGGACGCCAGCGGGCTGCGGTACGTCGTGGGCCAGTACTTCCACATCCGGGGCCCGGTGGACGCCGACCTGTTCGAACGGGCGCTGCGGATCGAGGTCGCCGGCAGCGAGACGATGCGCGTGCGGTTCGTCAAGACCGAGGACGGGGCCCGTCAGGTCGTCGAGCCGGAGCCCCGGTGGGCGCTGCGCCGGCTCGACGTGTCGGACGCCGGGGAACCGATGGAGACCGCCGTGCGGTACTGCGAGGCGCAGTACGAGCGGCCCTTCGACCTGACGGCGGCGCCGCTGTTCGAGCACACCCTGATCAGGGTCTCCGACGCCGATCACGTGTGGTGCGCCCGCTTCCACCACCTGCTGTGCGACGGCGCCGGCTTCGACACGTTCATCCGGCGGGTGGCGCGCAGCTACACCGCGCTCCGCGCGGGTGAGCCCGTCGACGGCGGCGTCTACGACCGGATGGAGACCCTGCTCGCCGACGACGCCCGCTACCGGGCCTCGACGCGGCGGCACGACGACGCCGCCTACTGGGCGGAGCGCGTCGCCGACCTGGACGACGTGCCGGTCCTCGCGCAGGGGCCGGTGCCGCCGGGCGCCACCGGCCACGTGCGGCGCTCGGGCCACCTGCCGCCCGAGCAGTGGGCGCGGCTGCGGGAGCGGGCCGCCGCGTGGGGGGTGCAGTGGCCAGCCGTGGTGTGCGCCGCCACCGCCGTCCTGTTGCACGCCGACAGCGGGCGGCGGGACGTCGTCCTCGGCCTGTCGGTCCCCGCCCGGGTCGGGAAGGCGGCGCGCGGGGCGCTCGGCTCGGTCTCCAACGTGCTGCCGCTGCGGCTGGTCGTCGACCCCGCACGTCCGTTCGCCGAGTTGGCCCGGGACGCGAGCACGGGGATCACGGCCGTGCTGCGGCACCAGCGGTACCGGCTGGAGGACGTGCTGCGGGACGCCGCGGCCCTGGACGGCGGGCGGCGTATCGTCGGCCCGACGGTCAATGTGATGTCGATGGCCACGGACGTGGAGTTCGCCGGTCATCCGGTGACCGTCCACGAGGGCTCGCCCGGGCGGCCCGACGAACTCGCCGTCGGCGCGTACGACAACGGCGAGCCGGCGCTCAGGCTCGACGTCGACGCCTCCGCGGCCCGTTACTCCGAGGGCGACGTCACCGCCCACCACGCCCGGTTGCTCACCGCGCTGTCCGCTGTCGCCGACGCCCCCGACGCTCTCCCGGTGGGCCGGCTCGCCCTCGCTCCGGTCGACGGGCCGGCGCGCCCCGCCCGCGCCGCCGCACCGCCCACGGGCTCCCTGGTGGACCTGTTCGAACGGCAGGTCGACGTCCGCGGCGCGCGGACCGCCGTCGTCCACGGCGGTGCGTCGCTGACGTACCGCCAGCTCGACGACCGGGCGGAGGAAGTGGCCCGCGCGGTCGCCGGGTGCGGGGTGGCGCCCGGTCAGTTCGTGGCCGTGGCGCTGCCCCGCTCGCTCGACCTGGTCGCGGCGATCCTCGGCGTGCTCAAGGCGGGTGCGGCGTATGTGCCGCTGAATCCGTCGTACCCGGCCGAGCGGCTGCGCGCGACCCTCGCCGACGCGGCGCCCGCCCTGCTGATCACCGACGGGGATGCCGCGCCGCCGGACGCGCCGGTGCCCGTGCTGCGCCTTCGCGACGGGCGGTCCGTGCCCGGCGCGGTCGACCGGCCGGCGCACCGCCCGCGCCCTGCTGACGCCGCGTACACCATCTTCACCTCGGGCTCCACCGGCCGCCCCAAGGGCGTCGTGGTCACCCATGCGAACGTGGTGCGGCTGCTGACGTCGACCGCCGGTTCCTTCGGTTTCGGGGCGGACGACGTGTGGACCCTGTTCCACTCCACGGCGTTCGACTTCTCCGTCTGGGAGCTGTGGGGCGCGCTGCTGCACGGGGGGCGGCTGGTCGTCGTCGACGAGGACACGGCCCGTTCCCCGGACGAGTTCCTGGACCTCCTCGTCGAGCAGGGCGTCACGGTCCTCAACCAGACGCCGTCGGCGTTCACGGAGCTGGTGGAGGCCGATGCGCGGCGCCCGGCGGTGAGCGCCCGGCTGCGGCTGCGGTACGTCGTCTTCGGCGGGGAGGCGCTGGAGCCGTGGCGGCTGGTCGACTGGTACGCGCGGCACCCCGACTCGGCGCCCCGGCTGGTGAACATGTACGGCATCACGGAGACGACCGTCCACGTCACCGAACGCCGGCTCGACGCCGACGCCGCCGCGGCGGGCGCGGGCAGCCTCATCGGGACCCCGCTGCCCGACCTGCGCGTCCACGTGCTCGACGCGGCGCTGCGGCCGGTTGCGCCCGGTCTGCCCGGGGAGATGTACGTGTGCGGCCCCGGGCTCGCCCGCGGCTATCACGACCGGCCCGGGTTGACGGCGCAGCGCTTCGTCGCCGCCCCCGCCGGCGCACCCGGCGAGCGGATGTACCGCAGCGGTGACCTGGCGCGGCGGCGCGGGGACGGCGGTCTCGAATACCTGGGGCGCGCCGACCGCCAGGTGAAGGTCCGTGGCTTCCGCATCGAGTTGGGCGAGGTGGAGGCCGTCCTCAGCGGGCTGCCCGGGATCGCCGCCGCCGCGGCGCTGGTGGTCGAAGATCAGCCGGGCGATCGGCGGCTCGTCGGCTACGTCGTGCCCGACGGCGCCACAGATCACGCAGACGGCGCGCACGGCGCGCCAGGGGCGCTGGATGCGCGGGAGATCCGCGACGCGGTCGCCGCCTTGCTGCCCGCCCACATGGTGCCCTCGGTGGTGCACGTCGTCGACGCCCTGCCGCTGACCGCGAACGGGAAGCTGGACCAGCGGCGGCTGCGCGCCCTCGCCCCGGGCCGGTCCGCGGCGCCCGTCGCGGTGGCGGACGGCGCGACCGCGACCGTGCGCCGGCTGTTCGCCGAGGTGCTGGGCAGCGAAGCGTTCGACGTCGACGACAGCTTCTTCGCCCTTGGCGGGGACTCGCTGCTGGCCAACCGGCTCGCGCTGCGCATCGCCGCCGCTTCGGGCGCGGCAGTCTCGGTGCGCGACGTGTTCGCCCGGCCGACCGTGGCGGGCCTCGCCGAGCTGGTCCGGGACCCCGGGCACGGGGCGGCGGACGGGGCCGGCCCGATGCTCGCCGGGGACCGCCCGGCGCACGTGCCCGCGTCGTACGCCCAGCGCCGACTGTGGTTCCTGCACCGGATGGAGGGCCGGGCCGCCACCTATCTGATCCCGCTCGCCGTGCGGCTCGACGGCCCCCTGGACGTGGCGGCGCTGCACGCCGCGTGCGAGGACGTCCAGGAGCGGCACGAGAGCCTGCGCACCGTCTTCCCCGACACCGGCGACGAGCCGAGCCAGTTGGTGCTGGAACGGCCGGACACGCCGTTCGCGGTGCGCGACGTGTCCGCCGCGGAGCTCGATGCCGCGCTGCGCACGGAGGCCGCCCGGGGCTTCGACCTCACGGCCGAAGTGCCCTGGCACATCACCCTGTTCGGCACCGGGCCCCACCGGCACGTCCTGCTCGTCGTCCTGCACCACATCGCCGCCGACGAACATTCGCTGCACCCCCTGCTGCGGGACCTGTCGGCCGCGTACGCCGCCAGGTCTCGGGGCCCGGGCGGGCCCTCGGTCCCCTGGCCCCCGCTGCCGGTGCAGTACGCCGACTACGCCGTGTGGGAGCGCCGGCGCCTCGGCGACGCGGACCGGCCGGACAGCAGGCTCGCCGTCGAACTGGCCCACTGGAAGCAGGCGTTGGACGGGCTGCCGGAGGTGCTGCGGCTGCCCCGGGACCGCGATCCGGCGCCCGCCCCGGCGCACCGCGGCGGCGCCGTGGAGTTCGCTTGGGAACCGGCGTCGGGGCGGCGCGTGCGCGCCCTGGCGGCAGCGCGCGGCGCCACGGCGTTCATGGTGCTGCACGCCGCGGTCGCCTGTGTGCTGAGCCGGCTGGGCGCGGGCACGGACGTGCCCGTCGGGACGGTCACCGCGGGCCGCGACGGCGCCGGTCTCGACGACCTCGTCGGCTTCTTCGCCGAGACGGTGGTGTTGCGCACCGACCTGTCGGGCGGCCCGGGCTTCGCCGAGGTGGTCGACCGGGCGCGCCGCACTGACCTGGTCGCCTTCGCCCACCAGGTGCCCTTCGACCGGGTCGTCGACGCCGTGGGCCCGCCCCGGGTGCTCGGCCGGCACCCGCTGTTCCAGGTGGCTGTCGCGCTCCACGCCGGGCAGGCGCCGGTGGTCTCCCTGCCCGGGGTGCGGGCGGCGCCGCTCGCGCTCGACCGGTCGATGGCCAAGTTCGACCTGCTCTTCGAGTTCACCGAGAACGCGGCCGGCGGCTTCGACGGCGTGCTGGAGTACGACGCGGACGCGTTCGAGCACCGGACGGCCGAGCTCGTCGTACGGGTGCTCGGGCGGCTGCTCGAAGCGGTCCTCCACGACCCCGCGGCGCCGTTCGACTCCCTCCCCGTGCTGACCGACGAGGAACGGGCCGCCCTGCGCACGCCCGTGCCGCCCCCGGCGGCCGTCGCACGGACCGCCGTCGAACCCGCACCCGTACCCGTACCCGCGCCTGCCGAGGAGCTGTTGGCGTCCCTCTTCGGCTCGCTCCTCGGGGTCGACCGCGTCGATCCCGACGAGGAGTTCTTCCGGCTCGGCGGCGACTCCATCCTCGCGATCCGGCTGGTGAACCGCGCCAGGGCGGCGGGGCTGTCGATCCGGCCCCGCGACGTCTTCCAGTGGCAGACCCCGCGGGCGCTGGCGCGGGCCGCCGCGAACGCGCCCCTGCCGGCGGGGCCCGGGGAGCCGGCGGAGGCCGTCGGCCCCTTCCCCCGTACGCCGATCATGCACTGGCTCGCCGCGTTCGGCACCCCCGCTGACTCCTTCGCCCAGTCCGTCCTGTGCCCGCTGCCGCCCGGGGCCACCGAAGCGACGTTGGTCACGGCGCTCCAGGCGCTGTTGGACCGGCACGACGCGCTCCGCATGGCCGCGGCCGGCGACGGCTCGCTCCGGATCCGGCCGCCCGGCACGGTCCGGGCCGCGCCGTGCCTGACGCGGGTACCCACCGACGATCCGCAGGCCGAGGCGGAGCGGCAGCGAGAGGAGGCCCGCCGCGAACTGTCCGCCCGCGACGGCGTCCTGCTGCGCGCCGTGTGGCTCAAGGACACCGGCCCGGCCGGCGGCGGGCTGCTGTTGCTCCTCGTCCACCACCTGGCGGTGGACGCGGTGTCCTGGCGGATCCTCCTGCCGGACCTGGCGGCGGCCCACGCCGCGGCGCTCGCCGGCCGGCCGGCCGAACTGCCGCCCGTCGCCACCCCGTTCCGGACCTGGGCCCACCGGCTCGCGCAGGCCGCCCCGTCCGCGGCGGAGGTCGCTTGGTGGCGCGAGCAGCACACGGCGACGCACGTCGGTCGCCGGCCGGTTGACCCCGCACTGGACACCGTCGCCACCACGTCCACGGTCCGCTTCCACCTCGGAGAGCAGATCACCGGGGCGCTGCTGACCTCCGTCCCCCGCCGCTTCCACGCCAACGTGCCGGAGGTCCTCCTCGCCGCGCTCTCCGTGGCGCTGCACCGCTGGTCGGGCAAGGCCGCAGGCCGGCCCCTCCTCGTCGACGTCGAGGGCCACGGCCGCGACCTCGACCTGGCGGAGGTCGCCGACCTCGACGTCTCGCGCACCGTGGGCTGGTTCACCGTCATCCACCCGCTGCCGCTCGACGCCCGCGTCCGGGACTGGGACGCGATGGCGGCCCGCGGCACCGGCCTGGACGCGGTGGCCAAGCGGGTCAAGGAGCGGCTGCGCGGCGTTCCGCACCGGGGCGTGGGGCACGGCCTGCTGCGCTACGGCTCCGATCCCGAGGTCCGCGCCGAACTGGCCGCCGCCCCGGCGATCGGCTTCAACTACCTGGGTCGCTTCGACACCGACGACGTCCCCGGTGTCGACGGCAGCGCGTGGGAGCCGCTGCCGGGGTCGCTGCGAGGCGAGGCCGACCCTGCCATGCCCGTGGCGCACGCCTTGGAGATCGACGCGTTCGTAGCGCCCGGCGAGGGCGGGCCGCGCCTCGAATTCGTCTGCACGTGGCCGGCCGGGGTCCTCGACGGGCCCGAGGTCGAAGCCCTCGCCGACGCGTGGCGCACGGTGCTGTCGGCGTACGCCGCACACCACACCGACGCCGAAGGCGCCCTCCACACGCCGTCGGACTTCCCCCTCGTCGACGTCGCGCAGGCACAACTCGACCGGCTGGAGGCCGAGTCGGGCCCCCTGGCCGACGTGCTCCCCGCCACACCGCTCCAGTCGGGGCTGCTGTACCACTCCGACGCCGGAGGAGGTCCCGACCCCTACGTCGTACAGCTCGTCCTCGACCTGGCCGGGGACGTCGACCACGGGCGGCTGCGGGCCGCCGCCGCGTCCTTGCTCCGGCGCCACCCGCACCTCGGCGGCGCCTTCGCCCTCGCCGGGCCCGCCGGTCCGCTGTGCGTGGTGCCGCAGGACGTCGAGCTGCCGTGGCGGACCGTGGACCCGGCGTCCGGTCCGCTGACCGAGGAGGAGCTACGGGACGAGCTGGCGCAGGACCGCGGCCCGTTCTCGCCGCACCGGCCGCCGCTGCTGCGCTTCACGCTGGCCCGGACCGGCGCACGGCGCTGGTCCCTGGCCTTCACCCATCACCACGCCCTGCTCGACGGGTGGTCCGTGCCGATCCTGCTGCGTGAGCTGTTCGCCCTGTACCGCGGGGCGCAGCTACCGCCTGCGCCGCCCTACCGACGCCACCTGGCGTGGTTGGCGGCCCAGGACGCGGACCGGGCGCAGGAGGCGTGGCGCCGGGAGCTGTCCGACGTGGAGCCCACGCGACTGGGCGGCGCGCGGCAGGACGCCCCCGTCGAGCCGGCCGCGCCTCGCACCTTCACCCTGCCCGGGGAGACCGCAGCCGCGCTCGCCGAGCGTGCGGCGTGCCGCGGGCTGACCGTCAACACGCTGGTGCAGACGGCGTGGGCGCTGGTGCTGGGCCATCTCACCGGCCGGGACGACGTGGTCTTCGGCGTCACCGTGGCCGGCCGGCCCGCGGGGCTCGACGGCGCCGAGGACATGGTCGGACTGCTGATCAACACCGTGCCGGTACGGGTCGAACTGACCCCGGGCGCCGATGTCCAGGAGCTGGCCGCCACCGTCCAGGCCGCCCGGGTCCGGCTGCTCGACCACGACCACCTGGGGCTGGCCGCGATCGAGGCGACGCTCGGCGCCGGCGAACTCTTCGACACCCTCCTCGTCTTCGAGAACTATCCCCTGGACTCGGAGGACTTCACCGGTCCGGGCGCCGGGCTGCGGGTGGCGGGCGTGGACGTGCACGACGCCACCCACTACCCCCTCGCCCTCGCGGTGCTGCCCCGCGCCGGCCGGCTCGACTTCCGCTTCTACTTCCAGCCGGGTCGGCTGGAGCGCTTGGGTTCCGTCGAGGACCTGTGGCGGCTGGTCGCCGACGCCTGCCGGACGGTCGCGGACCACGGCGACCGGCCCGTGGGCTCGGTCGACCTGCTCGGGGAGCGGCGCCGCGGCGAGTTGTCGGGCCGGGGCCGCGGGGCGGTCGTGCCCGTGCCGTACCGCTCGCTCGGCGAGGCGTTCGAGGCGACGGTCCACGCCGCCCCCGACCGACCCGCGCTGTGGGCGGCCGGCCGGCTGATCGGGTACGGGCAGCTCAACGCCCGCGTCAATCGGCTGGCGCACCACCTGCGCCACCGCGGCACGGGCCCCGGGACTCCGGTCGGGCTGCGTCTTGAGCGCTCCGTCGAAGTCGCCGTCGCCTTCCTCGCCCTCGCCAAGCTCGGCGCCGTCGCCGTCCCGCTGCGTGCGGACCTGCCGCCACCGGCGCGTGCGGCGCTGCTGCGCGACGCCGGCGCCGACCTGGTCCTCAACTCGCTCACCGAGGTGGAGGAGCAGGCGGCAGGCGAGCCGGCGACCGACCCCGGCGGCAGCGTCCCGCCGAACGCGCCCGTCTGTCTGATGTTCACCTCCGGCTCCACCGGCGCGGCCAAGGGCGTCACCGTCACCCACGGCAACGTGCTGACGCGCGTCCACGACCGCGCGTTCGCCGGCGCCGAGCACGAGCGGGTCCTCTTCCACTCCTCCCACGCCTGGGACCCGGTGGTGTACGAGCTGTGGATGCCGCTGCTCACCGGCCGGTTGGCGGTTCTCGCGCCACCCGGGGACCTCGATCTGGACGACTACGCCACCACCGTGGCGGCGGGCCGGGTCACCGCGGCCTGGTTCACCGCCGGCCTGTTCGAGCTGATCTCGGAGGAGGCGCCGGGCGTCCTTGTCGACCTGCGGCAGGTCTCCACCGGAGGGGACGTCGTCGCGCCGTCCGCGGTCCGCCGGGCCCGGCGGGCCAACCCCGGGCTGCGGATCGTCAATTACTACGGCCCGGTCGAGACGACCACCTTCGCGACGGGCCACCCGATCCCCGAAGGGCCCGTCGCGGACGCCCCGCTCCCCGTGGGTCGGCCCATCGACAACACGTCCGTGGTGCTGCTCGACGCCGCGCTGCGGCCCGTGGCGCCCGGCGTACCCGGGGAGGTACACATCTCCGGGTCCGGGCTGACGGCCGGCTACCACCGGGCCCCGGCGCTCACCGCGCAGCGGTACGTCGCCGATCCCTGCGGCGCCCCGGGGGCCCGGCTGTACCGCACCGGTGACCTGGCACAGTGGGACGCCGACGGCCGGCTGCACTTCCTTGGCCGGGCCGACCGGCAGTTGAAGGTCAACGGGTTCCGCATCGAGCCGGGGGCCGTCGAGGCGGCGCTCTGCCGTGCGCCCGAGGTCGCAGCGGCGGCCGTGGCCGCGCACGCGGCGGGCACCGGGAAGACCCTCACCGCGTACGTCGTGCTGCGCGCCCCCGTGGACCCGGCGCAGCTGCGCGCCCGGCTCGCCGACCAGCTGCCCGGCCATCTGGTGCCCACCGCCGTCGTCACGCTCGACGCGCTGCCCCTGACCGCCCACGGGAAGGTCGACACGGCCGCCCTGCCCGCGCCTGCCGCCACCGGCCCCGCGGGCGGACACGCCCCGCGCACGCCCCGGCAGCAGGCCGTGGCCGCCCTGTTCGCCGAGGCCCTGGGGCTCGACTCGGTCGACGTCGACGGCGACTTCACCGCCCTCGGCGGCAACTCGCTCGCCGCCGTGAAGCTGGTGGGCCGGCTGCGCAGCGAACTCGGCGCCCGGGTGCACGTGCGCGACCTCTTCGAGGCGCGCACCGTCACCGCCCTGGAGCGTCGACTCGCCGCCCGGGCGAACGCCCCGACCGCCGCGCCCGGCGCACCTGCGGCGTTCCCCGAAGCCGCCGCGGCGGGCCCGCGCCCGGCGCGAGCCCCGCTCTCCCCCGGTCAAGAACGCCTGTGGACGGTCCACTACTTGGCTGACGACCGGCCGGACAACCTCACCACCGCGGCGCTCGAGCTGTCGGGCCGGCTGGACACGGCGGCGCTGCGCGCGGCGCTTGAGGACGTCGTGGAGCGCCACGAGGTCCTGCGGACCGTCTATCCGCACACCGACCGGGGCACCGTGCAGCAGATCCTGCCGCCCCGGTCCGCGCCGCTCGACCTGATGGGCGTGGAGGTGGCCCCGGCCGGGCTGGAGGCCGCCATCGGGGCCGAGCTGCGCATCCGCTTCGACCTGGTGGGCCGGCCGCCGCTGCGGGTGCGGCTGCTGCGCACGGCCCCCGATCGGCACGTGCTGCTGCTGGCCCTCCACCACATCGCCGTCGACGGGGAGTCCCTCGCCCCGCTGCTGCGGGACTTCGCCACCGCCTACGGCAGCAGGCTGGCGGGGGCGCCGCCCGAGTGGCCAGCGCCGGCCCCGCAGTACGCCGACTACGCCCGGTGGCTGCGCGACCGGACGGGCGAGGAGGCCGACGCCGACAGCCCGGCCGCCGCCCAGGCCCGGTACTGGCGCACGGCGACCGGTGGGCTGCCCGACGAGTTGCCGCTGCCCCTGGACCGGCCCCGGGCCGCGAAGGTCGAGGGGCGCACCGCGACACTGGCGTTCGACGTGGACGCGGCGACCCACCGGCAGCTCCATCGGATCGCCCGCGACTGCGCGGCCAGTACGTACGCCGTGTGGCACGCGGCCCTGGTCGCCGCGCTCGTCCGGCTCGGCGCCGGGGACGACGTGCCGGTCGGCGTGGCCGTCAGCGGCCGTGACGCGGCGGGCCTGGACGACCTGGTGGGGTGTGCCGTGCACACGGTGGTCCTGCGCACCGACACCTCCGCCCGGCCGACCCGTCGCGAACTCGTCGCCCAGGTCCGGGACCGGCTGTTCGCCGCACACGACCACAAGGAGTTCTCCTTCGACCGGCTCGTGGAGCTGGTCAATCCGCCGCGCTCCCCGCACCGGCACCCGCTGTTCCAGGTCGCCGTCACCCACACCGCCGTCAGCGGCACCGAGACGCCCCGGCTGCCGGGGCTCACGGTCCGGCTGCGGCCGGCCCCGGTGCCGCACTCCGACTTCGACCTGTTGTTCCACCTGTCGGAGCACCCGGCGCTCGGCGGCATCAGCGGCACCCTGACGTACGCCGCCGAGCTGTTCGACCGCGGAACGGCGCAGCGCGTGAGCGACGAGGTGTCCCGCGCCCTGGCGGCGCTGGCGGACGGGTTGGACGAGGTCGTGCCGGGACCGTCCTGAGCCGGTCATTCGTCCGGGTGGTTGTGGTGGGCGCGCGGGGTGAACCGACGGGCGGTGGGGAGGTGAAGTGCCGACGGGGGTCACTGACTTGCGTGGTGGCTGTCCGAAGGGAGTGGTGCGGGTGTTGGGGACGCACGCGGTCGTGCTGGGCGGCGGGATGAGCGGGTTGATGGCGGCGCACGTGCTGGCGGACCGCTTCGAGCGGGTGACGCTGGTGGAGCGGGACCGCGGCGGGGGCGCCGATCCACGGCGCGGCGTCCCGCAGGGGTGGCATCCGCACGTGTTGGCCCTGAAGGCGAACGTCCTGTGGGAGCGCTTGTTCCCGGGGTTGATCGAAGAGCTCATCGCGAGCGGCGGGCTGCGCGTGGGGATGCTGGATCAGCACCGCATCATCTACTACGGCCGGCTCTTCCAGCAGTCGAAGAGCGACCTGGAGACGGTGTGGGCGAGCAGGCCGTTCCTGGAGGAGGGGATCCGGGCGCGGGTGCGCCGGCATGCGAACGTGTCGTTCCGGTACGGGTGGGAGGCGGCGCGGCCGGTCGCCGGGGCCGCCGGCCGGGTCTCGGGGGTGCGGGTCGTCCCCGTCGACGGCGGCGCGGAGGAGGAGCTTCCGGCGGAGTTGGTGGTGGACGCGACGGGCCGCGCGGGGCGCGCGCGTGGCTGGTTGCGGGAGTTGGGGTACGAGGCGCCGCGGGAGGACCGGCTGGAGGTGAACCTGGGGTACGCGAGCCGGTTGGTGGAGGGCCCGCCCGATGTGTTGGGGCACGACCGGTGCATTGCGATGGGGCCCCGATTGGACCGGCCGCGCGGCTTCTACTTCACCGTCCAGGAGGCTGGCCGGTGGACGATGACGGTCTTCGGCTACGGCGACCACCGCCCGAGCGTGGAGCCCGACCGTCTGATGGCCCAGGCGGCGGCGCTGGCCCCGGACGACGTGTGGGCGGCGATCCAGTCGGCGCACGTGGCGCCCGAGGTCCACTCGTTCCAGGTGCCGAGGACCTTCCGACGCCGATACGACCGGCTGTCGCGCTTTCCCGAGGGGCTTTTGGTGACGGGGGACGCGCTGGCGGTCCTCAATCCCCTGTACGGCACGGGGATGATGTCCGCGGCGGCGTACGCGATCGTCCTCGACCGCCGGTTGAGTGACGGGCTCGACAGGATCCACAGGGGGTTCTTCCGGGACGCGGCGCGGGTGGTGCGGGGACCGTGGTGGTTCTCCAGCATCTCGGATTCGTTCCTGCCGGGTGTGGAGGGCCTTCGGGTGCCGGGGACGAAGGTCGCCAAGTGGTACCTGCGCCGCTTGGTGACGGCCGCGGAGCACGACGCGGGCGTCGCCGGCGGCTTCGTGCGGGTGGCCGGCGCGCTCGACAGCCCCCTGTCACTGGCCCGCCCCACAATGCTCCGCCGCGTCTTGCGGCCCTAGGCCGCGTCCGCCGAGTCCCGCGTGGCCCGTGCGGCAGTGCCGCGCCTTGGCTGGCACGCTGGCGCCGTGGTGCGTGTGCAGTCATGGCGTCTACGGCCCGGTGGGGACCAACGCTCCGTCAGGGAAACCGCGGCTACGTCCCGAGGCCGTCAGCCGTGGTGGGTCGCTGCCCCGAGTCGCCGCGGGAGCGTGCCGGCGGCGGGAAGTAGCCCTTGGCTACGAAGAAGTCCACGTGCCGGCGGAACAGTTCGCGGGTCGCTTCGGGCAGTTCGATCCCGCTGCCCTCCAGCGCCTCCGCGGTCTCCGCATCGTCGACCGGCGGATAGAAGGCCGCGGGGTCCGCGGCCATCGCTTCGAACGCGTCGAGCAGCGGCGCCATCGCGTTCTCCGGGTCCGCCTGGGCCCGCCGGAGCCAGGGCTCCCAGTCCGTGTCGTCCAGGACGTACCCGTACGAGCGCAGCTCTTCGACCATGGCGGCCAGTGTGAGCCCGGTGTGCCCGCAGACGTGGAAGGTGCCGTCGCCGGTGCCTGGGCGGCGTGAGAGGTGCAGGATCGTCGCGCTGGCGTAGTCCACCGGCATCAGGCGGAACAGCACCGGAACGCGCGGCACCGCGCCGAGTTGGATGAGCCCCTTCAGGCTGAGCCACACGAAGTCGCGGGTCTGGCAGGCGCCGGTCGCGTGTTCGCCGGAGACGAGGTCGATCCGGTAGACGGCGACGGGTAGCCCCCGCCGCCGGGCGATGTCGACGATCCGTTCGGACACCCACTTGCTCTGGGTATAGCCGGTGGGCAGCGTTTCGCCGGGCCCGGTGGGGTCGCCGACGGCGATGGCCGTGCCGACGTCGGTGCGCCCCGCGTACACGCCGAGGGTGGAGACGTGGTGCACGGGGACGGTGCGGTGCCGGGCGGCGAGCCGGAGCACCTCCTCGGTGCCGGCCACGTTGGCCGCCCTGACGGTGGCGTACGGCTGGACCCAGTTGACGCTGGCCCCCGGGTGGTACACGGCGTCGACCGTACGGGCCAGTTCGTCGAAGCGCTCGGGGGCGAGGCCGAGCCCGGGCCGTGCGAGGTCGCCGACGACGACGGACAGCCGGGCGGGGTCGACCTGCCCCAGGATGCCGTACCACGCCAGGTTGGCTTCCAGCCGTGCGAGGCCCGCCGGCCCGTCGGCGGCGCGCACCAGGCAGTGCACGGTGGCGCCGGTCGTGCGCATCAGGTCCCGCAGCAGGTACGCCCCGAGGAAGCCGGTGGCTCCGGTGAGGAACACCTCCCGTGGGTGCTCCACCACGCGCAGTACTTCAGCGGCCGGGCGGACGTCGTCGGCGAGGGTGATATCCACCGCGAAGTCCACGGCGGGCACGGCGGGCACGGCGTCGGGAACGGCGGCGTCGCCCGGTGGGGGCAGGAGACCGGTCCGCAGGTGTTCGGCGAGGGTGGCCGCCGTGGGGTGGTCGAAGATCAGCGTGGTGGGCAGCCGCAGCCCGGTGCGGGACGCGAGCCGGTTGCGCAGTTCGACGGCGGACAACGAGTCGAACCCGAGGTCGACGAAGGACTGTCGTTCGGCGATGCCGTCCGGGTCGGGGCGGCCGAGGACGGCGCTCGCCTCCTCCTGCACCAGCGTCACGACGCGGCGGCGCTGCTCGGCCGGCGACAGCGCGGCGAGGCCGTCGACGATCGGGCCGCCGTGCGCGTCGTCGTTGCGCGCGGTGCGCCGGTCCGCGACGCGCACGAGTGACCGCAGCACGGTGGGCACGTCGCCGGGCCGGGCGCGTAGCGCCTTGAGGTCCAGGGGGGTGGCCACGGCCAGCGCGTGGCCCAGCGCCAGCGCGCGGTCGAGCATCGCCAGTCCTTCGTCGGACCCGATGGGCGGATAGCCGGCGCGGCTGATGCGCTCGACGTCCGCCCGCGTCAACTCGCCGGTACCGTCGGTCTGTTGCCACAGTCCCCAGGCGACGGACGTCGCGGGCAGGCCCAGGCCGGCACGGTGGGCGGCGAGCGCGTCGAGCGAGGTGTTCGCGGCGGCGTACGCGGACTGCCCGGCGCCGCCGATGACCCCGGCGAGGGAGGAGAACAGCACGAACGCCGACAGGTCCAGGTCCTTGGTGAGTTCGTGCAGGTGCCAGGCGGCGTCCGTCTTGGGGCGGAGCACGGCGTGCAGCCGCTCCGGGGTCAGCGCCGTGACCAGGCCGTCGTCGCGGGCGCCCGCCAAGTGCACCACGGCGGTCAGCGGACGGTCCGCGGGGATCGCGGCGAGGGCCCGGGCGAGCGCGTCGCGGTCAGTGGCGTCGCAGGCGGCGACGGTGACGTCCGCACCGAGTCGGGTCAGCTCGGCGCGGAGTTCGGCGGCGCCTGGGGCGTGGGCGCCGCGGCGGCTGGCGAGGAGCAGATCGGTGACGCCGTGCTCGGCGACGAGGTGGCGGGCGAGGAGGGAGCCGAGGGTGCCGGTGCCGCCCGTGATGAGGACCGTGCCCCTGCCGGTGCGCGGTCCGCTGCGGGCCTTGGGGTGCCAGGAGGGGGCTCGTGCGGTGTCGTGGGGCACGGCCACCCGTTGGAGCCGGGGCAGCAGTGTCCGGCCCGCCCTGAGGGCGACTTGGGGTTCGCCCGATGCGATGACCGCGGACAGCAGGAGGAGCCCAGCCACCTCCCCCACCGCGCCCTCTGCGTCCACGTCCACGAGGACGATGCGGCCCGGGTTCTCCGACTGGGCCGAGCGGATCAGGCCCCAGGCGGTCGACGCGCCCGGGTCGGGTACCTGCTCGCCGGGCCGTGCGGCGACCGCGCCGTGCGTCACCACCACCAGGGGCAGCGCCGCGCACCGCTCGTCGGCGAGCCAGGTACGGACCGCGGCCAGCGCCAGCCATGCCGCCCGGTGCGCGGCGTCGACGGGGTCTGCGGGGTCCGGTGACAGCACGTCCACGACGACGGCTTCGACGTCGGCTAGGCGTGCCGGGGCCGCTCCTTCGCCGTCCCATGCGGCGATGCGCAGGGGCGCGGCGGGCTGCACGAGGGAGATCGGGGTCCAGTGGCAGTGGAACAGCGCGTCGTGCGCGCGGCCCAACGACGTGCCGGCCGCTGCGCCGTCGGTTCGACCGGCGGTGAGCTGGGCGACGGCGGCGACGGGCTGTCCGGTGCGGTCGGCGAGGAGCGCGGACACGGTTCCGTCGGCGCGGCGGGTCAGTCGGGCGCGCAGCGCGGTGGCGCCGGTGGCGTACAGCTGGACACCGGCCCATCGGACGGCCGTGCCGCTGGTGCCGGGATGGTCGCTCGTCGCGAGGGCCGTGCGTGCCACGGCGTCGAGCAGAGTCGGGTGCAGCCCGAAGCGGTGGGCTTCTTCCTGCGCCGCTGCGGGCAGGGTCAGTTCCGCGTGGTGGACGGTGGTGTCGGGGCCGGCTCCGTCGGCGTGGCCCGTGCCCTCGCGCTGCTGCCAAAGGCCCGTCAGCGCCGGGAGGTCCATTCGCGCCGGGAGGTCCGCGTCCGTCTTCTCGGCGTCGGCCGGGGGCCAATCGCCGAGGGTGAAGGCGGGTCCGCGGCCCCGTGCGCTCAGGCGGGCCGTGGCGACGGCCGTCCACCGCACGTCCCCTTCTTCGGGGCGGGCGTGCACGGCGAGGGTCGCCCGGCCCTCGTCGTCGGGCGGGTCCATGGTGAGCTGGAGCTGTACGCCTCCGTTCGCGGGCAGTACGAGCGGCGCCCGGACGGTGAGTTCGTCGACGGCCGTGCAGCCGACGTCGTCGCCGGCGCGCAGCGCGAGTTCCACCAGGGCGGCGGAGGGCAGCGAGGCGCGCCCGGCGACCGCGTGGCCCCGGAGCCAGGGGTGGGTGTGGGTGGAGAGTCGGGTGGTGTAGACGGTCTGCCCGCTGCCGGCGACGGTGACGGCCGCGCCCAGCAGCGGATGTCCGGTCTCGCCCAGTCCGAGGCCGGTGGCGTCGAGCGTGCGGGAGCCGGTCGCGTACCAGTGCCGCCGCTGTTGGAAGGCGTACGTCGGCAGTTCGACCCGGCGTGCGCCGCGGCCTTCGTGCAGCCGTGCCCAGTCGACGGTCCCGCCGTGCACGTGGAGGGTGCCGAGGGAGGTCAGGAAGCGGTCCACGCCGCCGTCGTCGCGGCGGAGCGTGCCGGTGACGACGGCGTCGTCCCCCAGGTTCTCCTGGAGCGAGGAGGTCAGCACCGGGTGCGGGCTGATCTCGACGAACACCCGGTGGCCGTGGTCCGCAAGTGCGCGTGCGGAGCCGGCGAACTCGACCGTGCCGCGCAGGTTCGCGTACCAGTAGTCGGCGTCCAGCCGGTCGGTGTCCAGCCAGCCGCCGGTGACGGTGGAGAAGAAGGGGACGGTGCCCGGGCGGGGTCGTACGGGGGCGAGGGCGGTGCGGAGTTCGTCCCTGACGGGTTCCACGAGCGGGCAGTGGGAGGCGAAGTCGGACGTGCCCTTCTTGGTCCGTACGCCGTCGGCGGCGCACCGCGCGAGGAACGCGCCGACCGCGGCCCGGTCGCCGGCGACGATGACCGAGGTGGGGCCGTTCTCGACGGCGATCCACAGCCGTCCGGCCCACTCCTCGATCCGTGCGGCGGCTTCGGCGCGCGGCAGGCCGACGGCGGCCATGCCCCCGGTGCCTTGGAGCTTCAACGCGACGGTGCTGCGCAGGGCGACGACGCGGGCCGCGTCCGCGAGGGTGAGTCCGCCCGCGAGGTGGGCTGCGGCGACCTCGCCCTGGGAGTGGCCGACGACGGCCGCGGGTGCCACTCCGCAGGACCGCCACAGCCACGCGAGGGACACCGTGACCGCGAACAGCGCGGGCTGGACCACGTCGAGGCGCTGGAGGTCCGCCGCGCCCTCGGCTCCGCGCAGCACGTCTTCCAACGACCAGTCGACGTACGGGGAAAGGGCGTCGGCGCACTCCGCGATCCGGTCCCGGAATCCGTCGGAGGCGTCGAGGAGTTCCCTTGCCATGGCGGGCCACTGGCTGCCCTGGCCGGGGCAGACGAAGACGGTCCCGCCGAGTTCGCCGGGGCTGCCGACGGTCCTTCCTTCGACGACCAGGGGGCTTTCCGTGCCGTTCGCGAGGGCGTCGAGGCCGGCGAGCAGTCCTTCGCGGCCCGGGCCGCCGACCACGGCGCGGTATTCCATCGTCGTACGGGTCGTGGCGAGGGACAGCGCGACGTCGGCGCGGCGGGGGGCGGGGCCGGCGGCGTCGTCGGCGCCGGCGCCGGTGTCGGCTGCGATGGAGGTGTCTGCTGCGGCGAAGGCGTGGAGGCGGCGGGCTTGAGCCCGTAGTGCGTCCCGGGTCCGCGCGGAGAGCACCCAGGGGAGCGCGCTTTCGGGGATGGTTCGGACAGGTTCGGGGTGGGGCGGGGGCGTCTCCTGCGGTTCGGGCGGGGCCTGTTCGAGGACGACGTGTGCGTTGGTGCCGCTGGCGCCGAAGGCGGACACCGCGCCGCGGCGCGGTGCGCCCGTCGCGGGCCACGGCCGGGATTGCGTCAGCAGTCGGACGTTCCCCGCCGTCCAGTCCACCACGGGGGTGGGGGCGTCGACGTGCAGCGTCTTCGGCAGCACGCCGTACCGGATGGCCTGCACCATCTTGATGACCCCGCCGACGCCGGCCGCCGCCTGGGGATGTCCGATGTTCGACTTCAGCGAGCCGAGCCACAACGGTCGTTTGGCCGGCCGGTTTTGGCCGTAGGTCGCCAACAAGGCTTGGGCTTCGATCGGGTCGCCCAGCGGGGTGCCCGTGCCGTGTCCCTCCACGGCGTCCACGTCCGCCGCCGTCAGCCCGGCGTGTTCGAGGGCCTGTCGGATCACCCGTTCCTGCGACGGGCCGTTCGGCGCCGTGAGGCCGTTCGACGCGCCGTCCTGGTTCACGGCGCTGCCGCGCACCACGGCCGCCACCCGGTGCCCCAGACGGCGGGCGTCCGACAGCCGCTCCATCACGAGCAGTCCCGCGCCCTCCGACCAGCCGAGTCCGTCGGCGGCTGCGGCGAAGGGCTTGCAGCGGCCGTCGGGGGCGAGTGCGCGCGCCCGTGCCGCGTCGAGGTATCCGCCGGGGTGGGCGCAGACGTAGGAGGAGCCGACGAGGGCGAGTTCGGATTCGCCGGACTTCAGTGACTGCGCGGCCAGGTGGAGGGCGACCAGCGACGACGAGCAGGCGGTGTCCAGGGACACCGAGGGGCCTTCGAGTCCGAGTGCGTAGGAGATGCGGCCCGACGCCATGCAGCTGAGCTTGCCGGTGACCTGGTAGCCCTCGACCTCCGGCGGGCAGTCCAGGTCGAGGTAGCTCTGTTCCACCAGTCCTGCGAAGACGCCGGTCCTGCTGCCCTTCAGGGTCGTTGGGTCGATGCCGGCGTGTTCCAGGGCTTCCCACGCGGTTTCCAGCAGCACCCGCTGCTGGGGGTCCATGGCTCGTGCTTCGCGCGGCCCGATGCCGAAGAACGCGGCGTCGAAGCGGGTCGCCCCGGTCAGGAAGCCGCCGTGCCGGATGTAGATCCGACCGGGTTCGGCGGGGTCGGGGTGGTACAGCGCGTCGAGGTCCCAGCCGCGGTCGGTGGGGAACTCGGTGATCGCGTCGCGCTCGTCGACGACGAGTCGCCACAGTTCGTCGGCGGTGTCGGCGCCGGGGAAGCGGCAGGCCATGCCGACGATCGCGACGGGCTCGCCGTTGGCCGCTTCCAGTTCGGCCACCCTCCGGCGGGACTTCTGGAGGTCCGTGGTCACCCACTTCAGGTACTCGACCAGTTTCTCTTCGCTCGGCATCGGAACCAGCGTCTCCTTGGGTGGGTGGGCGCGGTGACCTGCGGCCTCAGTTCGCCTCGCGCCCCAGTTCGCGGTCGATGAAGTCGAGGACCTCGTCGGCGGACGCGTCGGCGATGCCGGTCACCGGGGCGGGGGCGGCGGCGCCGTCGGGGGGCGGGGCGACCTTGGCGAGCAGCACCCGCAGCCGCTCGGTGACGGCGCCGCGGTCCACCGCGTCGGGCCCGGCGGCCGAGAGCGCCGCTTCGAGTTCGGCCAGTCCGTCCAGGACGGTGGTCGCTCCGGGCGACTGCGCCGGGGCGGTCAGGGCGAGGAGGTGGCGTGCGAGCGCCATGGGCGAGGGGTGGTCGAAGGCCAGGGTCGCGGGCAGCGGCAGACCGGTCTCCGCCCTGAGCCGATTCCGTAGGTCGATGGAGGTCAGCGAGTCGAAACCCAGCTCCTGGAAGGGGCGTTCGACCTCGACGGAGCCGGGGTCGCCGTGGCCGAGCACGTCGGCGGCCCGGGCGCGGACCAGGTCGAGCACGATGCGGTGCCGCTCGTCTTCGTCCGCTCCCGCCAGCCGGCGCGCGAGGGTTCCGGGCGCGGGCTCCGTCGCCGGCGCCCCGCGCGCCGGTTCCGCGGCGAGGTCGCGCAGCAGCGCCGGCAGGAGGCCGCGGGCGCCCGTCGCGAGGAGGTCCAGGGAGGCGGCGACGTACCCGCCGCCCGGCGCGGCAACGGACAGCGCGGCGTCGAAGAGCGCCGTGCCCGTGCGGCGTGACAGCGGTCGGTAGCCCTGGTGGCGGAGGCGGTGCGCGGCGGTGGCACCGTCCGGCTCCGTTCCGTTCGTGAGGTCCCGGGGCTCCCAGGGCCCCCAGGCGATCGCGGTCGCGGGCAGTCCGAGGGCCGTGCGGTGTCCGGCAAGGGCGTCCAGGTAGGCGTTCGCCGCGGCGTGGTCGGCGCGGCCGGGGTCGCCCAGGGCGCCGGTCGCGTCCGAGAACAGCACGAACGCCGTCAGGTCGAGGTCGCGGGTGAGGTCGTGCAGGTGCCGTGCGCCGTCGGCCTCGGGGCGCAGTGCGGTGTCGAGCCGGTCCGGGTCGAGCGCGTCGACCGGCGTTTCGGCGCGCCCGTCGTCCGGAGTGTGCGGGACGTGTACGACGGCGGTCAGCGGGTGCTCGGGCGGGATCGCGGCCAGCACCCCGGCGAGCGCCGCCCGGTCGCCGACGTCGCAGGGCGCGAGGTCGGCGTGCGCGCCGAGGGCGGCGAGTTCGGCCCGCAGTTCGTGCGCTCCGTCGGCCTGTGGCCCCCGTCGGCTGACGAGCAGGAGGCGGCGTACGCCGTAACGCTCCACCAGGTGGCGGGCGAAGAGACGGCCCAGGGCTCCGGTGCCGTCGGTGATCAGGACGGTGCCGCCGGGGTGGAAGACGGGGACGGGGGCCGGCGTGGTCTTGGTGGCGAAGCGGTCGAGCCGTGGGACCAGCAGCCGGCCGTCTCGTGCGGCGGTCTCGGGTTCACCGCAGAGGACGGCCGTGGTGAGCGTGGCGAGCGGGATGCCGCGCCAGACGGCCGATTCAAGGTCGGTGCCGACCTCAGCGTCGACCTCAGCGTCGACGTCGGTGTCGGTGTCGGTGTCGATGAGCACGATCCGGTCCGGGTGCTCGGCCGCGGCCGAGCGGAGCAGGCCGCGGGCGGTCGCCGCCACGGGGTCGACGTCGTCCGTCGGATCGGTCTGTGCACCGCGGCTGGTGACCACGACGAGCCGGCTCCGGGCGTGCCGTTCGTCGGCGAGCCAGCCCTGGACCAGCGCGAGCGCACGGCGCGCGGCGGTACGAGCACCTGCCCCGGTACCCGTATGGGCGGTACGCGGCCAGGGGACCAGGACGGCGTCCGGCACGGCCCTCGGGTCAGCGGATCCGTCGTCCGATGAGGGCCCGGCGAGGTCGGCGACGCCGTCGCCTTCCCCGAGCACGGCCCAACGGACGGCCTCCTCGGGCGGCGCTCCGACCAGTGGCCGCCACCCGACGCGGAACAGCGCATCGGCGTTGGCGATCGAGGCGGCGGCCAGCTCCGCATCGGAGACCTCCCGGTAGCCGACCGAGGCGGCCGTGGCGACCGGTTCGCCCTGCCCGTCCTCCAGGCGCACCGCAACCGTGTCCTCCCCGGTCGCCGTCACCAGCGCCCGTACGGGAACGGCGCCGGGCGTGTGGATCCGCACCCCCCGCCACTCGGCGGGCAGCAGCGCCGCGCCCTCGCCGGCCGTGAACGGATGGTGGCGCAGTGCTTCGTCCCAGAGCGCGGGGTGCAGCGCGTAGCCGTCGCCAGCCGGTTGGTCCGGCAGCGGCACGGAGACGGCTCCGGCGGGTGGCGTCGCAGCGGGCGGCGGCTCGTCTTCCGGCCCCAACGCGCCGTCGGCGTGCAGGGTCCAGGGCGCTTCGGCGGATTCGCCCCGGGCGTGCACGGTCAGGGAGCGGCCCCGGGGACCCGCCGTGCCCGGTGCGCCCACCGTGACTTGGAGGTGGTTCTCCTGCCGGGCGGACAGGAGCAGGGGGACGTGCAGTACGAGGTGTTCGACGGTGGGCGCGCCGACCTGCTCGCCGACGTGCGAGGCCAGCTCCACCAGTGCCCCGGCCGACAGTTCGCCGTCCCCTGGGCCGTGGCGCTCCGCGAGCTGCCGCAGGGCCCGGGACGACACGCGTCCGATGAACAACGTGCCCTTCCCGTCGGCCAGTTCGACGGCTTCGCCGAGCAGGGGGTGTCCGGTCGGGTGCGCACCCGGTCCGTCGACCGGGTCGCGTCCGGTGTCGGGGCCCAGCCAGTAGCGTTCGCGTTGGAAGGCGTAGGTGGGCAGTTCGACCCCGCGGGCTCCGCTGCCCGCGAAGAACTTCCGCCAGTCGACCGGGACGCCCGCGGCGTGCAGCATGCCGAGGCCCTGCACGACGGTGCTGGACTCCGGCCGGTCGCGGCGCATCAGGGGGACGGTGAGAGGGGCGGTGCGGGAGAGGGTGAGGGCGGCGGGGGGACTGTCCCGATCGCCGTCGAGGGCCGTCTCGACCATCGCGCTCAGGGTGCCGCCTGGTCCGACCTCCACGAAGGTCGTCGCGCCCGCCCGGGCGACGGCGTGCAGCCCGTCGGCGAACCGGACGGTCTCACGGACGTGCCGTGTCCAGTAGTCCGGGCTGGTGAGGAGGGTCGCGTCGGCGAGTTCGCCGGTGAGGTTGGAGACGAGGGGCGTGTGCGGGGTCCGGTAGGAGAGTCCGGCTGCCACCTCGTGGAACTCGGCCAGCATGCCGTCCATGCGCGCCGAGTGGAAGGCGTGGGAGACGGTGAGGCGTCGGGTCCGCCGGCCTCGTGCGGCGAGCGCCTGCGCCACCGCACTGACGGCGTCGTCGTCGCCGGAGAGCACGATCGCACGGGGTCCGTTGACCGCGGCCACCGAGGCCCGGCCCGACCACGGCACCAGCAGAGGTGTCGCCTCGTCATCGCCCGCCTCCACGGCGACCATCGCACCGCCGTCGGGAAGGGCCTGCATCAGCCGGGACCTGGCGCACACCAGGGCCGCCGCGTCCTCCGGCGTCAGCAGCCCGCTGACGTGCGCCGCGACCAGTTCGCCGATCGAGTGCCCGGCCACGAAGTCGGGCCGTACGCCCCAGGAATCCAACAGCCGGCAGAGGGCGACCTCGACGGCGAAGAGTGCGGGTTGGGTGAACTCCGTACGGTCGAGGAGGGCGGCTTCGGGTGTTCCTTCGGGGGCGAAGAGAACGTCAAGGAGGGGGCGGGGCAGTCCGCCGTCGAGCAGGGCGCACACCTCGTCCAGGGCCCGGGCGAAGACGGGAATCCGCTCGTAAAGTTCGCGGCCCATGGCCAGCTGCTGGCTGCCCTGGCCGGGGAAGAGGAACGCGGTCCGACCTCGGCCGCGTGTGCCCCGGAGCACGTCAGCGCCGGGGCTTCCGGCCCCCAGCGCTTCGAGGCCGGCCAGCAACTCGGCCCGGTTCCGGCCGAGGACGACGGCGCGGTGGTCCAGTGCGGCACGGGCGGTGGCGAGCGCGTACGCGACGTCGAGCGGGTCCTCGGACGCGGCAGCCACGTGCGCGTGCAACCGTCGGGCCTGTTCCGTCAGCGCCTGCGGCGAGCCGGCCGACACCAGCCAGGGGAGCACGGGGAGGCCGGCGCCGTCAGGGGCGTCGTCTCGGGGTTCGGTCATATCGACCCGTGTGGTGGGGGTGGGGGGTTGTTCGAGGATGACGTGGGCGTTGGTGCCGCTGATCCCGAACGAGGACACCCCCGCACGACGCGGCCGACCCTCCACCACCTCCCACGACCGCGCCTCCGCCAACAGACGCACCCCACCCGAACCCCAATCCACATGCTCGGACGCCACCTCCGCATGCAACGTCCGCGGCAACACTCCATGCCGCATCGCCTCCACCATCTTGATCACCCCACCCACACCCGCCGCCGCCTGCGCATGCCCGATATTCGACTTCAACGACCCCAACCACAACGGCC